>JBPCOB010000090.1:0-19584 GCA_051000715.1 Mycobacteriales bacterium
CCGGGCTGGCCAGCGTCGTCACCGGGCTGCTCTTCATCCTGGCCATCTTTCTGACGCCGCTGGCCGAGGTGGTCCCGTACGAGGCGGCATCGCCGGTGCTGGTCGTGGTCGGCTTCCTGCTGATGACACAGGTGAAGGGCATTCCGTGGGACGACTACGACATCGCGCTACCTGCCTTCCTCACCATCGTGCTCATGCCGTTCACGTACTCGATCACCAACGGCATCGGCGCCGGGTTCATCTCCTACGTCGTTATCGCGGGGCTGCGGGGGCGGGCGCGTGCGGTCCACCCGCTGCTGTGGGGGATCGCGGTGCTCTTCGTCGTCTACTTCGCGATCGACCCGATCGAGCGCGCCCTAGGCGTCGGCTAATTGGGCGAGCCCGCTGTTTGCGGCTGCCGACGATCAGGCATTGTCCCCGTTGCCGCACGAAACGACTGGGAGTGTGCTGCACAGAGGCCAGCGCCGACGGCTTGTAGCGGGGAGAAATAGTTAGCGCCGCTCATGAGTTATGCTAACTACCATGGCCACTCTGACCGCCGCCGACGCCGCGCTCTCCAGCGCGCTGCGGATGTCGGTGATGCGGTTGGCCCGCCGGCTGCGGGCCCAGCGCAGCGAGATCCCTCTTACGCTCACGCAGCTCGCCACCCTCTCGACGCTGGACCGGCACGGCGCCCTGAGCCCGGGCGAGCTCGCGGCCCACGAGAAGGTGCAGCCGCCGTCGATGACGCGGGTCGTTGCGGCGCTCGAGCAGGAGGGTCTGGTCGAACGCCGACCGCATCTCACCGATCGCCGACAGGTCGTGGTCTCATTGACCGAACGCGGCCGCTCACTGCTGCGAGAGGACCGTCGCCGCCGCGACGCCTGGCTGTCCCGCCGGCTGCATGAGCTCTCGGCCGAGGAGCGGGCCCTGCTGCGAGCGGCGGCGCCGGTGCTGGAACGGCTGGCCGGTTCATGAGCCCGGCCTTCTCATCACTTCGGATCCGTAACTACCGGCTCTTCGCGGCCGGCCAGCTCGTTTCGCTGACCGGCACCTGGATGCAGCGGGTCGCGCAGGACTGGCTGGTGCTCCGGCTCTCCCACGACAGCGGGGTCGCGCTCGGCATCACCACCGGGCTGCAGTTCCTGCCCATGTTGCTCTTCGGCCTGTACGGCGGAGTTCTGGCCGACCGCTACCCCAAGCTGCGACTGCTCGTCGTGGCCCAGGTCGCCATGGGGCTGCTGGCCCTGCTGCTCGGGGTGCTCGACATCACCGGCGTCGTATCGCTGTGGCACGTCTACGTGCTGGCGTTCGGCCTGGGCCTTGCCAGCGTCGTCGACACCCCGACCCGGCAGGCATTCGCCGTCGAGCTGGTCGGCAAGGGGGAGCTCCCCAACGCGGTGAGCCTCAACAGCGCGACGTTCAACAGTGGTCGGGTGCTCGGTCCCGCCTTTGCCGGCCTGCTCATCAACGCCTTCGGCACCGGGCCGGTCTTCCTGGTCAACGCCGCGTCTTTCGTCGCCGTACTCATCGGGCTGCTGCGGATCCGGACCAGCGAGCTGCACACCTCGAAGCGGGTCGCCCGCGCGCCTGGCCAGCTGCGGGCCGGCCTGACCTATGTGCGAGGGCGCCCGGAGCTGCTCTGGCCGATCGTGCTGGTCGCGGTCATCGGCACCTTCGGCCTGAACTTCCAGATCACCACCGCCCTGGTCGCCAAGCTGGTCTTCCACCGCGGCGCGGGCTCCTACGGCCTGCTGGGCACCGCCCTGGCGCTCGGCTCGTTGATCGGCGCGCTGCTCGCCGCCCGCCGCGGGGTCCCTCGGCAGCGGCTGCTGCTGGGCGCCGCCTTCGCCTTCGGTCTGCTCGAGATCGCCGTCGGGCTGATGCCGACGTACACCTCCTTCCTGCTCCTGCTCATCCCGACCGGGGTCGCGGTCCTGACCTTCACCACCGCCGCCAACGCGAGCGTCCAGCTGGCTTCCTCAGCGGCGATGCGCGGCCGCGTCATGGCGCTCTACGTACTGGTCTTTCTCGGCGGTACGCCGATCGGCGCGCCGGTGATCGGCTGGCTGGCCGAGACGTACGGCGCGCGGTGGAGCCTGATCGGCGGCGGCCTCATTTCCGCCGGAGCGACGCTGCTCGTCGGCTGGGCGCTGCTGCGGGCCCGCCAACTGCGGGTGGTGACACGGCTGCACTCCCGCCCGCATGTCTACGTCGAGCGGGTGCCGGCGGAAAGTCCGGCCCTGGACGAGGCCCGTTCCGCCTGAGCGCTTTGAAATGGACCGGCAGCCAGGAAGGATTCCGTCGTTCCGCCGGCTGCCGGCGCTAGCTACCTGGCTTCGAACTCTCCGGCGGCTTCGGCGTCGGCGACGCGGCCGTGCCGGTGGCGTCCGGCTCCACCTGCTCGGTCAGGTTCTGCTCTGGGCCGGTCTCCTGATCGCCCGAGGCCTTCTGGTTCCCCTTTGCGTCAGGCACGGTGACTCCTTCGTCGGGTGAGTGCGGCGCGTCAGCCTGGCGCATGAACTCCTTGCTGGTCAAGAGCGGAGGCAGCGGGACGCCGGTGGACAGTCGCGTCACCAACCGTCGTGGTTGGCTGTCGACGTGGACTTCGTTGGCTACCTAGACTCCCTCGCCTCCGACGGCGCGGCGCTCTCGGCCGCCGCGCGCAGCGTGCAGCTGGACGCTCCCGTGCCGCCGTGTCCCGGTTGGAGCGTGCGCGACCTAGTGGGCCACACCGGCGGCGTACACCGTGGCAGGGGCGAGGTGGTCCGCCGACGGCTGACCACACGTCCGAACCTGGAGGCAGCCAGCCCGCCCCCGGACGCGGACCTGCTCGACTGGTACGACGAAGGGCTGGCCGACCTGGTCGAAGTGCTGCGGTCGACCGATCCGGCGGCGCCGATGTGGACCTGGTGGCCGCCGGACCAGACGGCCGGGTTCTGGTACCGGCGGATGGCGCAGGAGACCGTCATCCACCGGGTCGACGCCGAGCTGGCCGCTGGCCGCTCGCCGCGGGTGGAGGACGACCTGGCGGTCGACGGCGTCGACGAGGTGCTCGACTGTTTTCTCGCCGACGACTGGAGCGACCACCCGATGCCGGGCAAGGGGGAGCGCCTCCAGGTCACGACGGGCTATCGGTCCTGGCTGGTCACCCTGCAGCCGAGCTTGGTCGAGCTCACCAGGGGCGCCGGGACGGCGGCCGGGACGGTCGGCGGCTCGCCGGCCGGCGTCCTGCTGTGGCTGTGGGGCCGGGTGCCCGACGCCGCCGTCGAGCTCACCGGTGACCTGGCCGCCGTACGCCTCCTTCGGGAGTACCTGGCGGTCGCGACCGAGTGAGGCTCTTCGTCGCGATCCGCCCAACGCCTACGGCGGTTCGCGATCTCGATGAGCGGCTAAGCGGGCCTAGGGCCGGGACCGGCGACCTGCGCTGGACGCCGCCGGAGCAGTGGCACGTGACCCTGGCGTTCCTCGCAGAGGTCGACGGGCGCCGGTACGCCGAGCTGACCCCGCGGCTGGGGCGGGCCGCGGGTCGGGCCCATGAACTCCCGCTGTCCCTGACCGGAGCCGGCACGTTTCCGCGCCGGGCGGACCGGGCTCGGGTGCTCTGGGTGGGCCTGTCCGGAGACCGCATCGGACTCGCCCGGCTCGCCACCGCGGCGCTGGCGGCCGCTCGACGCAGCGGCCTCCCGGTCGAGGATCGGCGCTTCTCCGCGCATCTGACCCTCGCCCGGGCCCGGCCGCCGGCCGGTAGCGACCTGACGACCGTGGTGACGGCCCTGTCGGCGTACGCCGGGCCGTCCTGGACCGCCACCGAGCTGGAGCTCGTCCGCAGCCACATCGGCCCGACCGTGCGGTACGAGCTCGTCGACCGCTGGCCGCTCGGAACCCCCGGGCCGTCTACAGGTGCAGCCGCCGACTCGCTCCGGCGGAGTAGGAAGGCGCGGTGACGACGCATCGCGCCAGACACGAGGAGCACCCGGGTGAGCCTCGGCTCCCGGCCGCTTTCGCCATCCTGGTGGCGATCGCCCTCTACGCTTTGCTGCCCAGCCGCCTCGTCCTCGGTCCCCGTTTCGTGGTTCCGGCGCTGGAGCTGGTGCTTTTCGTGCCGCTGGTGGCCGCCAACCCCCGTCACATGAGCCGGCACAGCGTGCGGCTTCGGCGGCTGGCGATCGCACTGGTACTGCTCATCGCGGTGGCCAACGGGGCTGCACTGGGGCTGCTGATCCACGAGCTGGTGGGCGGGCAGACCAAGCACGGGCCGGCGCTGTTGCTGGCGGCCGGCCAGGTGTGGATGACGAACATCTTGATGTACGCGCTGGCATTCTGGGAGATCGACCGCGGCGGCCCGGTACGGCGCACGCAGGCGCCACGGCGAGAGCTACCGGCGGCCGACTTCCGCTTCCCACAAGACGAGGACCACGACGCGATCGACGAGGTCGCGGTGGGCTCCTCGGCGAAGTCCGGCTGGACGCCGGGCTTCGTCGACTACCTGTACGTCTCGGTGACGAACTCCTCGGCGTTCAGTCCCACGGACACCATGCCGCTGTCCGCCCGCGCCAAGCTGCTGATGGCCGCCGAGTCGGTGTCAGCGATCGTCCTTTCGGTCCTGGTCATCGCCAAAGGCGTCAGCCTGCTCGGCTGACGCGAGCGTCACCACCGCCGCCCGCCGGCGTCACCAGGCGTACGCCTGCGGCGCCGGGCCCGGACCCGGCGAGATCTCGTCCAGCCGGGTGAGCTCCTTCTCCGAGAGCGAGATCTCCAGCGCGCGCAGTGAACCGTCCAGCTGCTCGATCGTCCGCGGACCGATGATCGGCGCGGTGACGGCCGGCTGATGCAGCAGCCAGGCAAGGCCGACGTCGGCGGGGGACTCGCCGAGCTCGTCGCAGAAGGCCTCGTACGCCTCGACCTTCTCGTGGTGCTCGGCCAGCCGGTTCTGGGCCTGCTCGGATGCGGCGCGGCCCTCCCGTGACTTGCGCAGGATGCCGCCGAGCAGCCCACCCATCAGTGGGCTCCACGGAATGACCCCGAGGCCGTACGCCGTACAGACCGGCAGCACCTCGAGCTCGACGGTGCGCTCCAGCAGGTTGTAGATGCTCTGCTCGCTGGCCAGCCCGCAGAAGTGCCGGTTGCGCGCCGCCTCCTGCGCCTGGGCGATGTGCCAGCCGGCGAAGTTGGAGGAGCCGACGTAGATCACCTTGCCCTGCGCGACAAGGGTCTCCATGGCCTGCCAGATCTCGTCCCAGGGCGTGTCCAGGTCGACGTGGTGCATCTGGTAGAGGTCGATGTAGTCGGTCTGCAGGCGCCTGAGCGAGGCGTCGCAGGCGCGCCGGATGTTCAGGGCAGACAGGAACGTGTCGTTGGGCCAGTCGCTCATCGAGCCGTAGAGCTTGGTGGCGATCACCGTCTTCTCGCGCCGGCCGCCGCCCTGGGCGAACCAGCGACCGACGATCTGCTCGGTCCACCCCTCACCCTTGCGCCAGCCGTAGACGTTGGCGGTGTCGAAGAAGTTCAGCCCGTGCTCGTGAGCACGGTCCATGATCGAGAAGGAGTCCTCCTCCGAGGTCTGCGGACCGAAGTTCATGGTGCCGAGGCAGAGCCGGCTGACGGACAGGCCGCTGCGGCCGAGGTGGGTGTAGTCCACGAGGTCCTTCCGAGGTCCTTGATGGCGTCCTGACTGGCATCCTCCCCCTGTGGGGGCGCAGATGCGAGGCGAGCGGTGAGTGCGGTGGCGGCGATCGGGTTGGCGCTCGCGGCCGTGACCGCGGCCGGCGCCACCTCACCCACCCCGCTGTTCCGCTACCTGGACCCGGCGATCACCGAGTCCAGCGGCCTGGCGGTCAGCTCGTACGACGACCGCGTGGTCTTCACCCATAACGACAGCGGTGACGCGGCCCGCTTCTTCGCCGTGGACGCGGCCACCGGGCGGACCCTGGCGGCGTACCGGCTGCCGGGGGCGACCAACGTCGACTGGGAGGACATGGCGGCAGCACCCGACGAGGCGGCGTCCCCGGCGCTGTGGTTCGCCGACATCGGCGACAACCGCGGGCGCCGCACCGAGGTCGTGCTCTACCGGGTGGCCGAGCCGCGGGTCTCGCTCGACCGCAGCCCGGGCACCGCCAACACGGGGCCGCCGCGCCGGTACCGGCTGCGCTATCCCGACGGCCCGCACGACGCCGAGGCTTTGGTGGTCGATCCGCGCCGCGGCGGGGTGTACGTCGCCACTAAGTCGCTGTCGGGCCGCACCGCCGTCTACTCCGTTCCCTCGCCGCTGCGGCCGGGCCCGCCGGCGGTGCTGCGGCTGGTGGCGACGGTCGAGCTCGGTCTGGGTGCCGCCGTCACCGGTGCCGCGGTGGCGCCGGCCGGAGACCGGGTGGTGCTGCGCACCTATTCGACCGCCTATGCGTGGCCGCTCGGTGCGGACGGAGTACCGGCCGCCCTGCGCTCCCCGCCGATCGAGGTGGCGCTGCCGGCCATGCCGCAGGGGGAGTCGGTGGCGTTCCGGTCCGACGGCGCGCTGCTGGTCGGCAGCGAGGGCCGGCACAGTCCGGTGTACGTCGTAAGGCTGCCGGCGTTGGCACCGGCGGCCACGTCGACCCGGGCCGGCGAGCGAAGCCCAGCAGGGGGCGCTCCGTCCAGGCGGGGGCCGGAGCGCGCGGTATTGCTCACCGGGGCCGGTGGCGCCGCCGTGCTGGTCGGCTGGGCGCTTCTGCGGCGCCGGAGAGCGCACCCGCCGAGACGCACGAGCCGGGGGGCGTAGTCATCCCCGCGGTGCGGTGAAGCTCACCAGCGTCCCACCGCCGGGACCGACGGCGGCCCAGTCGCCGTTCACGGCGAAGACCGCCACCCCGCTGGTCGGATACTTCCGCGCCAGCTCGTGCCGCCCCGCCGCGTGTCCGCGGCCGTCGTCGAGGGCGGCCGCTAGCTGCTCCATGGACGGGTTATGCCCCACCAGGACGAGAATCTCGACGCCGGCCGGAGTCTCGCGGATCACCGCCAACAGATCCTCCACGGTGTTGTCGTAGACGCGCTCGTCGAGCACCGGCTCGGGAGCCGCCCCGACTTCGCTCGCGGCCAGCTCCCAGGTCTGGCGCGCCCGGCGGGCCGGCGACACGACCACGCGGTCCGGGACGACGGCGTGCTCGGCGAGCCATCGACCGATCGCGGGCGCGTCCGCCACGCCTCGCTGGGCGAGGGGACGTTCCGAGTCGGCGGTACCGTCCGTTTCAGACTTGGCGTGGCGGACCAGCACCAGTCGTCGCGTCGTCACGAACCCGAGCCTTCCAGGCTCGCCCGAGGTGCCGGCGCTCAACGGGACCACAGGCTCACGGCAGCCGCTCGACGACCCAGTCGACGCATTCGGTGAGTGCCTCGACGTCGGCCGGCTCGATGGCCGGGAACATCGCGATCCGCAGCTGGTTGCGACCCAGCTTCCGGTACGGCTCCGTGTCGACGATCCCGTTCTCCCGCAACACCCGAGCGAGGGCAGCGGCGTCCACACCGTCGGCGAAGTCGATCGTCCCTACCACGGCCGAGCGCGAGTCGGGGTCGGCGACGAACGGTGCGGCGTACGCCGACTTCTCCGCCCAGGTGTAGAGCCGCTGTGCCGAGTCGGCGGTCCGGCCGGCCGCCCAGGACAACCCGCCCCGGTCGAGCAGCCACTCGATGGTGTCCGCTAGCAAGAAGAGCGTCGCCAACGCCGGGGTGTTGTAGGTCTGGTTCTTGGCCGAGTTATCGATGGCGACCGTGAGGTCGCAGGACGCCGGCACCCAGCGGCTTTCGGTGACCTCGACCGCACGGTCCAGCGCCGCCGGCCCCATCAGGGCGAGCCAGATCCCGCCGTCGCCGGCGAAGCACTTCTGCGGCGAGAAGTAGTAGACGTCGAACTCGGCGGGGTCGACCTCGAGGCCGCCGGCCGCGCTGGTGCCGTCGATGAGAACGAGCGCCCCGTCGTCGGCACTGGGAACCCGGCGTACCGGAGCCATGACGCCGGTCGACGTCTCGCTGTGCGGCCAGCAGTAGGCGTCGACACCCGGCTGAGCCTCCGGGTCCGGCCGGGTGCCCGGCGGGCTCTCCACGACGGACGGGTCGGCGAGGAACGGCGCCCTCCTCGCGACGGTGGCGAACTTCGCCGAGAACTCGCCGAAGACCAGGTGCTGGGAGCGCTCTCGGACCAGGCCCAGCGTGGCGATGTCCCAGAAGGCGGTAGTCCCGCCGTTACCCAGCACCACCTCGTAGCCCGCCGGCAGCGCGAACAGCGACGTCAGCCCGGTGCGGATCCGGCGAACGACCGAGCGGACCCCTTCCCGGCGGTGTGAGGTCCCCAGATAGGTGTTGCCGGTCGCGGCCAGCCCGGCGAGCGCGGCCGGCCGTACCTTCGACGGGCCGGACCCGAACCGGCCGTCCGCCGGCAGCAGACCGGCCGGAATCGTAAGTGTCGGGGCGGCCACCGCTTTAGCCCTCTGTTGGAACGTCGGACGCCGACCGCGGGGGCGGTCCGACGTAGTGTGCCGACGGCCGGACCAGCCGACCGGTGCGCTTCTGCTCCAGGATGTGCGCGCTCCACCCCGCGGTGCGGGCGCAGGCGAACATCGCCGTGAACAGCTCCGGCGGGACGCCGGCAAAGTCCAGCACGACCGACGACCAGAACTCGACATTGGTCTCGAGCACCCGGTCCGGCCGCCGGGCCCGCAGCTCGGCCAGCGCGGCCTTCTCCAGCGCCTCGGCCACCTCGTAGCGCTTCGACCCGATCTCTTTCGCCGTACGCCGGAGAACCCGGGCCCGGGGATCCTCGGCCCGGTACACCCGGTGGCCGAAGCCCATCAGCCGACGGCCGGCGTCGAGCTCCCGCTTGACGTAGCTCTCGGCATCGCCGGAGCGCTCCACGTCTTCGATCATCTTGAGCACGCGGGCAGGCGCACCGCCATGCAGCGGCCCGGAGAGCGCACCCACGGCACCCGACAGCGCGGCGGCCACGTCCGCGCCGGTTGAGGCGATCACCCGGGCGGTGAACGTGGAGGCGTTCATGCCATGCTCGGCGGCCGACGTCCAGTAGGCGTCCACGGCCTTGACCTGGGCCGGGTCGGCCTCACCGCGCCACCGGATGAGGAACCGCTCGGGGATCGAGTGGGCCTTGTTGATCTCGCTCTGCGGCACGGGTGGCGCCTCGGCGCCGCGAGCGGACTGGGCCACGAAGCTCATGCCGGTCACCGACGTGCGGGCCAGGTCCGCCCGCGCCTGAACGTCGTCGATGTCGATCAGTGGCTGCAGCTTGAAGACCGGGGCCAGCTCGGCCAGGGCGGCCTGCAGGTCCACTCTCGGCTCGCCGTTGCGCAGCGGCAGCGGCAGCGGCTCCGCTGGGGGAAGTCCCGGCTCGAACGAGCCGTCGACCAGTAGCCCCCAGACCTTCTCGTAGCTCACCGAACCGACGAGGTCCTCGATGTCCACGCCGCGGTAGCGGAGGGCGCTGCCTTCCTTGTCCGGTTCGGCGATCTCGGTCTCGAAGGCCACCACTCCCTCGAGACCAGGCTTGAACACCGACTCCGTCTGGTCCGCCATCGAGCGCGCTCCCCCATTCCTCGTCCGGTTCTACGCCGGCACATACTCTCTCGCGGGCGGCCCGTTCGGTCGCCGCAGGGTGGTCGACCGCTCCGGCCGGCGAGGGGGCAACCGTGGAGGTCACGCGGCTGGCCGACCTGCGCCGGTCGTACCAGCTCGGCGGGCTCACCGAGGCCGACCTCGCCGCCGATCCGATCGAACAGTTCCGCCGCTGGTTGACGGCCGCGTTCGCCGCGGAACTGCGGGAGCCCAACGCCATGGTGGTCGCCACCGCCGCCAAGGACGGCCAGCCGAGCGCTCGGACGGTGCTGCTCAAGGGGTACGACGAGCGCGGCTTCACCTTCTTCACCCACTACGGCTCGCGGAAGGGCCGGGAGGCGGCGGTGAACCCGCGGGCCTCGCTGGTGTTTCCCTGGATCGAGCTGGAGCGCCAGGTGCTGGTCGTCGGCGACATCGGGCGGACGACGGCGGCCGAGAGCGAGTCTTACTTCGCCACCCGGCCACGCGGCTCGCAGCTCGGCGCCCTGGCCAGCGAGCAGTCGGCCCTACTCGGCTCCCGCGAGGAGCTCGAGTCGCGGGTGGCCCGGCTGGCAGCTCGCTATCAGGAAGGCACCGTCGTACCCATGCCGACGGGCTGGGGTGGGCTGCGGGTGCGCCCAGTTACCGTCGAGTTCTGGCAGGGGAGGGCCGACCGGCTGCATGACCGGCTTCGCTACCGCCGGACCGGCGCCGGCTGGACGGTCGAGCGCCTCTTCCCCTGACCGGCGCCGGCCGGCGCGGGCTCAGGCGGCGAGCGCCTGGGCCACCACCCGTAGGTCGGAGACCAGACCGGCGTACGCCGTCTCCCGGTCATCGGCGCGCAGCACCGCCGACGGGTGGATGGTCGCCAGCACGAACGCTGACTTCCGCCCGCCGTCCTCCACGTCGGCGAACAGCGTGGGCGGCTCCTCCCCGCCCGGCGGCCACGGCATCAGCACGCCCCGCGAGCGGGTCACCCGGAACGACGGTCCGAGCAGCGACTGGGCGGCAGTCGCGCCCAGGCACACGACGATCTCCGGGTCGAGCACCGAGAGCTCCGCGGTGAGCCAGGGCCGGCAGGCGGCCACCTCGAGCGTGTCCGGCTTGGCGTGGATCCGCCGCTTGCCGCCGCCGGCCATCGTGAACTTGAAGTGCTTGACGGCGTTGGTCACGTACGCCGTACGCCGGTCGATGCCGGCCTCGTCGAGCGCCCGATCGAGCAGCATGCCGGCTGGTCCGACGAACGGCAGGCCGCGCCGGTCCTCGACGTCACCGGGCTGCTCGCCCACCAGCGCGATCCGCGCGCCGGCCGAGCCGTCCCCGAAGACGGTCTGGGTGGCGTTCGCGTAGAGGTGGCAGCCGCGGCAGCCGGCCGCGGCCGAGGCGAGCTCGGCAAGGTCGGCGGCGTCCGGAACGAAGGGCGCGGCCGTCGGGTGCTCTGGTTGGGCGGGCACCAGGGGACGCTACCGCTGGTCGCGCGCAGCCACATACCGGGCGATGGCCTGCCGCCGGCCGGATGGACAGGTTGCCGGGCGGGTGCAACCCTCGAAGAATCGAGGGAGATGGTCATGCGGACGCGGCGTCGAGCGCTCGCAGTCGTCAGCACTCTCGGCCTCCTTCAGCTCGCCGGCCCACTTCGGGCGGCCGACGCAGTCACCCTGCCGGCCGGCTTCAGTGACACCGCCGTGGTCTCGGTGCCGGCCCCGACCGGGCTGGCGTGGACGCCGGACGGCCGGATGCTCGTCACCGAACAGACCGGGCAGCTGCGAGTGGTCCGGGACGGCGCGCTGAACGCCGTACCGGCGCTGGACCTGGCCGGCCGCATCTGCAGCGACGGGGAGCGCGGCCTGCAGAGCGTGCTGGTCGACCCCGCGTTCGCGACGAACCGCTTCGTCTACCTGTACTGGACGCACAACGCCTACGGCGGCTGCCCGACGAGGACCGCCGGCAGGCCGGAGAACCGGGTGGCCCGCTACGTCCTCGTGACGACGACCAGGTGGTGGCGGGCAGCGAGACCGTGCTGGCCGACCACATGCCGTCGTTCAACTCCAACCACAACGGCGGCGACCTGCACGCCGGCGCCGACGGCTACCTCTACGTGAGCGTCGGTGACAGCGGCTGCCAGCTCACCGACCCGACCCGTTGCGGTCCGACGAACACGAACAGCCGGCGGCTCGACATCCCGAACGGGAAGTACACCTGGGAGGAGATCGACTCCCTGGCGGCCGGCAAGGACTACGGCTGGAACGTGCGCGAGGGGCACTGCGCCAACGGGTCCACGACCGACTGCGGCGCCTCGCCGTATGCCGACCCGATCTACGACTACGGCCGCACCAGCGGCTGTTCCGCGATCACCGGCGGGGCGTTCGTGCCCACCGGCTTGTGGCCGGCGCCGTACAGCGGCTCGTACCTGTTCAGCGACTACACCTGCGGCAAGACTTCCGGTTGGCACCGCGTAGCGCTGGCGGCTACCAACGGGTCGCGTTCCTCAGCGAACTTGGGGCCAACAGCGCGACCACGCTCGCGTTCGGCCCCTACCAGGGCACCCTGGCGCTGTACTACACGACGTACGGCGGTGGCGGCCAGGTCCGGCGGGTCACCTACTCGGGCGCCAACACCCGCCCCCCGTGGCGGCGTTCTCGTCGGCAACCGGGGGGGCCGGCGGGCTCACTGCCACTCTCAACGGCGGCGCCAGCTACGACCCGGACAGCGGGGACTCGGTCGTGCAGTGGTCCTGGGACTTCGGCGACGGTGCGACCGCGGTCACCACCGGCCCGACGACGTCGCACACTTACGCGGCCGCGGGCAGCTACCCGGTGCGGCTCGTGGTCAAGGACCGACATCGTGCACGCTCGTCGGCTACCCCGGCATCACGCTCTACGACGCCGCCGGCGCGGCGATGCCGTTTCACTACACCCACGGCCACAGCCAATACGTCACCTGGGCGCCCCTGATGACGGTGACGCTACGGCCGAGGACGTCCGCCTACCTGCTGGTCGCGAAGTACCGCTGCGACGTCGGTATCGTCCGAGACGCGGCCACCATCAGGATCGCTCTGCCCACCCCGCACCCGGTCGTCTGCAGGGGCCCGGTGTCGACGACCGGCCTTGGTGTGTCGTTGTCCTTCTGCCGAGGCGGCACCAGCGACCCCGGTCAGACGGTCGCCGTCTCGCCGATCGAACCGACGCTGTTGGCGACCGCCGTCTACGACACAGCGCCGTCACCCGGGTCCGATGGCAGGACGATCAGGGTTGACCGCAGAGCCGCGGGCAAGCGACGTCGCGGCGTGATCATTTTCGCGTGAAATCAGGAAGGGAAAGGGGTCGAGTCGACCAAACCGACCCGACCCCTTCCTCGGTAGTGCGCGGCCGACAGCGAGCCTCTCAGGTCCCCTCGTCCTCGCCACGCGGAGTTCCCGTGGTGTGGGCCGGCCCTACTCCCGGGTCCGGAGCGGGCTCGCCGCCGGGGGTGGCCGGCTGCTCGTCGGCCGGGGTGGTGACCCGCCCACCTGGGGTTTCGGACGGGTCGGCGGAGGTCATCTCATTCCTCGTCTGCCGCACCTGGCCCGCACCGCCGACGTCAGCGCCCTCGCGGACGACGGGTGAGCCCTCCTCGACGGTTCCAGTCTTCTGGCGGTCGTCGTACGGCGGCACCAGGCCACCCGGCTCCTTCTCACCGCCCTGATTGAGGGAGGGTCCGCGGGTGCCGCCCCCGCCTGACGGGGGGGTCTCGCCTGGCCGACCGCTCTGGTCTTCTGATCCCATGCCGTCCTCCTCGTGAAGGTGTCGTCGCCCGGCTGCCCGGTCCGACGATGGATCTTTCAGCCGCCGCCGGCCTGTAGGGTTTCGCTGTCACCGTGACCGGGCTCCTGCGGGTCGATCGCCGTGTGGTCGTCGGCGTCGGACTTCCCGGGCTCGCGCTCCGTCGGGCCCGCGGCCGGCGGGCCGCCTTCGTCTCGAGAGCCCATGGTGCCTCGCTCTTCTTGGGACTCCTCCTGCATGCTGCTGCCTTCTGGCGTCTCGTCCACAGCTCGTCTCCTTCGCTCGCTCGGTCGTGGGGTGGCGTCAGCAGATCCGGGGCAGCGGATCCCCGACCAGTACGTCGATCATCCGATGGCCGCCGAACGTGGTCCGGCCGAGCACCCGGCCGGGCGGCTCGCTGCGAACCTCGCCGATGATCGCGGCAGCGGCCCCGGCGGGGTTCGCCCGCATGGCCTCCAGGGCAGCGTCCGCCCGCTCGGGTGCTACGAACGCGACCAGCTTTCCCTCGTTGGCCATGTAGAGCGGGTCGATGCCGAGAATCTCACCTGCGCCGATCACCTCCGGGCGCATCGGCACCCGGTCCTCGGCGATGACGACGCCCACCTCGGCGGCGAGAGCGATCTCGTTCAGGACGGTCGCGACCCCACCCCGGGTGGCGTCGCGCATGCAGTGCAGGCTGTCGCCGCACGCCGCCAGCAGGGTCGACGCCAGTGACCACAGCGGGGTGGTGTCGCTACGCACGTCCGCTTCGATCTCCAGGTCGCCGCGGGCGAGCAGGATGGCGACCCCGTGGTCGCCGATGGTGCCGGACACCAGCACCTTGTCACCTGGTTGCACCCGCGTCGGTGCCAGGGACACCTCGGGCTCGACGACGCCCACCCCGGTGGTCACGATGTACATCGAGTCGCAGTGGCCACGCTCGACCACCTTGGTGTCACCGGCGACGACCGGCACCCCGGCCTGCACCGATGCGGCTCCCATCGCCTCCATCTCGGCGCGGACGACGTCAGTGCCCACGCCCTCCTCCAGGATCAGCCCGGCCGACAGTGCCACCGGCCGGGCGCCGGAGACGGCCAGGTCGTTGATCGTCCCGTTGACCGCGAGCTCACCGATCGACCCCCCGGGGAAGCGGATGGGACGGACGACGAAGGCGTCGGTGGTGAAGGCGAGCCGTGTCCCGTTGACGGTCAGCAGGGCCGCGTCGCCGAGCGCCTCGAGCGCCGGGTTGGCCAGCAGCGGCACGATCAGGCCCTCGACCAGCTGCCGGCTGGCCTTGCCGCCGGCGCCGTGCGCCATCGTGATCCGGTCGTCGATGAACCGCGGCCGCCGCCGCCGCATCGCCTCGATGCGGTCGCCGACCTCGTCCTCGGTGAACGACTTGGGCATCGTCAGACCTCGAGGTGGATGCGCTGCTTGGCGTAGCGGCCGTAGTTGTAGTACGCCGCACAGGCGCCTTCGGAGGAGACCATGCAGGTGCCGATCGGCGTCTCCGGCGTACACGCCGTGCCGAACACCTTGCACTCCCAGGGCTTGAGCACGCCTTTGAGCACCTCACCGCACTGGCACGCCTTGGGGTCGGCCACCCGTACGCCGGGGACTGCGAAGCGCAGCTCGGCGTCGAAGTCTGCGTAGGCGGGCGAGAGCATCAGGGCGGAGTGCGAGATCGAGCCGAGACCGCGCCACTCGAAGTAGGGCCGCAGCGCGAACACCTCCGACATGACCTGCAGCGCCCGGGGGTTGCCGTCCCAGTGCACCACCCGACCGTACTGGTTCTCGACCTCCGAGCGGCCCTCCGCCAGCTGGCACATGATCATGTAGACCGACTGGAGCAGGTCCAGCGGTTCGAAGCCCGCGCAGACCAGCGGCTTGCCGTGCACGCGCGGGATGAAGTCGTACGGCCGGCAGCCGATCACGGTGGAGACGTGGCCCGGGCCGATGAAAGCGTCGAGGCGCAGGTCGGGGGAGTCCAGGATCGCCTTGATCGCCGGAATGATCGTGACGTGGTTGCAGAACACCGAGAAGTTCGTGATCCCGTCGGCCTTCGCCCGCATCAATGTAAGAGCTGTCGAGGGGGCGGTGGTCTCGAAACCGATGGCGTAGAAGACCACCTGACGGTCCGGGTTCTGCCGGGCTATCCGCAGCGCGTCCAGTGGCGAGTAGACCATCCGGACGTCGGCCCCCCGGGCGCTCGCGTCCAGCAGCGACCCGTTGCCGCCCGGCACCCGCATCATGTCGCCGAAGCAGGTGAAGATCACATTATCGCGCTCGGCGATCGCGATCCCGTCGTCCACCCGTCCCATCGGGATCACGCAGACGGGGCAGCCGGGGCCGTGCACGAGCTCGATGTTGTCCGGCAGGTGGTCCTGCACGCCGTACCGGTAGATCGTGTGGGTGTGCCCGCCACACACCTCCATGATCTTGTAGTGCCGGCCCGGCTCGCACAGGGCCGTGATAGAGGCGCCCACGGCCGTCGCCAACTCGGCGTTGCGGAACTCGTCAGCGAAGCGCATCGCGGGTCATCCCTTCCTCGAGTCGTTCGATCGCCACACCGGCGTGGACCAGCACCCGATCACCGGGCTGCACATCGCCGACCAGCTCCACGGCGACCAGCTCCTCGCGACCCTGGTCGTCCCGGCAGCGGGCGTCACTGTCCCGTGCCTCGATGACCGTGAGGGGTACGGCGACATCACCGCAGGTGATGCAGCCCTCGGTCACCGAGCAGGCGTCGGTGGCGCTCACTCGATGCTCGACTCGGCCAGCACGTCGAGCTCGTCGGTGTAGGCCTGGCCCATCATCTCGAGCATCCGCAACGCCTCGGCGGCTTCCTTCTCGTCCACCTTGGACATCGCGAAGCCGACGTGGATGAGCACCCAGTCACCGGGGACCACGCCCTCGTGGTCCAGCAGGCCAACGTTGATCTTCCTTTTGACGCCGACGACATCGACCAGGGCGAGTTGGTCGTTGTACCCGTCGACCATCTCGACCACCTCACCGGGAATCGCGAGGCACATGGCTATGACCCTTCTGCTCGGACAAGAGGTGGCGTGGTGGCCGACTCGCGGTACTCGACCCACTCCAGGACGAGTTCGTCACCCCCAGTGACATCGAGGTCAAGACTGCCACAGGAGGGGCAAGCGGGACTGGAGTCGATCGACTCGAAGTCGTTGGCGCAGGACCTGCAGTGGGCCGACGTCGGCACGATGACCAGTTCGGTGGTGGCGCCGTCGGCAACCCCACCCATCGCGACCAGCTGGAACGACTGCTCGAAGGCCGCCGGCTGGAACCGGTGCAGCGCCCCTACGCGTACGCCGACGCGAGCCACCGGACGCCCGGCGGCCCGGCGCTCCACGGCGTCGACGACGCCCTCGCAGTATCCGAGCTCGTGCATCGAGCTACATCGCCCGCATCTTGAGGTAACGCTGGATGTCGGGCATGGACCGCACGCCGACGAACACGGCGGTGGCGGCCACGGCGGCCAGGGCCGCGGTGGCGGTAATTCCGATAAAGCGCATGAGCTCGCCCTTCTATGCGGTTGGTACGGGGCTGGACGCGGTGTCGTGCGGGGAAGCGGGGAGGGCCAGCCCCAGCTCCCCTTCGAGCAACTCGCGGACTAGTGATACCGCCGACGGCACCGCGGCGGCGACCGCGGCGGAGAGGCCGATTCGCTCCTGGGTCTCGGCCGGTTCGCAGCAGACGATCAGGGTGCGTGGCAACTGCCCCCCGAGCGAACCCAGCGAGCCCAGGACGGCGGTCGGCTCCATCCCGTGGGCGTCCAGCTCGCCCGTCCCGAGGTCATCCGGCCCGACCTCCAGGACGGAGAGGTCGCCGGGATTGCCGCCCCGCGGCGCGGCGTCGACGATCACCAGGGCGTCGTAGCCGTTCAGGAGGTCGAAGGCGAGATGCATGCCGCGGATGCCGTAGTCGACCAGCTCCACCCCGTCCGGTAGCGGCTCCGCGGTCAGCCGGCGTACGACCTCGCAGCCGAAGCCGTCGTCGGCGAGGAAGATGTTGCCGATACCCGCCACGAGGATCCGCCGGTTCACGATGTCGCCTCCGGCGTCAGCGGCTCGATCTCTTCGGGTCCGAAATAGTAGTACCGCCCGTACCACTCGTGGACGTCGGCGGCCGGGTCGTCGACGAGCGTCACCGCGACGTGGGTGTTGCCGTCGACGTCGGAGTCTACCCGGGCCACCGTTGCGACCTGGCCGGTGAGGAACAGGTCCTGGGCGTCGGCGCGCCGCGACGGCCGCAGCCGCACCCTGCTGCCCTTGGAGACCGGTACGCCGGCGATCCGCACAGCGTCCGTGCTCGGTGACACGCTCGCGTCGACGCCGGGGTCCCACCACGGCAGGTCCGGCTCCGCGGCGGCCGTCTCGTCCACCGGCTCGGGCGCCCAGGGCTGCGCGGCCGGGGAGTGCGGGTAGCGTAGCGTGCCGTGCAGGCGGTCCAGAACCTCCGGCGGCATCGAGTCGCAGCGGTCGATGATCGCACCGGCGCGCGGGTCGGTCGCCCGGGCGGCCAGCTTCTCCTCGTCGGTGAGGGTCATGACGCGCAGGGTCAGTATCTCGTCGATCTCGGTCGAGTCGAACAGCTCGCCGGCGCTCTCCGGCGCTACCGCGGGATAGTCGTAGAGGATGATCGGCGAAGCCAGTACGACGTCGCGCCGACCCTCATCGCCGATCAGGACCGGCCAGCAGCGGGAGTTGTCGCAGGCCTCGGCAGCGGCCCGCGCGGCATCAGGCGGCTCGAGCAGGGAGACGAAAGCGCCGTCCCGGACGGCAAACAGAAAGTGGCACCCGACGAACGAACGCCGGATCGCGGCATCGCGGTCGCCGTCCGCCCAAGAGGTGGTGTTGTCCACAGTGACCCGCAGTCGGGTGAAGGAGCCGTCCACCACCGCCGCGGTCACCCTGACCTGACCCGACAGGGGCAGGCGTCGACGTACCAGCCGGCCCGCGGTCGAGCCGGCTCCGTCCGGTATCGGCTCGACCGTCTCCCCCCCGGGGATCTCGATCGACAAGACCCGCTCGGTTTCGAGGTTCCGCAGCGCGAGGTCGGGCAGGTCGACCTCCTGCTCGACCGCCTCGTCCCAGCTGAGCCAGCTCGTGCCATCGACCTGCAGCTCCGGCACGGCGGTGAACGTTTCTCCCGTGGCGTCGACAAGCTCCACTGTCCGGGGCTGGATCTGCAGGAAGCGCACCCGGATGTCGACGACGGCGTCGGGGCCCGCCTCCAGGAGGCACTCCGCCCGCATGTCCGACTCCTCGCCGACGCCGGCAGCGGCCGACCCGGGCGGCCCCAGGATCCCGAACTGCCACCGCACCTGGTTCTTGCGCGAGGTCGAGCGGTAGGGGTAGAGCAGGTAGCCCTCGTAGAGCACAGCGTCGGCGACGGTGCGGGCCAGGTCCAGGCTCATCGGGCTGTCTCCCGCGCCTCGGCCAGCAGGGCGGCAAAGGTCTGGTCCCAGCTCGGCAGCGCACGGCTGCTCCGAAAGCGGGCCAAAGCCTCGATCGTGTCCCGGGACGCCCGGATCCAGCCGCTGTTGGGGAAGTACAGGTCCATCAGCTGCCGCCACGCAGCGACCGGCAGCCGGTACTTCGCCTCCTTGTGCCACGGGATCTGCTCGACGCTCACCCCGGTGCCGCCCTTGACGAAGGCGGTACCGGAGAAGAGCACCACGATCGGGATCTCGCCGTCCCGCAGCGCGTGCATGTACTTGGCAGCGGCGACGTCGAAGTCGTAGGTGCACTCGAGCGCCAGGTCGAGCTCGATGTCGCGGCTGAACCCGGGCACCATCGCGGTGCAGTACGTCCACTGGAACGGATGCAACGTCTCCGCCCACCGGCCGCTGTCGCCGAAGAGGGCGAGCAGGCCGTCCTTCTCCTCCTCGGCGTACCGTCGGCGCTGCGGCTCGATCCGCACCTGGCAGCGCAGGGCGACCGCCCACAGCTGCGCATCCGTCGACTCCTCGATCCGCAGCCGAACCGTCAACGTGGGCACCGCGGCGTACGGCTCGGGGTGGATGTCGAGGACCTCGAAGTCGAGCTCGGTCACGGCGCGCTGGCCCGGTTCGCAGCGGCAGCGGCCGGTCGGCTCTTCGCTTCGACGTCGGCGAAGAACTTCTCGATCTGGGCCCGGGCGTCGGAGCCGCCGTCGAAGCCGCGCCAATTACGGCGCAGGTGCCCGACCAGCTCGTAGCAGGCGTCGATGGGCACCAGGTAGCAGTCGAAGGCAGAGCTCGCCCGGCCGCGCGAGCGCACGAGCAGCGCCT
>JBPCOB010000091.1:0-6592 GCA_051000715.1 Mycobacteriales bacterium
GGCGAAGAACAGCGACTCGTGGCCGCGCTCCTCGACCAGGCGCGCCAGCGAGCCCGGGTCCATGGCGTCGTGGGTGGCGAAGAAGGCAACACCGGTGTCCATGGAGCCGCACCCTACGGTCTGCACATCGCCGGCTCCGGGCGCCGGGCGCCGGCTCCCGGATCCAGGCGCCGGCTCCGACGATGATGCGAGGCGTGCCGACGTCTACTCCGGTGGTGGCCGAGCGGCTGGCTGCGCAGCTGCTCTCGGGCCCGCCGGCTCGCGGCGCGGTCGAGGTCGTCGAGCGGCTCCTCGCCGTACAGGGCCAGGACCCGCGGGGGGTGCGGCTGGCCATCCGGGCGCGTACGACGGGCCTCACCGCGGCCGACGTGGACCGGGCGCTGACAGCGGAGCGCTCGCTGGTGATCACCTGGGTCAACCGCGGGACGCTCCACCTGGTGCGCAGCGAGGACTACTGGTGGCTGCATCCGCTGACCACGCCGCCGCTGTTCACCGGAAATGCGCGCCGGCTCGTCCAGGAGGGCGTGTCGCCGGCCGCGGCCGATCGGGGCGTGGGGGTGGTCGAACGCTCGCTGACCGGCGATGGACCGCTGACCCGCACTCAGCTCCGCGAGCGCATCGCCGCGGCCGGCGTACGGGTGGAGGGCCAGGCGTTGGTGCACATCTTGATGCTGGCGTCGCTGCGCGGGATCGCCGTACGCGGGCCCATGGTCGGCACCGAGCACGCGTACGTGCTCGTGCGGGACTGGCTGGGCCCGCCGCCCGCGCCGCTCGACCGCCACGCGGCTCTCGGGCAGCTGGTCCGCCGCTACCTGGCCGGCCACGGTCCCGCCACGGATCGCGATCTCGCCAGATGGGCCGGGTTGCCGCTGGGCGATGCGCGCCGCGGGCTGAGCGCCATCGCCTCGGAGCTGGCTGATCCCGGCGACGGTCTCGCCGACCTGGCCGGTCGGTCCCGGGTACGGCGGTTGCCGCCGCCGCGCCTGCTGGGTGCCTTCGACCCACTCCTGTTGGGCTGGACCTCGCGCGAGCCGATTCTGGGGGCGGACGAGGCGGCGCTCGTGACCGTGAACGGGCTGTTCCGACCGTTCGCGCTGGTCCGGGGCCGGGCCGTCGCGACCTGGGCCCTGCCCGACCGGACAGTCGTCCTGACGCCGTTCGGTCAGCTTGCACCCGCCGACGCGTCGGCACTGGCCGCCGAAGCGGCTGACGTCGAGCGCTTCCTCTTCGGCCGCAGCCAGTCAGCTTACGCGTGAACTACACGCGCTGACCGCCCCGCCAAGGCGCGCGCTCCCATCGTCACGCATCGATGCCGGACAGTCTCACGGAAACTAAGCGGGACCAGCGACCCCGCAAAGTTTCCGCGACCCACCGCGGGGCCACCAGCGCAACTCAACGCATCGGTGCCGCCCAGGCTCACGACCGGGGATGACCAGCGCACCGCCCCAACGCGACCCCACCGGCCCCGGCGTCTGCAGAAGAGCCTTGCTTGGTCCACGGAATACGATCCAAGGCTGGCATACAACGAGATATCGACGACGTATGATGCCGATGTGAGCGCCCTCCGGGCAACGGTCACCCAAAACGGACAGGTCTCCCTTCCTGCCGCGCTGCGTCACCGGTGGGCCGCCGTCAGCGTCTTGATCATCGATCGCGGTGCGTATGCCATCGTTCGACCGGTGCCGCAAGATCCGCTGGCCGAGCTGCGCGGCGCGCATGCAGGACCGGGTCCGACCGCCGACGCGGCGCGAGCGGCGGAGCGCGCTGCTGAGGTCGCCCATCAGAGTCGGCCAGGGCCCAACACGGCTCGGTGACCTCGCGCTTGTCTCTCATGCCGGCATGCATGTCGCGCCGGTCTCAGCGGACATCGGGATGCTGGCTGGTCGACTTCGGGCCCGTCATTACCACCGCGAACGCAGGGCGGTCAGCCTCGCCGACTGCGTGGCCGCCTCAACTGCGCTCTCAGAACGACGAGCTCTCGCCACGGCTGACTCGGCGCTAACGGCCGTGATCAGGGCCGAGGGCGGAGATGTCCACGCACTCCCGGACAGCTCAGGGCGGCTGCCCTAGGGCCGCACCGCTTTGGTCGGGCAGGGCTCGGTGCCCTGCCCCACCGGTCGACAGAGGTCAGTGCACCGTGGCCGTGGCGATGGGTGACCAACCGCTGCTGACGCCGGGCGTGGAACCCTTGAACAACTTGGCCCGCAACTGGTAAGTGCCCGTCTTGTTGCCCCAGTCCACCGCCCTGAAGGTGGCGTTGCTGGCCGGTGTGCCATAGACGAAGCTGCTCCACCCCGAGGCGCCGGGGATCTTGATCTGGACCTGCTCGCTGTAGCCGGTCGGCGTGTAGTCCGAGCCCCATCGCACGGCGAAGTAGGTAGTCCGGGTACCCGTTGCCGGCGTGACGGTCATCGGAACGACCACCTTGCCGCTGATCGCGGTACCGACCGTCGAGTGGTAGGGAAAGGTGCCGGAGTTGATGAAGGTGAAGGCGTACGTCGACCCCGCGCGCTTCGAGCCGGAGTTGTATAGACCCAACCGGGTGGCGTCGGTGACCGTATGGGTCCCCTGCTTGAACGACCACGTCACCTTGCCGCCGTACTGCACCGTCGCGGTGGCCGGGGTGTAGCCGGCGTCGGTCACCGTGACAGCGGCCGAGGTCGAGGTCGCCCCGGCCGAAGCGAGAGTCGCACCCCCGGCCAGCAGGCATCCGGCGACCGTCGTTGCCATGGTCCCACGTACAAGGAACTTCACGACCTTCATCCTCCAGAAAGCTGATCCAATGACACGGCTGCCGGGTCGGCCGCCGGGTTGTCCGTGCGGATCAGCCAAGCGGACGCGGAGCTTCGAGGAATCCGGTGTTTCCCTACGTCTGGGCGCTGCTGGACCCTTGGTGCCGGCTGCTCGGCGAGTTCGGCCACTGTCCGCCGGCCACACGCTCCGGTCGCGCCCTTGAGGTTCCGCAGTCGGGACCAGCCGCTGATCCGCACGTCCGGCACGAGCGTTCCGTCCGACGGCGGGTCGCTCGAGGTCAATGCGATGAACAGGCAACCCGAACGTCGCGGCGTACCTCTTGATGTCGGCCATCGTGCCCAGCCCGCCCGGCCGCACGACCTGGTCTCGTCAAGCAGGAACACCGGGACCCGGGCGGCGGAGATGAACTCGTCGATCTGCGGCCGGTCGGTCCGGAACGCGGCCCGGGTGTACCTGTCGACAGAGATCTCACGTATTCGATGCGCCTCATCGCGGATGAGACGCGGACAGCCTAGCGGCGAATCGTCCCCTCATGCGTGAGCGCGGCGAAGCCGGCGGCGGAGTGCCGGAGCAGCGCGACGACCAGGTCCCCGGGCAGCACGAGGTGACTCGTGCGGGTGGGGGAATGTGCGTGACGGAGCACGGTCGGCGGACGCCCGTCGGGCCGCAGGCGACCCGACCTTAGACCTGGTCCTGCTCGCGCGCCGACCCCTGGAAGCGATAGCCCGCCAGACACCATGTGCGTGTCGCACGGGTGCTACGGTCGTGCGATGCAGCCGCGGGAGATCACTCAGCGGGAACTGCGCAACGACAGCGGCGAGGTCATGCGAGCCCTCGACGCCGGTGAGTCCTTCGTGGTCACCCGCAACGGTGTCGCCGTCGGCGAGCTGACGCCGCTCCGACGCCGGCGCTTCGTGACCCGCGCTGCGGTGCTCGCCGGCTTCGGGCCCGCTGCGCCGGTCGACCACGGGCGTTTCCGCGCCGACTTGGACGCGATCGCCCGTCCGGAAACCACGCCGCGTGGCTGAGCAACGCCGTACTCGCGGACTGCTGGACACATCCGTCGTGATCGACCTGGACGGTGTGAAAGCCGAGGACCTGCCCGAACAGCTCGCTGTGGCGGCGGTCACCATGGCCGAACTCGCCGCCGGCCCCCACGCCACGGCCGATCCGCTCGAGCGAGCCCGGCGCCAGGAGCGGCTGCAACGAGCCGAGGCCACGTTTGACCCGTTGCCGTTCGATGCCGACGCGGCGCGTGCGTACGGTCGGGTGTACGCCACGGTGGCTGCGACCGGGCGCAAGGCCCGCGGGCGCCGGGCAGTCGATCTGATGGTTGCCGCGACCGCCGTCGCCCTTCAGCTCCCCCTCTACACGCGCAACCCGGCGAACTTCGCCGGCCTCGAGGGCCTCCTTGACGTGGTCTCCGTTGGCGCCGAACGCAACTGACGAGGTAACAGCATCCGGAACGCGGTCCTCACCCCCCGCACCGGAGGCGCGGGCGAACGAGGTCCCATCAGCAGCACCGCGTCACTCTCCGGCCTCGACATCTTCACGCACAGAAGGGGCCGGCGGCAGCTGGCCGCCGTACACCGCCGTGATCAGTTCCCCGACATGCCGGGCGGTGGCACCGACGTGGCGCACGAGACGGCCGAGCTCACCGGCGGCGATCCGCTCCACCTCAGTCTCCGCTGCGATCAGGACCGCCTCACCGTTGAGCAGGCAGCGCACCTGTCGCGAACCCACGTTGACCTCGTTGAGCTCGGCCAGCAGCGCCTTGGAACTCTTGACCCCATGCGCCGCCGGGGACCACACCCGTACGAGCGCGGGCTCATCGGCCAGCATCGGGACCACCCAGATAAGCCCCTGGTCGATCACCACCGGATAGTCGCCGTCGCCGTCCGGCTGCAGCGGTCCGAGTTCGAGGTCACGGCGCAGGCACCGCTCGACGTGGTGGCGCAGCGCGTCGGCGTAGCTCATGCGTTCTCGTCCTCTTCCGCTTCGTCTGGGTGAGCGACGAAACCACCGAAGGTCTTCGCCAGCCGCGGACCCTCCCGGTGCGCCACCGCGGCAATCTCGCTGCAGACGCACTCGAGCTCGCCGGGCTCGAGCGTCGCCCCGAGGAGAGTCGCCGCGAGCACGACCTTGCGGTCTTCAAGAAACGCACGGGCGTGCGCCCCCCGGAGGTTCATTGCGTTCAGCGCCTCATACAGGCCCGGGTCGGGATCGATGTCGGTGACCGCGATGGCATAGGCCTCGACGTGCGGGTCACCCTCGCCGCCGATCACCCGCACCGAGTAGACCGCGCTGCGGTACTGGACCGGAACCTCGCCCGACTCGCTGACCCTCAGTTCGTCGGTCTCGAGCAGGCGCTCCATCAGTGTCTCCATGTGCGACTGCACCACGTCCTGCTTGCTCACTCACTCACCTCCACGCCCACGATGCCACCTGGGTCCGACAGTCCGGAGGCCGGCGGTGGGAACGGGACGCTGAAGCCGCCGTGGCTGAGCAACCGGTCCGCGAGCGACTGCGGGCTGCTGTCGGTCAGTTCGTCGCGGGGGCACGGGCTCAACGGTTCCTCGCCGGCGGGCCGGACGGAGAAGCAGTAGGAGCGCACCTGCAGGAGGCAGTACTCGTCGTTCAGCGAGACCACGGCCGGCAGCCGGCGGGCGATGGCGAGCAGCCGACGCGGCTCGTGGTTGTGGAACCGCTCGGGCACCCCGCCACCGGGGAAGCGGATCGTCAGCAGGTCGCCGTCGACGGCGGTGAGGGTGCCCTTGCGGGTACGGCGGGCGACCTCCGGCTTGTTCGCCGTGTGCAGCGCCTGGATCCAGTGGACGGTGTGCCCGGCGGCGTACGACGTACAGCGCCTGGGCCGGCGGACGCGTGACATGGGTCTCCTCCGGAGCCTCCTGGACCCCGGTGGGCGCGAGGGCCGTCCGGTGATCCGCTGGTTCCCCGCGCACCTCGCGCGGAGCGGGTCGTCACCCGGGGCACCCGCAGCGGAGCGGGATGCCGTCCAGCGAGCCGGGGCTTGACGCTGGCACTCGTGACCCAGGGCCAAGGATAGCGCTCCCGGCCAGCCGTTTAGGGTGGGCAGCATGACCGAGCACCTGACCCCCGGCGACCCTGCACCCGACTTCACGCTGCCCGACCAGGACGGCAACCCGGTGCGACTGCGCGATTTCGCCGGCCGCAAGGTCGTCGTCTACTTCTATCCCAAGGACGACACACCGGGCTGCACGAAGGAGGCATGCCAGTTCAACGACAACCTGCATGCCTTCTCCGGCGGCAGCGCCGAGGTCGTCGGCGTCTCACCGGACGACGCGGCGAGCCACCGCCGCTTCCGCGAGCTCTACGGCTTGAACTTCCCGCTGCTGTCCGACCCGGCCCGGGAGACCATGCGCCGGTACGGCGCGTGGGGGGAGCGAGAGCGGTTCGGCGTAACGAGCGAGGGGGTCATCCGCTCGACCTTCCTCGTCGACGCGGCCGGCCGGATCGAACAGGCGTGGTACGGCGTCAAGGCCGACGGTCACGCGGCTGAGGTGCTCGCCCGCATCGGCTGATAGCCACCCATTGCTGGCGCTCTCGCTGCAGTGCAGCAGTATGCAGGCATGGCTGTGACGATCACCATCCGCAACGTTCCGGACGAGGTGCGCGACGAGCTGGCCGCCCGGGCGGAGCGTTCCGGCCGGTCCCTGCAGGAGTACCTCGCCGCCCAGCTCGCGGAGCTGGCGTCGCGGCCTTCGGTCGAGGACGTGGTCGCGAGGGCAAGGTCCCGGGTGCTGGCCGCCGGACGCCGGCTCGACCCGGCAACCATCGTGGCTGCGCGGGACCTCGA
>JBPCOB010000092.1:0-10893 GCA_051000715.1 Mycobacteriales bacterium
CCGCCGCCCGAGACCGCGCCTGAGCAAACTTGATCCCGACCGCCCGATCGAACGGTGTCCGGAGCTCGGCCCGAGCGCCACGACCCGCCGGCTGAATTCGCACCGTCAGCAGCAGCCGGATGATCTCGTGCCTGCTCCCGCTTCTGGCCTACAGTCGCAGAGGCCAGGTGCCGTATCACGCTCGAGGGTTGTGGAACCTGCTGCTGCTATGCCCCGCTCATCACCGGTGCGTGCACGAGGGCGGTTGGCGGCTCGACGGGGATGCCAACGGCGAGATCACCGCGGTCCGGCGAGACGGAATGGTGCTTCGGCCGCCGTAGCGATGACCGTGTCCTGGGTCTGCCTCAGTCGGGAAGTGCTTCCCGGGTCCGTTCGACGTCGTGCTGCATCTGGGCGACCAGCGGCTCGACGCCGTCGAAGCGCACGGTGTCGCGCAGCCGGGCAACGAACTCCAGGCCGACGGTGTCGCCGTACAGGTCGATCTCGGCGTCGAGGACGTAGGCCTCCACCCGGCGCTCGCGGCCCTCGAAAGTGGGGTTGGTGCCGACCGAGATGGCCGCCGGCCAGCGGTCGGCGCCCCGGACCAGCCGGCCGGCGTAGACCCCGTCGGCCGGGACGGCGGCGTACGCCGTCGGCTGCAGGTTGGCCGTCGGATAGCCGATGGTCCGGCCACGCCGGTCCCCGCGGACCACCACGCCGTCCACCCGGTGCGGGCGGCCGAGGGCGCGGGCGGCGGCGCTGACGTCGCCGGCGTCGACGCACGAGCGCACGTACGTCGAGGAGATCGTCGTGTCACCTTCGCGCAGCAGCGCCACGCCTTCGGTCGCGAAGCCGAACCGCCGACCCGAGTCGGCGAGCGTACCGACGCTGCCCGCGGCCCGGTGGCCGTAGCGGAAGTTCTCGCCGACCACGACCTCCCCGGCGTGCAGCTGCTCGACCAGCACCGTGTGCACGAACTCGTCCGGCCCGAGCCGGGAGAACTCCAGCGTGAACGGCAGCACGAGCAGCACGTCGGCGCCAAGGGCCGCCAGCAGCTCGGCCTTGTACCTGGCGGCGGTGAGAACGGGCGGATGGCTTCCCGGCCGAACCACCTCGCTCGGGTGCGGATCAAAGGTGACCACCACCGTCGGAAGGCGGTCCGCGAGCCCACGGCGTACGGCCGAGCCGATGATCTCCTGGTGACCGCGGTGTACGCCGTCGAAGACGCCGATGGTCGCCACGCAACGGCCCCAGCCGGGCGGCGTACTGTCCAGGCCGCGCCAGCGCTGCACACCATGCCTTCCGCCGTTTCCACTCAGCCTGCCACGCCGGCGCCGCATCACCGACGCGTGTCACCCGTAGGAGGACCCCTGGCCTGGGACGCCGGTCGGGCCGCCGTCGCCACCGGCGGCGCGCTGCTCGCTGCTGCGGTTACCAGCCTGATCATTCACGTCGTGGTGGCGCGGCTGGCGCGCCGCGACCCGGAGCTGGCGGTGATCTCGCGGCGCTGCCGGCTGCCGTTCCGGGCGCTGCTCGTCGTGGTGGGTCTGCTCCTGGTCCATCCCGAACGCGGGGCGGACCCGGACACGGTCGACCTGGTCCGGCACGGGCTCACGCTGGTGCTGATCGGTGTCGGCGCCTGGCTGGTCACCCAGCTCGCCTTCGTGGTCGAGGACGCCGCGCTGCGCCGCTACGACCTCGACGTCCCGAACAACCTGCGGGTACGCCGGGTGCGCACGCAGGTGATCGTCGTACGGCGGATCACCGTCGCCGTGACGTTCGTGACCGCGCTCGCCGCGATGCTCATGACTTTCAGGTCGGTGCGCACGATCGGCGCCAGCCTGCTGGCCTCGGCGGGTGTGCTGGGCATCGTCGCGGGCCTGGCCGCTCAGACCACCCTGGCCAATGTCTTCGCCGGCCTCCAGCTGGCCTTCACCGACCATCTGCGCATCGACGACGTCGTCGTCGTGGAGGAGGAGTGGGGACGGATCGAGGAGCTGACCCTCACCTACGTCGTCGTGCACCTCTGGGACGAGCGCCGGCTGGTACTGCCGAGCACCTACTTCACCACCAAGCCCTTCCAGAACTGGACCCGCGACGAGTCTCGGGTAGTGGGCAGCGTCATGCTGCACGTCGACTTCCACCTGCCCGTCGATCCGCTACGCCGGGAGCTCGAGCGGGTGCTGGCCGCCTCGCCCCGCTGGGACCAGCGCGACTGCGGCCTGCAGGTGGTGGACGTGACACCGACCACCATGGTGCTACGGGCGCTGATGAGCTCCGCCGACGCGACCAGCTCCTGGGACCTGCGCTGCGAGGTGCGGGAGAAGCTCATCGCCTTCCTTTGCCAGCGCTACCCGGGCGCGCTGCCACGCGTACGCGCCGAACTCAGCCCGCCCGCTGACGGCAAGCCGCCCGCCGTACAGCCACCGCGCCGGCCGCAGTGAGGCCGGCGGCAGCGAGGGCACGCCAGGGCACGACGCGGTGGCCGGCAGACACCGGCGACCCACCGTCGCGCTCTCGCAGCGCCCGCGCCAGCAGCTCGGCCAGGTGCAGCGTGGGCCGACCGGCGCCCGATTGCACCTGGGTGGCGCAGCTGAATCCGTCCGCCAGCACCAGGGTCGCCGCATCGGCGGCCCGCACCTTCGGCAACAGGACCCGCTCCCCGATCGCCATGCTGGTCTGGTAGTGCTTCGCGTCGAAACCGAACGGGCCGGCCACGCCGCAGCAGCCCGCGTCGAGCAGCTCAGCGTCGACCCCCATCGCCTTCAGCACTGCCAAATCGGCGTCCATGCCGATCACCGCCTTCTGGTGGCAGTGCCCCTGCACGAGGGCGGTCGCGGCCAGCTTCGGCGGGGTGTATGCCGGCAACCCCCTGAGGAACTCCGCCAGCGTGAAGCTGGACCGGGCCAGTCGCTTGGCGTCCTGGTCGGCCGGGAACAGGTTGCCCAGCTCGTCCCGGAAGACCGACAGGCAGCTCGGTTCGAGCACGACGACCGGTACGCCGGCGCGGATCACCGGCCGTAACACCGTCAGCACCTGGCGCAGCAGCCGCTCGGCGGTATCGAGCATGCCGAAGTCGTACAGGGGCCGCCCGCAGCAAAGGATCCGTTCCGGGAGAACGACCTGCTTGCCGGCGTCCTCCAGGACCTCGACCGCCGCCCGGGCGACCTCCGGTGAGAAGTGGTTGGTGAAGGTGTCCGGCCACAGCAGCACCTCGGGCGAACCAGCGTTGACCGGCTCCCGCGCCTCGAACCAAGAACGGAAGGTCGTCGTAGCCAAGCGTGGCACCGCCCGCTCCGGCGCGATCCCGCCGGCCCGTTTGAGCAGGCCGGCGAGCACCGGCGCCGCGGTCAGCGCGTTCACCGTCCGCGGCGCATTGGAGGCGAGCCGGGCGGCCCAGTAGATGAGGCCGATCGAGTACGCCGTCCGCGGGCGTAGCCGGCCGGCGTAGTAATGCGAGAGGAACTCGGCCTTGTAGGTCGCCATGTCGACCGAGACCGGGCACTCGCCCTTGCAGCCCTTGCAGGACAGGCAGAGGTCGAGTGCGTCCCGGACGTCGTCGTTGCGCCAGCTCGCGGGCGTCGCCTCGCCCTGCAGCATCTCCCACAGCATCCGGGCCCGGCCCCGGGTCGAGTGCTTCTCCTCGCCGGTGACCATGTACGACGGGCACATCGAGCCGGTGTCGGTCTTGCGGCACCGGCCCACGCCGACGCAGCGGCTGGCCGCGCCGGCCAAGCTGCCCTCGTCGTGGGCGAAGGAGAAGTGCGTCGGTCCGAGGTCGACCGGCGCGTAGTCGGCGCCGTAGCGCAGGTTTGTGTCCAGCGGGAACGCGTCGATCACCTTGCCCGGGTTCATCCGGCTCTCCGGGTCCCACAGCCGCTTGAACGCCCGGAAGGCCCCGACCAGCTCGGCGCCGTACATCTTCTCCAGCAGCTCGCCGCGGGCCTGGCCGTCGCCGTGCTCACCCGACAACGACCCGCCGTAGGAGACGCACAGGTCGGCGGCGGCCTCCATGAACTCGCGGAACTTCGCGATGCCCCCGACCGACTGCAGGTCGAAGTTGTTGCGGGTGTGGACGCAGCCCTGGCCGATATGGCCGTACCAGGCACCGGAGTAGTCGAACTCGCCCCACAGCGCCTTGAGGTCGCGTAGGTAACGCCCGATCACCGCCGGGTCGACGGCCGAGTCCTCCCAGCCCTCCCAGTTGGGCAGCGCCCCGGTTGGGTGCGCGGTGGCGCCCAGGCCGGACTCGCGCACCGCCCAGATGTCCCTCTCCTCCCGCGCGCTATAGGTGCGTACGTCGGGAGCGCCGGCCCCGTCCCGCAGCGCCGCCACCAGCGCGTCGGCCCGCTCCTCCACCTCGGCGGGGTCGTCGGCGCCCAGCTCTACCAGCAGCCAGCCGCGTCCCGCCGGCAGCAGGTGCAGCTTGTCGGCGTGCAGGCCGATCTTCGTCATGTCGCGCACCAGCTGGTCGTCGAACCCCTCGAGCCCGATCGGTTCGTGCTCGAGGATCGCCGGCACGGCGTCGCCGGCGACATAGAAGTCCGGGTAACCGAGCACGACGAGCCGGCGGTACGGCGGGCTATGGATCAGCCGGACGGTCGCCGCCAGCGTGATCGCGCAGGTCGACTCCGTGCCGACCAGCGCCCGGGCGACGTGGAAGCCGTTCTCCGGCAGCAGCTCGTCGAGGTTGTAGCCGGACACCCGGCGCGGGATCCGCGGGTACCTCGCGCGGATCGACTCGGCGTACCGGTCCCGGAGATCCCGCAGGCCGGCGTAGATCTCGCCACGGCGACCGCCGGCGCGCACGATCGCGGCCAGCTCGTCCTCGGAAGTCGGCCCGACGGTCAGCCGGAGGCCGTCGTAGGTGACGACGTCCATGGAGTCGACGTTGTCCACCGTCTTGCCGCCCAGCAGGGCGTGTACGCCGCACGAGTTGTTGCCGATCATGCCGCCGAGCGTGCAGTGGGAGTGCGTAGCGGGGTCGGGGCCGAAGGTGAGGTGGTGGCGCTCGGCCGCCTCCCGGAGCCGGTCGAGCACCACGCCCGGCTGCACCCGGGCCTGCTCGGCCTGCGGGTCGACCCCGACGATGGCGTCCATGTACTTGGAGAAGTCCAGGACGACCGCGACGTTGCAGCACTGGCCGGCCAGGCTGGTGCCGGCGCCGCGGCCGAGCACCGGGGCGCCGTAGCGCCGGCACGTCTCCAGGGTGGCTGCCACGTCGCCGTCGTCCTTCGGCACGACCACCCCGATCGGCACCTGCCGGTAGTTGGAGCCGTCGGTGGCGTAGAGCGCCCGGCTGCCGCCGTCGAAGCGCACCTCGCCACGCACCCTGCTGCGAAGCTCGCCCGCCAGTGCCAGCGCCTGCGAGTCGGTAACGCCCGAGCGGTCCACCCGCCGGACCGGCGTGCCGAGCAGGACCTGGCCCATGGCGACTCCTTACGGTCGGTCCTCATCCTTCCCCGGAGGCGTCAACGCCGCCTACGTCGGGTACCCGCCGCGAGTGACGATGGCCGGGGCCTTCGACGAGGCGAGCGTGGCGAGCGTCGTCGATGTGCTCGTGCGGCTGGTGGAGTCCGCCGGCGTGGGCGTCATCTTCGTGGGGGCGGTCATCGCGTTCGTCCGGTTCATCGTGGTGGGGCTGCGCAGCCGCAACCCGTCGGTCTTCGTGCCGGTCCGGCTCGTGCTCGGTCGCTTCCTCGCGCTGGGCCTGGAGTTCCAGCTAGCCGCCGACATCCTGCGGACGGCGGTGGCGCCGAGCTTCCGCGAGCTCGGTCAGCTGGCCGCGGTGGCCACCATCCGGACCGCCCTGAACTTCTTCCTCGGTCGGGAGATCCGTGAGGAACGAGACCAGATCGCTCAAGGGGCCGACACCGGCGTACGACCGTGAGGGTGGTGGACTCGCTCGCCGTGGCCATCACCGGCGCCGGCGCGCTGTCCGCGGCCATCGTGCTGGCCCGGACCCGGAACGGAGTTCTCGCGCTCGGCGTGCTGCTGGACCTGTTCACCGCGGCCGGGCTGGTCCGGCTGACCGGGCCGCCGAACGTGGCGCGGTCGGTCACCGCAGCGCTGGTGATCCTGATCCGGCACGTCGCCGTCTACGGGCTGTCGGCCAGTCGGCGCTCCGACCGAGGCCCCGCGACTCGCACAGGCTGAGCTGCTTGCCAGGCCCTGCGGCGCACTTCAACTTCCGACGAAGACGACCAACGGGCGCGCCAGGCCGTCGCCCTCCTGGACCAGGGCGAGGACGGACCCGTCCGGGCCGAAGACGCCAACCGGTCCGGGGCCGAGGGCGACCGCAGGCAGGGGTACGCCGTGCCCGATCCGACGAGCGTCGTCGGCGTCCACGTCTCGGCGCGGAAAGGCCGCTGCGACGGCGGCGGCCAGCGGCACCACGGCCAGCTCGCGCTCCAGCTCGGTCAGCGACCGGGCCATCGAGAGGTCGTAGCCGCCCACCCGCGTGCGCCGCAGGGCGACGAGGTGACCGCCCACGCCGAGAGCCGCTCCGAGGTCACGGGCGATCGCCCGCACGTAGGTGCCAGACGAGCACTCGGCGTGCAGATCGACGTCGAGCCGCTCGCCAACTCGCCGTACGCCGGTGAGCCGCAGCTCGGAGATCGTCACCTGCCGGGCCGCCAGCGTCACCTCCTCGCCGGACCGGACCCGGGCATACGCCGGCCTGCCGGCCACCTTGATCGCACTGACCGTGGCCGGCACCTGCGCCACCTCGCCGGTCAGCGGCTCCAGCGCCGCTCGCACCGCCTCCTCCTGCAGGTGCACAGCGGACACGCTGGCCAGCGCTTCACCCTGGGCGTCGTCGGTGCTGGTGGTCTCCCCCAGCCGCACGGTGGCGTCGTACGCCTTGTCGCCGGCCGAGAGGTAGCCGAGCAGCCGAGTCGCCCGGCCGATGCCCACGACGAGTACGCCGGTCGCCATCGGGTCGAGCGTGCCGGCGTGCCCGACCCGGCGCGTTCCGGCCAGCCGGCGCAGTCGAGCGACGACGTCGTGGGAGGTCCAGCCGGCCGGCTTGTCGACGACGACCAGGCCGTCGGCACTGGTCAACTCCGGGCGGTCGCCAGCAGCCGGCGTACTCGCTCCATCGTCGTGGCGACGTCGGCCGTGGACGTGACGCCGGCGGCCAGCCGATGCCCGCCGCCGCCGAGCGCCACGGCGACCGCTCCCACGTCGATGTGGCCCTTCGACCGCATCGAGACCTTGAGCGCGCCGTCGACGTCCTGCTTGCACACCGCGGCCACCTCCGCCTCCGCCGTGGTCCGGATCACGTCGATGACGCCCTCGAGCTCCTCCATGCCCACCCCGTAGGTCACCAGGTCAGCCGCGGTGGAGTGGGTCCAGACCAGGCCGAGCCCACCGGCCGCGTCCGGCTCCAGCACTATCCGGGACAGAACCGCGCCCAGCAGCTGGATGTAGGTGAAGCAGTTGGTGTCCCAGATGGCACGCGAGATCTCGTCGTGCGCAATCCCGGTGGCGAGCAGCCGAGCAGCCAGCTCGTGGACGGCGGGCGTGGTGGAGGCGTACTTGAACGACCCGGTGTCGGTCGTCAGACCGGTGTAGAGGCAGGCGGCGACGTCGGCTGTCAGCTTGGCGCCCAGCCGGCGGATCAGCTCCTCGACCAGCACCGCGGTGGCCGCGGCATGCGGGTCGACGAGCCCGACGGTGCCGAAGCCCTCGTTGGATGCGTGGTGGTCGACCACCAGTACGGCGCCCGCGGCCGTCACGGCCTCGGCCAGGCTGCCCAGCCGGTCCCTGCTGCCGGTGTCCAGCGCGACCAGCACCGCCGGGGCGGTCGGGAAGTCCGCCGGCTCCACCAGCAGGTCGCGCCCCGGCAGGCCGGCGTACGCCGTCGGCACGGTGAGCGGGCTGCCGCCGTCCCAGGAGCACACAACTCTCTTGCCGAGCGACTGCAGGCTCTGCGCCAGGGCGAGCATGGACCCAAGGGCATCACCGTCGGGGTTGACGTGGCAGCCGAGAGCGACATCGTCCGCGTCCTGTAGCAGCCGCACCGCGGCCGTCCAGATGGACTCGGGTACGGCGGTCATCGCGGCAACGCCACCCGAGTCACGAGGCGGCCTCCACATCGCCCTCGCCCGCGGCCCGCGGCGTGCGATAGGGGTCCGCCTCGCCGGCCGGCGAGGCACCCGCAGCGATCGAGTGCACCTGCTCGTCAGCGGCCTGCGCCCTGGCCAACAGCTCGTCGATGTGGCGGACGCTGTCCGGTACGACGTCAGCGACGAAGGTCACCGTGGGAGTGAACCGCAATCCGGTCTGCCGACCAACCTCTGACCGCACCAGCCCGGTGGCGCTGGCCAGGGCCGCCGCCGAGTCGGCCCGCGCCTGCTCGTCGCCGTACACCGTGTAGAAAACCCTGGCGTCGCGCAGGTCTGAGGTCACCCGAGCGTCGGTGATCGTGACGAAGCCCAGCCGCGGGTCCTTGACCCGCACCTCGACGAAGGCAGCGGCGATCTCCCGGATACGATCGGACAGGCGGCGCGCGCGGGCGGCGTCGGTCACTCGTCGTCCTCTCCGAACAGCTGCCGGTGGGCCGACAGCAGCTCCACCTCCGGCCGGCCGGCGACCAGCCGTTCACACGCGTCCAGCACCTCCACGCAGTGCCCGGCGTCGGCCGCCACGACCGCCACGCCGATCGCGCCACGCTGGTGCAGGTCGAGATGCCCCACCTCGGCGCTGCACACGGCGTACCGACGAGCCAGCTCCGCCACGATCGGCCGCACCACAGACCGCTTCTCCTTCAGCGAATGCACGTCGCCGAGCAGCAGGTCGCACGCGAGCGTCCCGGTCCACATCGTCGGCCTCCCCGCAGGAACTACGCCCGGGGCTTCTCCCGCATCTCATAGGTCTCGATCACGTCGTCGACCTTGATGTCGTTGAAGGAGCCCAGCCCGATGCCGCACTCGTAACCCTCGAGCACCTCGCGCACGTCGTCCTTGAAGCGGCGCAGCGAGTCGACGGTGAGGCTCTCGGCGACCACGACGCCGTCGCGCACCAGCCGGGCCCGGCTGTTGCGAACGATGGTGCCCGAGCGGACCAGGGAGCCCGCCACGTTGCCGATGCGCGGCACCCGGAAGACCTCGCGCACCTCGGCGGTACCGAGCTGGACCTCCTCCACCTCCGGCTTGAGCATGCCGCGCAACGCCGCCTCGATGTCGTCCAGCGCCTGGTAGATCACGCTGTAGAGGCGGATGTCCACGTGCTCGCGGCCGGCGAGCTCGCGCGCCTTGCCCTCCGGCCGGACGTTGAAGCCGAGGATGATCGCGTCAGAGGTCGCCGCCAGGTTGACGTCGTTCTCCGTGATCGCGCCGACGCCGCGGTGCAGGATGCGCAGCCCGACCTCGGTGCCGACATCGAGCTTGAGCAGCGAGTCCTCGACCGCCTCCACCGACCCGGCGACGTCGCCCTTGAGGATCAGGTTGAGCTGGGTGACCTTGCCTTCCTCGATCTTGGCGAAGAGGTCCTCGAGCGTGGGCCGGCCACGGGTCATGGCCAGCTCGGCGTTGCGCTCGCGGGCCTGCCGGCGCTCGGCGATCTGGCGGGCCATCCGGTCCTCGCTGACAACCATGAAGTTGTCGCCGGCGCCCGGCACCGAGGTCAGGCCGAGCACCTGGACCGGTCGCGCCGGGCCGGCCGCGGCCACCGGGTCACCCTTGTCGTCGAGCATGGCCCGGACCCGCCCGAAGGCGTCGCCGGAGACGATCGAGTCGCCGACCCGCAGTGTGCCGCGCTGAACCAGCACGGTGGCCACCGCGCCCCGGCCCCGGTCGAGGTGCGCCTCGATGGCGACCCCTTCGGCGTCCTGGTCGGGGTTGGCCCGCAGGTCCAGCGCCGCATCCGCGGTCAGCAACACAGAGTCCAGCAGGGCGTCGATGCCGTCGCCGGTGCGGGCGGAGACGTCGGCGAACATGGTGTCGCCGCCGTACTCCTCAGCCACCAGGCCGTACTCGGTGAGCTGCTGGCGCACCTTGTCCGGGTTGGCTCCTTCCTTGTCGATCTTGTTCACCGCGACCACGATCGGTACGCCGGCCACCTGCGCGTGGTTGAGCGCCTCCACCGTCTGTGGCTTGACGCCGTCGTCCGCGGCGACCACCAGGATCACGATGTCGGTCGTCTGGGCTCCGCGGGCACGCATGGCGGTGAACGCCTCGTGGCCCGGGGTGTCGATGAAGGTGATGGCACGCTCGCCACCCTCCACCGGGTGGTGGACCTGATAGGCACCGATGTGCTGGGTGATGCCGCCCGCCTCGTCACCGGCGACGTCGGTCGAGCGGATCGCGTCGAGCAGCTTGGTCTTGCCGTGGTCGACATGGCCCATCACGGTCACGACCGGCGGCCGTGACACCAGGTCCGACTCGCCGCCCTCGTTCGCCCCGAACTCCAGGTCGAAGGACTGCAGCAGCTCCCGGTCCTCGTCCTCGGGACTGACGATCGAAATCTCGTAGCCGAGCTGGACGCCGAGCAGCTCCAGCGTGTCGTCGGTGCACGATTGGGTGGCGGTGACCATCTCGCCCAGCCCGAACAGCACCTGGACCAGGGACGCCGGGTTGGCACCGATCTTGTCGGCGAAGTCGGACAGGGAGGCGCCGCGCGGCAGCCGGACGATCTGGCCGTTGCCACGGGGGACGCTGACGCCCCCCATGGTCGGCGCCTGCATGTTGTCGAACTCCTGGCGCTTTGCCCGCTTGGACTTGCGCTGCCTGCCGCGCTGGGCACCGGGGCGACCGAAGGCGCCGGCGGTGCCGCCGGGTCGACCACGGCCGCCGGGGCCACCACCACCGGGTCGGCCGGCGAAACCGCCACCGGGACGACCTGGCGCGCCCGCGCCGGTCCCGGCGCCGGTACCGGCGCCCATGCCGGGTCGCGCGCTGCCCATGCCGGTAC
>JBPCOB010000093.1:0-3254 GCA_051000715.1 Mycobacteriales bacterium
GCGCGGCCTACCGGGCCGAGTCGGCGATCCTGGCCGAGGCGCAGCTCGAAGCCCTGGCCAAGGAACTCGAGCGCACCCACCCCGGTGCGGCCGCGTCGCTGCGCGAAGGGCTGAGCGAGACGCTCACCGTGCTACGCCTGGGCGTCTCGCCGACACTGGCACGAACGCTGCGCTCGACCAACAGCATCGAGTCGATGATCTCGATCGCGCGCAACCACTCCACGAACGTGAAGAACTGGCAGAACGGCACCATGGCGCTGCGCTGGTGCGCCGCTGGCATGATCGAGGCCGGCAAGCAGTTCCGCCGCGTCAACGGCCACCTTCACCTGCCCGCACTACGCGTCGCTCTCGACGCGCATGTCGCCGCTCAAACTGTCGGTGCCGTGCGCCATGATGAACCCGTGATCGCCGCCTGACGATCACGAGGACCGCCACCCAAGTTCAACGGAGTGCGGGACAACCTCCCCAAACGCAGCGGAGTGAATCGGATAAGCATGAGTCCCGTTACCTGGCCGGACTGACCCCCGCACAGGGTTACCCCCGCCACCATCGGCCGTGACGGGCACGCGGTGGTTGCCCTTGCCCTCCACGCTGCACCTGGCGTCGGTAAGCCCGCGGCCGCCGGCGGGCTTCTGCGGCCGCCGGGTGCCGGGTCAGTTGTCTGCGGTAGGCCGAACTGCGCTGTGGCCGGCGGCGGGGTCAGCCACCGAGGTCGGCGACGAGGTCGAGCAGGCCGGTGCACTTGTCGGGCCAGCGCCGCGGTAGGTGTTCCAGGACGAAGCCGGCGACGAGGAACGCGGTGGCTGCGCAGGAGATGGCGAGTGCTCCGGGGCCGGCTCCGGCTTCCGCGACCGCGCGAAGGCGGCGCAGCAGGTGGCGGTCGGCGCCGTCCATGTAGCCCTCTCTCAGTAGGCAGGCGTAGTCGCTGACCCGGTGACCCTTACCGAGGGCTTCCACGTCGACCACGGCGACGATTCGCCCGGCCCGCACCAGCAGGTTGGCGGTGCTGAGGTCCCCATGCACCAGGTCCACCGGCCCGGTGATCAGGTCGGGGTGCTGCGCGCACAGCGCCTGGAACCGGCCGACGATCTGCGCTCCTGCCGGCCCGGACGCCGCTACCCGGTCGGCGACCGCACCGTCGCCGTCGAAGACCACCCGGCGGTTGTAGGCCTGCCAGTCGACGCCGGTGGGCGGCGCCAGCCCGGCCTGACCCTCCACCAGCTCCACCACAGCGTCGACACCGACCTCGTCCAGCCCGCCGATCGCGGACCCGTCGACCCAGTCCTGCACGCAGTACGCCCAGCCCTGCGGGGTCACCCCTACCGCCAGCCAGGCCGGCGTCGGCCAGCCAGCCCGGCGGGCCCGCTCCACCAGCGGCTCCGCCGCCAAAACCCGCGGCACCCAGGCTGAGTCCGTTGTAATCTTCAGCACCGCCCGGCCGTGCGACCGGGAGAACAGCTGGTAGGCGCCACTCTGATAGCCGCCCGGCAGCCGCCGCCCCACCCCGAAGTCCAGGCCGTGGACCTCGTTCACCTGCGCCACAACCAGCCGCACCACCCCGGACTCCTCTGACACAGCGCCCATGCTGCGCCCGTCGTGTGTCACCGCACAACGGGCGGAGCTGACGGCGCGACCTTGGCCGCCGGCACGGGTCGCCGCCGTGCACCGGGACACTGAACGTCAGCCGGCTATCAGCCGCAGGCCGCGGCCGAGCCCGTCAACACCGACCGATGGCCGGCGGCGCAGGCGCCGCCCACGGTCACCGCTGTGGGCGGCGGGCCTGGGCGAGGAGGGCGTGCAGGCCGGTCCAGTCCGGGATGTAGTCAGGATCGAGCTCACCGGTCAGCCGGTCATAGGCGGCAGCGGCATCCTCGATCAGCGCCAGCCCGCCGGTGGCCGTCCACCCGTGCCGGCGGAGCCGGTCGAGCCGGGCCACCTCGACGTCGCGGTGACTGCCGTGGCGATGGGTCGTGGTGCCCAGCTCACGGTCCCGTAGCCGCATGGCCTGGACCAGGCAGGCCTGCACCAACTGCAAGGACAGATGGGTGCCGATCAGCAGGTCCCCCCGGGCGTACTTCACCACGGCCAGCGCCGCATCGAACCGCACCGCCGACACCCCCGGATGCCCGTCCGGGCGAGCCGGCGCTGCCGGACCGGCAGGCTCAGCGGCGGCCGGCCGCGGGCCGAGAAGCGTGCTGCCGGGCGGCAGCCGCGACGCCTCTGTCACCACCAGCAGGTCGAGGCGCCGCCCGTCGGCGTAGACGACCCGGCGCAGCGCCCCCGACCGTCGCCCACCACCGACCGTCCACACCCGGCCGAACTGCGACAGCCACACATCGCCAGACACCCTGCCCACCGCGGTCGGATGCACGGCAACCGCGATGTCGACGTCGCTCCACCCGTCCATCCCCGCCGGGTCATCGGCGGCCGAGCCGGTCACCCGCAGCTCGGCGACCCCACGATCAGCCCGAGCGGCCTCGATGAGGGCCGCGAGCATATGCAACTGCCATGACACCCCAACATCGTCACACCCGGCCGAGCTCGGACCGGCGTTGGCGGCCACCTCATATGGGGGCGCCCAGGGTGCTCCGCTACGGAGCTGTGCCGGTTAGGGATCCCAATGCGCACGTGCAGATAGGCGCTTACGGACGGGCCATGGGGCCTTGGGGGCGCAGCGAGCAGGGGGCTCCGCGCTCGAGCCGGCCGGGCACGGCGTTAATTGAGCACCCTGCGGTGAGCGCAACTGCTCCGACAACTTGTTATGCCCGCGCCCGGATGATCGCGCATCCGCCGAGCTTGCTTAGTCCACTCTTGCTTATCCGCTTCGCTCCGCTAGTCTTGGTCCATGCCCAGGCCGGATTTCCCGCGCAGCATCGTGGAGTTCCAGCATTGGTTCCCTGACGACGAGGCCTGCCGCGAGTACTTGATCGCCTCACGATGGTCGGAGGGCTTTCGGTGCCCACGCTGCGCGTCCTCGAACGCGGTCATGTTAGAGAAGCGGCTGCTGTGGCAATGCTCACGCTGCCGCTATCAGGTGTCGCTGACGGCCGGCACGGTCCTGCATGGGACGCGGACAGCGCTTCACCTGTGGTTCTGGGCGGCGTACCTGATGAGCACCGGAACGCCCGGCATCTCGGCGGTTCAGCTGCAGCGCCAGCTTGGCATCAAGCGCTATGAGACCGCCTGGATGATGCTGCACAAGCTGCGCCGCTCGATGGTCAACCCTGAACGAGAAGCGCTGGTCGGCCCGGTCG
>JBPCOB010000094.1:0-6565 GCA_051000715.1 Mycobacteriales bacterium
CCGCTGCCGGGGGTTTTCGGCTACCACGAGGTTTTCCACCTGTGCACCGTGCTGGCCGCCGCCTGCCATTACGTCGCGCTGTTCTCGATGCTGAACGGTGCAGTCGTTCCTGCGTGATCTACCGGCTTCCGGCTTCATCGTGGCTCTCCTTCCGGCGGCTACCGGCGCAGGCGACCCCTCCGGCGACGTAGCGTGCGCGTGTGCAGGCGTGCGTGCTCGGCCCGCTCGCCGTAATCGACGGCGACCAGACCGTTCCGCTGGGCGGGCGCCGCGAGCGGGCCGTACTCGCGGCGCTGGTCCTAACTGCGGGCCGGCCCGTCTCGGTTGACACGCTCGCCGAAGCGGTGTGGGGGGAGGCACCGCCGCGGACCGCGGGCCACACGCTGAAGAACTACGTGCTGCGGCTTCGCCACGCCCTCGACGTCGACCTTGTGATCGAGACCGTGCCCGGCGGATACCAGCTGCGCGCCGCACCGGACGCCGTCGATGCGGCCGTGGTCGAACGGCTTGCCGCGAGCGCACGGGCGGTCGCCGAGACCGATCCGGCCGGCGCCCTCGACCTGGTGCGGACGGCACTCGGGCATTTCCGCGGGCCGGCGTACGCCGATCTTGCCGATTTCTCCGCGGCGCGGGCGGAGGCCGAGCGGTTCGCGGAGGTCGCCGACTGCCTTCGGGAGGAGGAGGTCGCCATCGCCTTGGCCGCGCAGCCGCCGGCCGGCGTGCTGCCCGGGGCGCGCGCACTCGTCGAGGCGCAACCGCTGCGAGAGCGCCGCTGGGAGCTCCTCATGCTGGCGCTCTATCGCAGCGGCCGGCAGGCCGAGGCGCTCGACGCCTACGCCAGCGCCCGGACGCTGTTGGCCGACGAGCTCGGCATCGATCCGGGGCCGGCGCTACGCCGACTCCAGCAGCGCATCCTCGCTCAGGACCCGGCGCTCGAGCGGCCCGACGGCGCACGACCGCCCCAACGGGCGGTGCTGCCCGGTGTAGCGACCCGTCGGGTCGGCCGGGATGCAGAAGCCGCAGCGGTAGCCGATGCGCTGTCCCGGTCGCGGCTCGTGACGGTCCTGGGACCCGCCGGCGCGGGCAAGAGCCGCCTGGCGATCGAGCACGCCCGTCAGGTCGGGGGGCAGGTCTGGTGGGTGCCACTGGAGGGACTGAGTGGGACGCCGGTCGCTGCGGCGGCGCTCGACGCCGTCGGCTCCTCGTCCCGGGCCCGCGATGCTCGCCACGGCCTGCTTGACGCACTTGCCGGCGAGTCCGGTCTTCTCGTGCTCGACGGCTGCGAGGAACGGCGCGCCGAGACGGCGGCCGAGGTGGCCGCCGTCCTCGGCCGATGCCCTGGCGTGCGCGTGCTGGCCACGAGCCGGGAACGGCTTGGGTTGCTCGACGAGGCCCTGGTGCCGCTCGGTGCCCTCCCCGAAGCCGATGCCCTCCTGCTGCTGACGGACCGGGCCCGGCTCGTACGCGCGGACTTCGCGATCGATGCCGAGTCCCGAGCGGCCGCCGTCCGACTCTGCGGCCTTCTCGACGGCCTGCCGCTCGGGCTCGAGCTCGTCGCCCCCCACCTGAGACTGCTGTCGGTGGGCGAACTCGCCGAGCTGGTCGACGCGGATCTGCAGCGCTGGACCGCCGCCACGCCGACGAGCCGAGACACGCTGTGGGTCGCGATCAACCGCAGCGTCGGCCGGCTTGCGGTGGTCCAGCGACGCCTGCTGAGCCGGCTCGGCGTCCTCGCAGCGGACGCGGACCTCGACCTCGTCGCCGCCGTCGGTGCCCCTGGCGAACCGGTTGAGGATGTCTTCGACCAGATCGCCGCTCTCGTGGACCGCAGCCTGCTAGAGGTGCGCCCCGGCGCTGGGGGCGGCGGCGTGCGGTACCGGCTGCTGGAGACCGTACGGAGGTTTGCGCTCTCCGAGCTCCCCGCCAGCGAGCGGGCGGCCACCGAGGCGGCGTACGCCTGTGCCGCGCTCGGCCGCACGGAGGAGCTGGCGGGGAGAATCTCCGGCCCTGACCGGGCGACCGTCCTGGCCGCGTTGGATCGAGAGCTGCCGCACGTCCGCGCCGCCCTCCGGCATGCCATGTCGGCGACCGGGGACCTCGCGACCGGGCTTCGGGTCGCGACCGCCCTCGCCGACTACTGGCTTGGGCGCCGCCCGCAAGAAGGGCTGGAGTGGCTGCAGCAGCTGCTCGCCGCGGCGCCGGCTCCCCCGTCCGCCCGGGCCGACGCGTTGCTCCGGGTGGGGCACCTGGCCTACTGGATCACTGACTTCCGCCTCGGTGAGCGGCTCGTCGCCGACGCCCTCTCGGCCTACGAGGAGCTCGGCGACGCGCTCGGCGCCGGCCGCGCGCTCCGCCGACTCGGCGCGATCGCCGCTGCTGCCGACGATCTGTGCGCCGCCCGCGGGTTCTTCGAGCGGTCACTTGCCCGGCTCGAGGTCGCCGGCAGCGAGCCCGACATCGGTACGACGCTGCTGCACCTCGGCTCGCTCCTCGCCGACGAGGCGCTGGTCAGTGAGAGCGGGCCGACGCTGCGTCGCGCCCTCGCCATCGCCCAGCGGGGCAGCGACCCGCTTGCCGAAGGCCATGCCCTCGCCGCGCTGACGCTGTCGCTATGGCGCGGGGGCGACCTGGACGAGGCGGCTGCCGTCGGGAAACGCGCGCTCGAGGCGTTCCGCGCGCTCGGTCACCGGCCGACAGAGGGCACTGTCGCCTACCGGCTCGCGGCGATCGCCCGCGGGCGTGGTCGGCCGGCCGAGGCGCGGCGCTACGCCGAAGCAGCGCTGGTGGCCGGTCAGCTCTCGGGCACCCGTACGACGACCGCGCTGGCCCGCGTGAACCTGGCCCGGCTCGACCTCGACGCCGGCGACCCTCGGGCCGCGACCACGAACATCGCAGCGGCACTCGCCGACATCGAACCGGCCGCCGACCGGTGGGTGCTGGTCGAATGTCTCGAAGTCCTGGCTCGGCTGCTCGCGAGTCGCGGTGACCCACGAGCGGGCGACATCGCCGCGACCGCCGCCGCCATTCGGCGCGCCATCCGACAGCCGGTCGCACCTACCGAAGCCGCCGACGTGGCGGCGCTGCCGCGGGGCCACAGCCCGGGCACCGACCCGGTTGCGGCCTACCGGATCGCCGTGGATGTGGCAGCCGACGTGACGTCCCGCATCACCGAGGACACCGTAGTCCCGCTGGAGGCCGGGCGGCGCAGCCAGCGGGCCCGCGGCCGCTGACCTCGCATCCGGCTGCGACCGGATTGCGACCGGATTGCGACCGGCCACCGGCACCGTGGGCGGGTCCGCTGCACCGCTCGGGGGGGCGGTACAGCGGATGACCGGCACAGTCCCGTCGCGACCGTCACTGGGAAAGGAAACTCGACATGACGCCGTGGAAGTCGCTCTCGCTGGGACCACGATGACAAAGATGAAGGCCGTAATGCTCTTCGGGCGTCGACCCGTGGCGGCGATCGTCGGCGTCGTCTTGCTGGCGACAGCGTGCGGCGGTGGCGACGGAAACGAGGCGACGAAGCCGAAGGGCGCACCCGCGGCGTCGTCCGCCGCGGCGGGACGGAACAGCGTCTCGGTCGCGGGCGGGGAAAAGTTCTGTGACGTAATCAAGGCGCAGTTCGGCGCCTTCACAGAATACACCGACGCTCCTTTGCTCGACGTGGCCGCGCGCAAGCGATACGGCCTCACGTCGAAACAGCTCAACGACAAGTTGGTGAAGATAGCGCCGGCCGAGCTGGGCGCGGACGTAGTGGCTCAGACCCGGGTGGCCAACGGCGTCGCGGACGCCTTCGCGAGCGGCCGTAGCCCGGGCGCCGCCGCCCTCGCACAGTTGCGGTCACCGGAGTACCAGGCCGCCGCCCGGCGCGTTTCGGCCTACGCCAAGGACCACTGCGGGATCGGGGTCACCGCCACCACCAAGTGAGCCCGCTCATCGTGTGGGCGATCGCCGATCGGGCGGCGGCCGCGGCCGTCGACGCCAAACTCACCGGCGACTCGACCCTGCCGGTCCCAGTCGCCACCTCGGCCGCCGTCTCGGCTAGTTCAACGCTCGCTTCTCGCCAGAGGACCCCCGCGACCAGGTGGGGCGCGGGGGTCCTTGGCAACCGGCTACTCGCCCAGGCGGTTCTTGGTGATCTCGAAGGTCACGTTGTCGCCGTGCTGGGCGGTGTAGAAGGCCCGCCAGTCGCTGCCCGTCACGAAGGGCCGCGGGATCTGTGCCCCCAGGATCCCGTTTCTCGTCGGGTCGCCGTTGGACACGTGGATGCCGGTGATCTCGTTGTCGCCCTCGTTCTGGAAACCCGGCGCGTCGGCATCACTCAGCGACGAGTCGATGGTCGCGGACGGGTCCCGGCCCTCGGCCAGGATCCGGACCGGCTGGTTGGACGCGTAGTTCGTCCGGGTGTCGAACAGGTACCCCGAGTCCAGCGCGTTGCGCTGGGTGTGCACGGTGTCGCTGGCGTCCTCGACGAAGGCCACCTGCGTCCGGGAGAAGAAGGTCACGTTGTCGAAGCCGGTGTGCGCGGGGTCGCCCCGGTAGAACATCGACAGCCGACCGCTGTTGCTATTCGGGTCCGTCACCAGCTTGTAGACCGCGCCAAAGCCGCCGTACTGAGCACCGGCCTCCGTGTCGAGGTTGGTGTCGCCGGTCTCGTCGAAGTAGAACTCGCGGAAGTCGGAGCCCGGTCGGAACTGGCCGTTCTCCGGACGCTTGAACGGCGTGGCCTTGGCCGCCTTCGCCGCCAGGTTTGCGTCGAAGGGTCGGTAGCCCGCAGTGGCGGTGTCATGGATCGTCACCCAGCGGGTGGTGAAGGACATGCCGTAGGCGTGCAGGTCCCTGCGGTCCTGGGACTTGATGTCGCCGTCGATGTCGTTCGGGTGGAAGCTGATCGGCTTGGCGGTGCGATTGGAGATCACCTGCAGCGCCTGCAGGCGGCCACGGGTCAGGTCGCCGACCTGCTCCGGGACAAACCGGTAGACGAAACTGTTGGGCGCCTTGGCGTTCGGGAACCGGGTGCCGTAAGAACCACCGATGTCCTCGACCACCATGAGGTTTCCGGCCTTGTCGTTCTGGATCCCCTCGTAGCCACCACGGCCCAACGCCCCACTGATGTCGCGGACCTTGGACGGCACGTCGAGGGTGGCCTGCCAGACGCCGCCCTCGTCACTGTTGCCGTGCTCGGCGGTGAACAGCAACCTCTTGGCGAATGGGTCGTACGTCGATCCATCGAAGGTCGGTAGTGCCTTCCCGTTGAGGTCGGTGCTCGCCAGCAGCGTGACCCGGTGGGCCTCGTTGGCGTCGAGGTTGATCCGGGTGATGTAGCCGGTGCCGCCCTCGTGGCCCTGGTAGAGGAAGTGCCGGCCGTAGGAGTAGCTGCGGTCGACCCCCGTCTGGCCGTCCAGCACCAGGTAGGTGTTCTTGTCGGGCTCGGTCTTGGTCGCCTCCGCGGTGCTGCCCGGCAGCAGCGGCAGCAGCGGCCCGTCACCCAGATAGCCGTAGTAGGGGATCTTCTTGGTGCCGTTCTCCAGCCGGGTAGAGCCATGGGCGACGGCGATCTCGGCCAGCTGCGGCGAGAGCACGTTGGGCGACCACACCCCGGGTGTCTTGTGGTTCACCGGTACGCCGTACAGCGTCACGCCGGACACGGACTCCGACGCCGTACCGACTCCGGCCCCGATGGCAGTGAGCGCCGCCGCGGCCGCCAGGCCGCTGCCGCCGACGGCAGCGAGTGTGCGAAATCTCCTCAAGGTTCTTTCCCTCCGGCTCGTGCGCCGGCTCCGCACCGGCGCGCCGGGATCAGGCAATCGCGCCCAGGGGTACGGCAGCCGACCACTCGGTGACGGGCGCCCGTGAGGGAGGCGAATTCCGAGACTCAGTTGCGGAGACACTCCGGGTGACCGAGCACACGGCGCAGCACCTTCGCCATCGCTCCCGCATGCGCACCGTCGACCAGCCGGTGATCGGCCGTTGCGGTGACCACCAGCCGGGGGCGTACGACGACCTCGCCGTCGACCGCCATCGGCACGTCCCGGACGCCGCCCACGAGCACATAGAGCGCCGCCCGGGCGAAGGGCACCGGTGCCATGTAGCCCTCGTCCAGACCGAACCGGGACACGCTGCTGACCAGGGCAGAGCCCAGCGGAAAGCCCGGCTGGCCCAGTGCCGGCACGCCCAGCCCGCCGAGCAAGAACGAGGCGCCGGCGAGCGTCGGACGCATGAGGGGGACCGGAATGCGCCGGACCCAGCCCGCACTGCGCTCGAAGTTCGGATCACCGCGGCGGCGCAGCCGGTCGGCCCGGTCGGTCACTTCCGCCGCGATCTCGACCACCGACTTGGCGTCGGCCCGGTGGACCTTGACAGGGCCGAGATCCTCACCGCCATCGACGTCGACAGCGAACGACACGTCGACCGACGGGAACGGCACGATCCGGCCGAACACCACCCGGCAGCAGGTCTCCGGCACCTCGGCCTGGGCCGTGGCGACCGCCTTGCCTACCAGGTGGGTGAGCGTGATGGGTACGCCGGAGGCCCGCCGCTGCTGCTCGACGTAGGCCAGCCCCGC
>JBPCOB010000095.1:0-4103 GCA_051000715.1 Mycobacteriales bacterium
CCGCCGCCGCCGTGGGCACCGCCGGCGGGCGGGGCGGACGTTGGCGGCCACGCCGGCGGCCCTGGTGGAGGCCGAGACGGTGGCGCTGTCCGCGGCCCAGGCTGGGGAGGTGGACTTCGCGGCGCTGGACACGGCGTTGCGGGGCCTGTCGCTGGCCGTGGCCGAGGACCCGGACGGGCGGCTGCCGGACGTGGTGGCGGCCCGGCTGGCCGCGGGGCGGCTGGGGTTGCGGCTGCACACCCCTGCCGAGGCCGGGCCGCCGGCGCCGTGGGCGGTGGTGGAGTCGGGTCTGTGGTGGGAGGTTGAGCTGTCCGCGGCCGCCGCGGACCCTAGGCGGGCTGCGGGGGTGCTTGCCCCGTATCCGGGGCTGGTCAGTGTCGGTGTCGACGAGGACGGGCAGCGGTGGCTGCTGGACCTCGAGCGGATGGGGGCTGTGCAGCTGTCCGGACCCGCGTGGCGGTGTGAGGACTTCGCGCGGCACCTGGTCGCGGAGTTGGCGGTCAACTCCTGGTCGGACCTGCTGTACGTCGCCACCGTGGGTTTCGGCGCCGAGCTCGGTGAGCTGAACCGGCAGCGGCTGTCGCACCGCGACGACCCGGAGGGTGTGGCCGGGGAGCTGCGCAACAAGCTGCGCGACACCGCGGAGGTGGCCGCCGGGCAGGAGGTTGACGTGCTGGAGGGTCGGCTGCGGTCGGTCGCGGGCGACGCGTGGATGCCCGAGGTCCTCGTGGTCGCCCCGCACGCCCACACCCACGCCGATGACGGGGCGCTGGCCGGGTTGACCGCCGCGGTGGCCGAGGCGGGCGGGCGGTGCGCGGTGGCAGTGGTGACCGCGGGCGGCGTGCCGGCCTTGCCCGAGCGGGGATGGCAAGTGCTACTTGCCCCGGACGGTCAGTTGAGTGTGCCGGCGCTGGACCTGCGGCTGCGGGCGGCGCAGCTGACCGCCGAGCAGGGCGCGGACATCGCCGCCCTGTTTGCCTTCGAGCACCACGCCGAGGACGCGGCGATCCCGGCGGCGACCGGTGACGCGGCGTGGCAGGCGTCCTCCGACGCCGCTGGGGCTCTGCTGCCGACGCTCACCCTGCCCCGCACCGGAAGCGACGACGCGGCGGCGCGGCGGCGGGCGGCGGGGCGGTCGCCGTGGACGCCGCCGGTCCCGGACTCGGTACTGCCACAGGCCACCGACGTGTACGTGGCGGCGTCGGCGACGACCGCGGAGGAGCTGGACACTCTGGCGCCGCGGGCGCCGGCCGGGCTGGCGGACACGATCGAGTCCGACCTGCAGGGCCTGGACCGGGACCTGGCTGACTGGTGGGACCCGGACACGCGACGGCCGCGGCTGGCTGTGCTGGGCCCGGTGGTGGTGCGCGGTCAGGGCGGCGAGCAGGCCGTGGACAGGGCGGGGCTGCGGGGGCGCTGCGAGGAAGTAGTTGCGTTCCTGGCGGCCAACGAGGGTGGCGCCACCGTTGAGGAGCTGGCGGCCGGAATGCTGCAACGGCGCCGGCACGCCGCCGACATCGCCGACGTGGCTGAGGATCCGACTGACCTGCGGGCGTTGGTGTACACGGTCACCGCGGCGGCCCGGAAGTGGTTGGGCGAGGATGCTGACACCGGGCAGCCGCACCTGTCCATGGCCTACCGCGGCCGGCCTTATACCTTGCGGGGCGTGCTGGTCGACGCCGAGCTGTTCCGCCAGCTGCGGTGCCGGGCCGCGGTGCGCGGCGCGGGAGGGCTGCGTGATCTGCAGGCCGCGTTGGAGATGGTGACCGGTCCGCCGTTCGATCAGCGGGTCGCCGGTTACCGGTGGCTGGACGGGCTGGAGGCGATCTACGCGGCGATGATCTGCGACGTGGCGCACCTGGTGGTGACCGCGTCGCTGGCCGACGGTCAGCTGGAGGCCGCCCGCGGGGCCAGCGCCGTCGCCCTGGGGGTGGCCCCGGAGCAGGAGAAGGTGCTGCTGGACGCCACGCTGGTGGCCTTCGCCGAAGGCGCCGAGGCTGAGGCCGAGGCGCATATCGCCCGGATGGTGCAGCTGGCCGGCGGGCAGGACGAGTTGGATCTGTGGCCGGACACGGCCGCGGCGATCCACCGGGCGCGGACTCAGAGTCAGCAACGACGCGCGTCCTGAGCCGCCGCCCCGACAGGCCGGACACGGATCTCAACTAGAGCCGACCCCGAACCTCAAGTAGGCCGCGCGGCGGATCTCAAGTAGCCGCCGACCCTCCGCCGAGATCTCAAGTAGCCGCCGCAGACGGCGCCGCACACTATGCCGGGCGGCCGTCCGCCCGGGTGTGCCCGACCGATCTCAAGTAGGCCCCGACCTGGGCGTTGATGCCTGACCGGGCCAATCTCTAGTAGTCCCGCGCGCCGGCCTACTGCAGAAGTTCGTGAGGTTGGTGCGGACGGTCAGAGCCATGACAACCTCACCCCCAGCGGGGCTCGCAGGGCCGGCCGGGCACGTGGGCGGCAGGTCTGCGGTGAGCGGCGGCGCGCGGTTGCTGCATCTGCCGGCCGGGACCCGCCCGGGTGCCGGTGGCCCCGCACGGCCGATGTCGGTGCCGGCGATGAAGGCCGCGGTGATCGCGATCCGCGCCGGCGCGTTCGACGGCGACCTGCCCGCCGAACCCCCCGCGGACGCGCTGGCCCGCCCTGTTCCGGCGGGCCATGTGCGGGGTCCGGGGGAGGCCGCAGCGCTGGGCCTGCCCACGGTGGTGGTGCTGGCCGGGCACGCTGGCGCCGGGGCGTCGACGGTGGCGTTGGCGATCGCCGAGGCGCTGACCGGGCCCCGGCGGGTGCAGCTGGTGGAGTTCGCCGACCCGTGCCGGTCCGGGCTGGGTATGGCCAGTGACAGCGAGCTGGGTGTGGACGCGGCGGGGTGGCGCCGCGGCCGCCGCGACGCACTGATCCTGAGCCGCCGCAGCGCGCCGGGCCCATCCCCGGCGAACTACCCGCTGCCGCCCACCGCCCCACCCGATGCTGCCGCCGCCCCACCCGATGCTGCCGCCGGCGACGGGGTACTGGTCCTTGATGCCGGCTGCCCTGCAGCGGCTGCAGTGACCGGGGCCGGAGGGCTGGCCGAGCTGCTCAGCATCGCGCAGCTGGTCGTGGTGACCCGGATGACGGTTCCCGGGATCCGCCAGACCGAGCATCTGCTCGGCTGCCTGCCGGGGTCGGCGGTGCTTGCCACCGTCGCCGCAGGGCGCTGGCCCGGGGTGGTCGCGGCCAGCTGCGGGCCCCATCTTCGGGCGGCCCGCGCCGCCGGCCGGGCGGTGATGGTGCCGATGGTGCGCCGGCTGGAGGTCGACGGCCTGACCCCGGACCCGCTGCCCAAACCTGTCGCTGCCGCCGGCAAGGCGCTGGCGGCGCTGCTGTCCCCGGATCAGCCGGTTCTGACCGGGCTGTCCCTACCCCCGCACCGAGAGGACCCGACATGACACGGCTGCGCATCCGTCCCACCCCTACCCGTCAACCTCGCAGGGCAGCCGCGACCCGCCGCGCGGCCGCGCGGGCGGCATTCGCGTGCGCCGCGTTCTGGGTGGCGAACATGCTGCTGGCTGGCCCGGCGAACGCGGCGCCGGCGGTGTACGCCGCGGTCTGCCCGGAGGCGCCGCCGGGCACGCAGGAGTTCGCCGACGACATCACCTCCTGGGTCAAGTGGGGGGTGTTGGCGCTGATCGGGATCGGCGCTGTCGGCTCGATCGGGGCGGTCGCGTTCGGCCGGTTCAGGCACAACACGCAGGTCAGCAGATGTGGCACCACTGGGACCTTGGCCGCGGTGTGCTGCGCGATCGCCTACGGCGTGATCCTGGTGATCGTCGATTCGATCGTCGGCACCGGGTGCACCTGATGGCGCCGACGTCGACCCGGCCCGCTCAGACCTCGACGACGTGGGGCCGCGGGAAGCTGCAGGCGGCCTTGGCCGCCGCCGCAGCGGCCGCGGTGCTCCTGGTGGCCGGGCTCGTGCTGGCCGTGGTGTACGCCGTGACCCCTGAGACGGCCACCGCGCGCCCCGCGGCCTCGGCGGCGGACACCGAGACCGGCACCCGCCCCGGCCGGGCCGGAACGGCCGAGGACGCCCTGGCCGCGGCGCCGCTGCCCACCGT
>JBPCOB010000096.1:0-2519 GCA_051000715.1 Mycobacteriales bacterium
GCCAAGTCGGGCACCCACGTCTCGGCGATCCAGGTGCAGCCGGCGAGCCACAAGGTCTCGTCCAGCACCGCCAACCGCACCGCGACCGTCAAGGTCGGTGGCGGTGTCACCGTGGTGAGCTTCACCAACAACGCCTAGTCGCACCTCCCGCCACTGGCGGTTTGCACGACCGTTCAAAGGCTCACGGGCCGGTCAGGGACACCCCTGGCCGGCCCGTGGCACGTCTACCGCCGGCCACTTCCGATAGCCCGTTCCCCCACTTTGCTCGCCGCCGCCCACTTTGCTCGGCGGCGGGAGTTACATACCGGACAAACCAGGCCTGGTCCGCAGCCGTGACCGAGCAAACTGAGCGGGACAGGGGCCTTCGATCAGCGGAATGGTTCGTACCAAGATCTGACCCAAGCTCCCCGCAGCCTCGCGATACAGCCTCGCGATACTGGTCGCCATCGCTGACCGTTCGGTCGACCACTCAGGGTCCTGGGTCCCGCGGGCGCCCGCAATGGCAACCACCGCCGGTTCGCTGCCCTCGCCGGAGCGCCGAGGCGGGTCGGCAGTGCGTTTGCTGTCCTCGTCGTTGGGTTCCTATTGATGCGCTGTATGATGCGCTGATGCGAACGACGATCGACCTTCCTGCAGACCTTCACCGCGTCACCATGCTCATCGCCCGAGATCGGCAGCAGACGCTGAGCCGTACGGTCTCTGACCTACTCCGCCGCGCATTGGCGGGGGACCATGCCGACTCGACGTTGGAGCTGGACCAGGAAACGGGTCTGCCGCTCGTCCACCTCGGGCGCCGGGTGACGCGCGAGGACGTCCTTTTCGTTCAAGACGAAAGTTGACCGTTCCCAAGGTGCATCTGCTGGACGGCAACGTGCTCGTGGCGCTGGTCGTACCGGAGCACGTGCACCACGCGGCTGCGCGTTTGTGGTTTCGGGACACCAGCGGCGTCTTTGCGACCTGTCCGAGCGTCCAGGGCACACTGCTGAGACTGCTGCTCCGACAAGGCTCCGGGATAGCCGATGCCCGCGGTGCGCTTGTCGCCGTAGTCGCGCATCCGCGACATCAGCAATGGCTGGACGACCTCAGCTACCTCGACGTCGACCTGTCCCACGTATTCGGGCATCGGCAGGTCACCGACGCCTACCTGGTGCAGCTGGTACGCGCGCGAGGAGGGCGGCTAGCCACGCTGGACCGGGGGCTGGCGCACTCGGCGTCCGACGTCGCCGACCTCCTGCCGCACTAGATCACCTACGGCCCAGTCGAGACGTCTGCCCAGGTGCATCGCGGGAACGGCTCGCGGGGAGGCAAGAGTGGCGACGCGGCTAGCCGCCCTTCGGCGCGGTACGCAGGTCGACCAGCCGGCGCGCCTTGAGCTCGAAGCGCGGCAGCGACCCGGCCGGCGCGCGCTCCACCCGGAAACGCAGTCCCTCGTGCGCGGCCGAGAGCTCCTTGCCGAGCCGCTCGCGGGTGCCCGGCCAGAGGTTTTCCGGCGTACCGGCGAAGACCTCGACCAGCAGCGCGATCTCGTCCCGGATGCCCTCCCGGGAGATCCGGACCTGGAACTCCTCGACGTCGGGGAAGCCGCGCACGATGCCCTCGATCGCGCGCGGGTAGACGTTGGTGCCGCGGACCAGCTTCATGTCATCGACCCGCCCGAGCACCCCGCCCCGGTAGAGGTCGAACGTCCGCCCGCACGAGCAGCGGTCGGCCGGCACCTTCACCACCAGGTCGGCGGTGCGGTAGCGCAGCAGCGGGATCATGCTCCGACCGAACGAGCTCACCACCCGCTCGCCCGTCTCGCCGTACCCGACGGGTTCGCCGGTGGTCGGGTCGACGACCTCCTCGAGCACGTGGTCCTCGATCAGGTGGGCGCCGCCCGGCTGATGCGAGCACTCGAACATGAACAGGGTGGAGATCTCGGTCATCCCGGCGGTGTCGTAGGCCTTGGCGCCCCACGACGCCTCGATCAGCGCCTTGGTCTCCGGGATGGAGCCGGCCGGCTCGCCGGAGAGCACCACCGTGCGGACCGCCGAGCCGGCCAGGTCAATGCCGAGCTCGCGGGCGGCTTGGCCCAGCCGGAGTGCGTACGTCGGCGTGGACGCCACCACCGTTGCCCCGAAGTCGACGATCTGTCGGACGCGGGTCTCGGTCGGCTGGGCGCCGCCGGGGATCACCAGCGCACCGATCTTCTCCAGGCCGTAGTGCAGGCCCCAGAAGCCGATGAACGAGCCGTAGCCGAACGCGACGTAGCCGATGTCGGCCGGTCGTACCCCCATTGCCCACAGGCCGTAGCACCACATCTCCGCGGCCCAGGCCCAGTCCTTGCGGCTGTCCAGCGCGCGCAGCGGCTCCTTGCCCGTCGTACCAGAGGTCGTGTGCAGCCGGATCGCCGCCTCCGGGCCGGCCACCGGCAGCCGGCCGTACGGCGGCGCGGCGGCCTGGCCCTCCATCCACTCGGCCCGGGTCAGGAACGGGATCCGGCGCAGGTCGGCCGGCGTACGCAGCTGGTCGGGGGAGAA
>JBPCOB010000097.1:0-10695 GCA_051000715.1 Mycobacteriales bacterium
CCACGGGGGGTCGGCCGGAAGCCGGCGACCTCCAGCGCCCGGCCGAGCTCGGAGGTCAGCACCGCCTCGCCGTCGGCGCGCTCGACCGCGAGCCGGCCGAGGCTGCCCTCCCGTACGGCGAGTGCCAAGGCGTCGATCGCCGGGGTGAGCTGCGCCGGATCGTCGGTCCAGGACAGCAGCGACCGGCCACCGCGCTCGACGTAGAGCGTCAGCAGCCCGTCGACGAGCACGACGAGAGCGCCCGCCTTGCGACCGGGCCGGTGTCCCTTCGCTGGGTCGTCCTCCACCGGTCGCTCGGGCCAGCTGAGAGCGGCGCCGTACGGGTTGGCCGGGTCGGTGGCGGCCAGCACGAGCGCGCCGGCGTCGTCGCGGCGCCGGCGCTGCCGGTCTCGTTCCCCCCAGCCAGCCGGTACCGGTGCCTCCCAGGCCGGCGGATCGGCGCTCACCAGACGGGGCGTCGCCATCGCCCGCATCCGGTCTACCGCTCCGGGTACGGCGAACTGCGCGGCGCCCAGTCCTTCGACGAAGTAGCCCCGTCGGGCCCGCCCTGCCTCCTCGGCGGCCCTGAGCACCGGGTAGACCGCGGCGAACCCGCCCGGTACCCGCTCGGCCATGACCGCGCCCCGCGTCAGCACACCGTGGCGGTCCAGCATTGTCTCGGCCAGCGCATGGGCGCGCCGGGTCTGGTCGGGCTCCCGCGCCGGCAGCAGCGACCACCGGCCGGCCGCGATCGGCGGTCCCGATCGGGACAGCATCGCCGGGCGAGCCTTCGGATAACGGCTCCGCGCCGGCGACCTCCGGGTGGCGTGCGCCGTACGGCCCGTGCCGATGAGCGCCCGGAGCGGGCTGAGCGTGTCGTTGGTGGCCCGGCCCGACCAGACCAGGTCCCACAGCACGGCGGCCAGTGCGAGGTCGTCGAGGGAGCCGACCCGGTCCGACAACGGCCGGAAGAACATCGCGGCCCCGCCCTCGAGCGCGGCGAGAACCGATAGGTGCAGCGGCGTCAGGGTGTCCTCGGAATCCACCGGCGGCAGCAGCAGCGGCGCGGCGTCGGCCAGGTAGAGCGACACCCAGCCGTCGGAGCCCGGCAATGAGCCCGCGCCGGCCCAGAGCACCTCGCCAGCCGCGCAGAGCTCGTCGAGCATCGCTGGCGCGTATCCGGTCACCCGGGCGGGGAGCACCAGGCGCTCCAGGGCGCTCGCAGGTACGGCGACTCCCTGCAGCTGCTCGACCACGCGCAGCACCGCGTCTAACCCCGACCCGCCGCCGACGCCCACCTGTTGCCAGGTCGGCAGGAAGCGGGCCAACGCAGCCGCCGGCAGCGGCTCCACCTCCTCGCGGAGCTTGGCGAGCGACCGGCGGCGCAGCGCCCGCAGCACGTCGGCATCGCACCATTCGAGCCCGCTTCCCCCTGGGCGGAACTCCCCGCGCACCAGTCGCCCGCCCGCCGCCAGCCGGGCGAGCGTCGTCTCCACCACCGCGACGCCCAGGCCGAGCCTCGCGGCCACGTCGGCCGGCGCAAACGGGCCGGAAGTGCGGGCGAACCGGCCGACGACATCGCCCAGCGGGTCGCGCACGGACTCGAGGAACGCCTGCGGCACGCCGACCGGCACCGGCACCCCAAGGGCGTCGCGTAGCCGGCCGACATCCTCGACCGCGATCCAGCGCTCCGCACCCGTGATCCGCACCCGCAGCGCCCGGCGCGTTTCCTCCAAGGCGGCCAGCCATTGCGGCGTGGCTCCCCGCTCTAGCGCCTCCGCCGTCGACAGGTCGCCGAGCACCCGCAGCAGGTCGGCGGTGGAGTCCACGTCGAAGGCCCGCCGCTCCGGGGTGAGCCGCTGCAGCTCGCGCTCGACCTCGGCCAGTGCGTCGGTGTCGATCAGCTCCCGCAGCTCCGCCTGTCCGAGCAGCTCCGCGAGCAGCGCGGCGTCGAGCGAGAGCGCCTGGGCCCGGCGTTCCGCCAGCGGGGAGTCGCCCTCGTACATGAAGGCACCGATGTAACCGAAGAGCAGCGAACGGGCGAACGGCGACGGCAGCGCCGTCTCCACCTCTACGAAACGCACTCGGCGCGACTCGACATCGCGCATCAGCTCGACCAGGCCCGGGACGTCGAACACGTCCTGCAGGCACTCCCGCATGGTCTCCAGCACGATCGGAAAGCTGCCGTAGCCGCTGGTCACCTGCAGCAGCTGGGCGCTGCGCTGCCGTTGCTGCCACAGCGGCGTACGCCGACCGGGGTTGCGCCGGGGCAACAGCAGGGCCCGGGCGGCGCACTCGCGGAAGCGGGACGCGAACAGTGCCGACCCGCCCACCTCCGCCCGGACGGCGGGCTCCACCTCATCCGGAGCGAAGACGGCGAGCTCGGCCGGCGGCGCCTCCTCGGTCTCCGGCAGCCGCAGCACGATCCCGTCGTCGGAGTGCATGGCCGCGACGTCGACGCCGTAGCGCTCCCGCAGCCGGGCCGTCAGGGCCAGCGCCCACGGCGCGTGCACCTGAGCGCCGAACGGCGAGTGCACCGCGAGGCGCCAGTCACCGAGCTCGTCGCGGAAGCGCTCGACCAGCAACGTGCGGTCGTCGGGTAGGTGGCCGGTCGCCGCACGCTGTTCGGCTAGGTAGGCCAGCAGGTTGTCGGCGGCCCAGTCGTCCAGGCCGGCCGCCATCACCCGCGCCTTGGCCGCCGCCGGTTCCAGCCGGCCGACCTCGCGCACAAAGGCGCCCAGCGCCCGGCCGAGCTCGAGCGGCCGGCCGGGCGCGTCGCCATGCCAGAACGGCAGCTTCCCGGGCTGGCCCGGCGCTGGTGAGACCAGCACCCGGTCATGGGTGATGTCCTCAATCCGCCAGCTGCTGCTGCCCAGGGTGAACACGTCGCCGACCCGCGACTCGTACACCATCTCCTCGTCGAGCTCGCCGACGCGGCTCACCTTCTCGCCGACCAGGAACACGCCGAACAGGCCGCGGTCCGGGATGGTGCCGCCGCTGGTCACGGCCAGTCGCTGCGCGCCCGGCCGGGCGGTGAGGGTGCCGGCCACCCGGTCCCAGACAATCCGGGGCCGCAGCTCGGCGAAGTCGTCGCTCGGGTAGCGGCCGGCCAGCATGTCGAGGGTTGCCTCTAGAGCGCTCTGCGGCAGCCCCGCGAACGGTGCTGCCCGGCGTACGACGGTCGTCAGGTCGTCCACCGACCAGGACTCCATGGCGACCATGGCGACGACGTGCTGGGCGAGGACGTCGAGCGGGTTGCGCGGGTAACGCATCGCCTCTATGGCCCCCGCGGCCATGCGCTCGGCGACCACGGCGCACTGCACCAGGTCGCCGCGGTATTTCGGCAGGATCACGCCCCGGCTCACGGCGCCGACCTGGTGCCCGGCCCGACCGACCCGCTGCAGGCCGCTGGCGACCGATGGCGGCGACTCCACCTGGACGACGAGATCCACCGCGCCCATGTCGATGCCGAGCTCCAGGCTGCTGGTGGCCACCACGGCGGGGAGCCGGCCGGATTTGAGCTCCTCCTCGATCTGTGCCCGCGTCTCCTTCGAGACGGAGCCGTGATGGGCGCGGGCGATCTCCAGCGGCGCGCCCCTGGCCGAGCCGGCCTGGCCCATCAGCTCGGCAGGGGAGCCGGCAGGTGGCAGCTGGTCGCCGTACCGTCGCTCGTAGGCGATCTCGTTGAGCCGCCCGCACAGCCGCTCCGCGAGCCGCCGTGAGTTGGCGAACACGATCGTGGACCGGTGCGCCTCGATCAGGTCGACTATGCGCTCCTCGACCGCAGGCCAGATCGAGGCCCGCGGCTGCGCCCCCGCTGCTGACCCACCGCGACTCGGCTCTGCGGTCAGCTCGCCGAGCGCCCCCATGTCCTCGACCGGTACGACGATCTGCAGCTCGATCGTCTTGGCGGCCGGCGGCTGAACGGCGGTGACGTCCCGGCCGCCACCGAGAAAGCGTGCCACCTCCTCGATCGGACGCACCGTCGCCGACAGGCCCACCCGCTGCGCGGGCTGCTCGAGCAGGGCGTCGAGCCGCTCGAGGGATAGCGCCAGGTGTGCGCCCCGCTTGGTGCCGACCACCGCGTGCACCTCGTCGACGATCACCGTCTGCACGCCGCGAAGCGACTCTCGAGCCTGTGAGGTCAGGATCAGGAACAGCGACTCCGGCGTGGTGATCAAGATATCCGGCGGCACTATGCCGAACCGGCGCCGCTGCTCCGCCGGGGTGTCGCCCGACCGCACGCCGACGGTCAGCTCCGGAGTCGGCAGGCCGAGCCGGCCGGCGGCATGCGCGATGCCCGCCAGCGGCGCTCGTAGGTTGCGCTCGATGTCGACGGCGAGCGCCTTGAGCGGCGAGACGTAGAGAACGCGGCAGCGCCGTCTCGGCTCCTGGGGTGGCGGGGCCGACGCCAACGTGTCGAGGGCGTGCAAGAAGGCCGCCAGCGTCTTCCCGGAACCGGTGGGGGCCACGACGAGCGTGTTCCCGCCGCTGCTGATCGCCTCCCAGGCTCCCGCCTGCGCCGCGGTGGGCGCGGCGAAGGACGCCTCGAACCACGCCCGGCTGGCGGGGGAGAAGCGCGTCAGGGCCGAGGTTGAGCTCACCCGACCATCTTCGCTGTCCTCCCAGACAGTCCGGAAGCGGTCCGGTGATTACTTCGCTCTAGACGGACACTGAGCTGTAGTAGGCGCTGGGGTTTGCGCCATCGCCGGCTGCCGGTGGCGGGCCGTGGTGCCCGCGCCCGAACCCGTGACCAGGGCGGGCATTGACCGCCGTAACCGTGAAGCTCTTGTCCAGGAGCACCTCGACCGAAGTGCCGTCGGCCTTGGTGACGTGGGCCTCGTACGCCGCCCCGGTTCCTTCCCGGCTGTCCTCGGCCGACATCCGCCGCACGGTCGCGCCCGGCAGCTTGGCGAGGACGGCGGCCTTGACCTTGTCCGCCGTCACGCCGGTCAGCTCCTTCTCGGCGCCGGAGTGCCCGGCCCCGAAGTGTCCGCACCGATGGCCGGCATTGACCGCCGTGACAGCGAAGTTCTTGTCGAGGAGCACCTCGACCTCGGTGCCGTCGGCCTTGGTGACGTGTGCCTCGTACGCCGCCCCCGACCCTTCATCGCTGTCCTCGGCCGACATCCGGGTGACGGTCGCGCCCGGCAGCTTGGCCAGGACGGCGGCCTTGACCTTCTCCGCCGTCGCACCGGTCAACTCTTTCTCGGCGGTGAAGTGGCGGCCGCGGTCGCTGTAGCCCGGTGCGGCGGGACGGTTGGTGCTCTGCGGGCTCGGCGTCGGGCTGGCCGCGCCGGCGATGGCGGGCACGCCGACGGCCAGCAGGCCGACCGCCGCTACCGCGCCGATGGCGGCTGGCACCTTATCGATCTTCTTCATCTCTACTCCCTGGTCTGCTCGGGGACAGTCAAGTGCGATCTTGCCGGCCCGACCTGTGGCCAGCATCATGCCGACCTGTGGATGTGCTGGGAGTCGCCCAGGGCGGCCGGGCATGGTCCACATTCGGCTGGGGCGAGGTTTGCCGTGTCCGACACGCCGACGGCCGCCACTACAGCCTCGCTCGAGGGAGTTCATCGCTCCACCGGGAGGACACTGCAACCCGGTGTCCGGCCGTTCGACGGCCCGGTCGAGCGTCGTCCGATACTGAGGCGTGCGGCTCACGGAGTTCTGGTCCCGGATGAACGGGCGGTTCGGGCCGGCGTACGCCGACTCGATGGCCCGCGACCAGGTGCTGGCGCCCCTGGGTGGGCGCACGGTGGTGGAGGCCCTTGCAGCTGGAGAGGACGCGAGGGTCGTGTGGCAGGCGGTCTGCGAGGTCTTCGAGGTGCCGGTCCGGGAGCGCTGAGGAGCTGGCTCCCGGTCCGCGTGTCACGGTTCCGCTCGAACACCTGTTCGCCTACTGTGGACCGCGGTCCGGCGTCCACAGATGTCGGTCGGCCACTCGAACCTGTCCGACCCGGCTTCTAACGTCGCGACCGACGAACCGACCGATACGACCCGACGGGGTGGCACATGGCTGGACCCGACCGCGACCGGGCGCTCGACACGGCGCTGGCCCAGATCGAGCGGCAGTACGGCAAGGGCTCGATCATGCGGCTCGGCGACGAGGCGCGCGCTCCGGTTGCGGTGATCCCGACCGGCTCCATCGCGCTCGACGTGGCGCTCGGCATCGGCGGCCTGCCACGCGGCCGGGTCGTGGAGATCTTCGGGCCCGAGGCCTCCGGCAAGACCACGGTGGCCCTCCACGCGGTCGCCCAGGCACAGGCTGCCGGTGGCATCGCCGCGTTCATCGACGCCGAGCACGCACTCGACCCCGAGTACGCCAAGCGGCTCGGGGTCGACACCGACGCGCTGCTGGTGTCCCAACCCGACACCGGCGAGCAAGCGCTCGAGATCGCCGACATGCTGATCCGCTCGGGAGCCCTCGACGTCATCGTCATCGACTCGGTCGCCGCACTGGTGCCGCGGGCCGAGATCGAGGGCGAGATGGGTGACAGCCATGTCGGCCTGCAGGCGCGGCTGATGAGCCAGGCGCTCCGCAAGATCACCGGCGCACTCAATAACTCCGGAACCACAGCGATCTTCATCAACCAGCTCCGCGAGAAGATCGGTGTGCTCTTCGGCTGTCTTTCGTTCGACACGAAAGTGACCCTCGCCGACGGCAGCCAAGAGAAGATCGGGGAGTTAGTTAGTCACAAGTTGCCATTGGAGGTGCTGTCTTACGAACCAGACATCGGGCAGGTTGTCCCTAAGCGGATCGTGAACTGGTTCGACAACGGCCCGGCGGAGGAGTTCCTGCAGGTGACGGTGGCTCGCGCAGGTTCGGGCCCCGGTCTCGGCCGAGCCCGCATTGCGCTTACTCGGAACCACCTCATCGGAACCCCGGGCGGATGGCGACAGGCTGGAGAACTCTCGGTTGGTGACCGTGTTATGCTGGTGCAGCTGCACCGGCTGAGTCCCCAGCAATGGCAGGTGGTCCTAGGCGGACTGATGGGTGACGGTTCTCTGTCCGAGCCGGTAAGCCGTAACGGTGGAAGTGCTCGCTTCAGAATGGGACACGGGTCCAAGCAGACTGACTACATCGACTGGAAGGCCTCGCTGTTCGGTAACATCAAGCAGTCCCGAAGCACCAACGCAAAGGGAGACTGCTTCATCGACTTGACGCCGCTGCCCGAGCTCGCCGAGCTCCGAGAAGCGGTCTACATCGGCGGCAAGAAGGTCCTCCCGTGGGAATACCTCAAAGCACTGACGCCGCTAGCTCTAGCGATATGGTATATGGACGACGGATCATTCTCAAATCGGTCGAAGGGGCTGCAACCACGAACGCGTGCGGGTAGCGGGCGCAGCGAGATTTGCGTTCAGGCCCTCAGTGAGGATTCCCGCCGGCGACTGGTCGAGCACCTTGCCGGTGCCTTCGACCTTCATCCGACGCTGTCGCTTAAGGGGGCACACCACCAGGCTGTGCTGACCTTTCCGAAGGATGAGACCGCGAAGCTGCACGCGCTGATCGCGCCTTACGTCCATCCCTCGATGCAGTACAAATTGCTCGAGCGCTATCGGGGTCTGTTCGCTGTAGACCTGCAGTTCAGTGAGCCACGGAGCTTGCCGACCCCAGCCAGCATCGTCGACATCCGGGTCAAGCCACCAACTCGATCCATGCACCGGTTCGACATCGAGGTGGAGGGCTCCCACAACTATCTCGCAGACGGGATCATCGTCCACAACAGCCCCGAAACGACCACCGGTGGTCGGGCGCTGAAGTTCTACGCGTCGATCCGGCTCGACGTGCGGCGGATCGAGACGCTCAAGGACGGCACGGAAGCGATCGGCAGCCGCACCCGCGTGAAGGTCGTGAAGAACAAGTGCGCTCCACCCTTCAAGCAGGCCGAGTTCGACATCGTCTATGGCCACGGAATCAGCCGCGAGGGCTCGCTGATCGACGTGGGGGTGGAGCACGGCATCGTGCGGAAGTCCGGTGCCTGGTACACCTACGAGGGCGACCAGCTCGGCCAGGGCAAGGAGAACGCCCGCGCCTTCTTGCGTGACAACCCGGACCTCGCCGACGAGATCGACAAGCGCATCAAGGAGAAGCTGGGCGTCGGCCCGACCCTTGATTCCCCGGAACCAGCGCCGGACCTGGCGGCTCCGCCGGTGGACTTCTGATCCCATGCCGTCCGTCACCCCCGCGACCCGCTCCGACGACGACCCCGACGCCGATCCGGAGTCGGTGGCACGGACGATCTGCCTGCGGCTGCTGACCGCCGCACCCAAGAGCCGGGCTCAGCTGGCGGAGGCGCTGCATCGGCGCAACGTGCCGTCGGCGGCGGCCGAGGCGGTGCTAGACCGTCTCACCGAGGTGGGCCTGATCAATGACGAGGCCTTCGCAGCAGCTTGGGTGCAGTCCCGGCACCGTGGCCGCGGCCTGGCCTGCCGGGCGCTCGCCGCCGAGCTCGGTCGGCGGGGTGTCCAAGCAGAGGTCGCCGACGAAGCGGTCCACGGCCTGGACCCCGAACAGGAGCTACAGACCGCCCGAGAACTCGTTCGGCGGCGGCTGGCCGCCACGGCGGGCCTTCCTACCGCCACCCGGGTACGCCGACTAGCCGGGTTGCTGGCGCGCAAGGGCTACCCGGCGGGTGTGGCCAGCCAGATAGTCCGGGAAGCGCTCGAGGCCCAGTAGCCGGGGCTCGCCGACATCCGGCGGCACGAGACTGACCGGTCGGAGGCTTGCCGGACAGTCGACGGGCGCCTAACCTCGAATTAGGTGAGGATCAACGCTGGCACCCGTGCGGCACTGACGTAGCAACACTGAGCTGGACGCGAACGGCATTACCCGACACGATCCACTGACCCGACGACCCTCTTGCGAACCCGTGTCACCTGACGCCTCGACCCTGAGCCGGCAGGCTTCAGTCCACCCCGCGCCGCCGGCGGGGTTCTAGCGAGGCGAAGTTCCTCACGTTGCCGCTCAACCGTGTCCCGGCACGCGCTGAGCCGACGGAGGGAGCGCGCAGTCGTGACCGGAACCGCGCTCACGGTCATCGGCATCCTGGCGCTGGCGGCGTTGGTAACACTGATCGTCCTGCTGGGTCGACGGTCTCGAGCACCCGCCGGTCACCTCTCCGGCGAGCAGGTGCGCATCGACGCCGAGGCACACGCGTTCCAACTGCGCCAAGAGGCGACGAACGACGCCGAACGGACCCGGCGGGAATCCGAACGAGCCGCCAGTGCCGCGGCGGCCGAGAGCCGGCGTGTGGCCCAGGAAGAACTGGCCGCGGTCAAAACCGAGGCCCGCGACCTGCGTACCGACCTCGAGCGCCGCGAGCACCGGCTGGCCGATCGAGAGGAGCGCCTGGACGCCGAGAGCCGACGGGTCGAGACGCGCGATCGGGAGCTCGACGCCGTCGGGGCCGCCATCGAGCAGAAGCGGGCCGAGCTCGCCGACGTCGAAGCGGAACGGGGCCGGATCCTTGAGCGCACCGCTGGACTGACTGCAGCGGACGCCAAGGCGGAGCTGGTCAAGGCGATGGAGCAGCAGGCCAAGCGCGAAGCCGTGGTAATCGTTCGCAACATCGAGGCTGAGGCGAAGGAAACCGGCGAGGAACGTGCACGCAGGATCGTCACGCTGGCCATCCAGCGAGTGGCCAGCGAGCAGACCGCCGAGTCGGTGGTCGCGGTGCTGCACCTGCCGAGCGATGAGATGAAGGGCCGCATCATCGGCCGCGAAGGGCGCAACATCCGCGCGTTCGAGTCGACGACCGGCGTCAATCTGATCATCGACGACACCCCCGAGGCGGTCTTGCTCTCCTGCTTCGACCCGGTACGTCGCGAGACCGCCCGGATCACGCTGGAGAAGTTGGTCCTGGACGGACGCATCCATCCGCACCGCATCGAGGAGGTGCACGAGCGCAGCAAGGCAGAGGTTGACGCGCTGTGCGTGCGGGCCGGCGAGGACGCGCTGGTCCAGGTCGGGCTGACCGACATGCACCCCGACCTCATCGAGTTACTGGGCCGGCTGCGGTACCGGACGTCGTACGGCCAGAACGTTCTCAAGCACCTGGTCGAGTCGGCCCACCTTGCCGGGATGATGGCCGCCGAGCTCCGGCTCGACCGGATGCTGCTCAAGAGGTGCGCGCTGCTGCACGACATTGGCAAGGCACTGACCCACGAGGTCGAGGGCAGCCACGCTCTCGTAGGCGCCGAGATCGCCCGCAAGTACGGCGAGCCGGAAGATGTGGTGCACGCGATCGAGGCCCACCACAACGAGGTCGAGGTCGGCACCGTTGAAGCCGTGCTCACCCAAGCGGCCGACGCGATCAGCGGTGGACGCCCGGGTGCCCGCCGGGAGAGCCTCGAGCACTACGTGAAGCGGCTGGAGCGGATCGAGCAGATCGCCAGCGCACACGAGGGCGTAGAGAAGGTCTTTGCGATGCAGGCCGGGCGCGAGGTACGGGTCATGGTGTTGCCGGACCGGGTCGACGACATCGGCGCCCAGGTGATCGCCCGGGATATCGCCAAGCAGATCGAGGAGGAGCTGACCTACCCGGGCCAGATACGGATCACCGTCGTGCGGGAGTCGCGGGCCATCGAGGTCGCCCGCTGAGCCGGCTCCGCCCGGTCGAGCGTTACGGTGCCCGGCTGACGCTCGCCGCCACCGGGCTGCTGGCACTCGCCGTACCGTTCAGCCTGCTGGCGCTTCTCGTCGCCCGAGGGTGG
>JBPCOB010000098.1:0-8614 GCA_051000715.1 Mycobacteriales bacterium
CCTCGGCGGCGGCGCTCACCGCCGCTCGGGCCGGCTCGCCGAGCGGGGCCGCGAAGTAGTCCCGCCGCTCGATCTTGGCCATCCAGGCGCGGAAGCGGTCCAGATCCGCCTCGGACTCCTCCACCTCTGCGTAGGTGGTGCGGTCCTTGGCGCGCTCGTTGGCCAACTCCGCCGACAGCGCTGGCAGCCGTTCCAGCACCTCGCCGTACTCGATGTCGCGGGCGGCGTTGAACTGCTCACGCAGCCAGGCCAGTTCCTCGGCATCGCGCAATACGATCCGCAGCGACTGGCCGGTTCCGCCTTCTTGCTGCACGCGATCCAGCAGTCGAAGCACCTCGCGGCTCACGTCGGCCCGTTCGGGTAACAAGCACACCGAGGACTGCAGATACGCCGCCCCCAGCGAGCGAAGCTTGCGCCACACATGCACCCGCAGTGACGCCTGCCCGCTACTGAGACTGACCGTGATCAACAACCAACCTTGAGCCGCCCCGCGGGTACTCATCTCGGCCCCCGCCGTCGGCGGTCAAGCCGTAGCTGCCCCCACGGGCGCCGCGGTCGCGTACGGGCTCGTCGACGCGCCGAGTCCAGGCGCCGCTGAGCTGCCGGGCTGCGCGCGGCGTCGAAGATCTTGCGCACCATCCACCGCGCCATCGCCAACATCCCCAACCGCTAATAGATGTTATGAGCATAACAAAGTCACGGTACGTTCGTCACTACGTGTACTGCCGCTCAGAAGGGCCGCGACGCAGCGCCGGGATGCGGTTTCTCGCCTACTGACGCCGAACGCGGCGACGTCGCACTCGGCCGGCACACAATCCAGAACACGAGGGTCACAGCTGCGACGATGCCGGTCGCTAGCCCAGCGAATCGTCCACCTCATCACCTGGCCAGTCGGCCCCCGACGCGCTAGCAGCCGTCGGCACGACAGCCATGCGACCCATCCACCGACCGACAATGCTGAGCACACGACAGTCACCACGTACAGCGCGAGCTGGCCGTCGGTGACTGCCTCAAACCCCGGCTGGAACGCGACGTACACCAAGACCGCCAGCAGCAGGCCAAGCGCCGCTCACGGCGGCCCGCAATCCGATTAACGCCGCGGCGGATCGGCTTCGGGCTTCGCCGGCGGGGTCGGCCGGGCGGTCGGGAAGCTGCTCGAGATAGTGTTCGGCTCGCTGGTCCAGCTTGCCGATCTGGTTGTGGTATTTGCCCCCGGACCAGCATCTAGCGTCTGCGCCGCTTTGCGGATGCCCTTCTCCAGCTTGCCCTTGTTCCCGCCCGCCGCGGCCTGCGCCTTGGCGGCGAGCTTCTTTGCGTTCTCTGCCAGCGACATCGCACTCTCCTCAATCTCGAGATGACCCCCTGTGACGGGCGGACCATTCAATCCTGGGTCATCTCAGGTCCGTTCCTTGTGCGTCTACAAGTTCGATCGTCGTCGCCGGTGGCACGCCGTCGCAGCGGCGGATGGACGCGTCCCAGCGGCGGATGGACGCGTCCCAGCGGGCGACCTCGCGCAGCGGGCGGCCGGAGGTCAACGTTGCCTGTGCGCGGGCGGGTCCGCTGGCTGGGTCGAGTTGCAGACTGGCGTCCTTAGGAGGGGCTAGCGAAACGGCTAGCGAGACTCAGGCTGGTAATCGTGGAGACGGTGCCGAAGAATGAGATCGTGACGTGGACTCGGGCGTGCATGGCAGCGGCACTGACAATTCTGATCGACGCGGGTTCAGCTGCTCAGCTGCCGCGGTTAGGCCTGTTGCCTGCGCAGCCGCGCACGAGCAGGTGTCGTTGATCCCCCGGCGGTGGCTACGCGGGTGGCGGTTAAGACTTCGTGGGAGCCGATCCGCGCTGGTCAGCGCCTCGCCTTCGTCAGGGCGGGCCTTGCGGCGGGCGCTGGCGACGGTCAGGTCTTAACCGCGGCACGGTCGGCCCCCGAGCGAGTTAAGACCGCCGTGCTCATGTTCCGGTGGTGGGCCTTGGCCGGCCACCACCACCCGGGTGGGAGGTCAGCTGCCACACCGACGCGGTGGACGTGACCGGGCATGCTCACGGCCACCGGTTCGGCCAGCTGAGCACTCGCTCATGCCGCGGACAAGAGCGTCGGTGCAGCGCTATGCCTCGTCAAATGCCGCGACGCGCCCGCGACCAGTGCCGTCGGTTCAGCGCTTGGGTGGCTGCTTCCAGCGACTTCGCGAGGTCCGCCAGATCCCGGTCGTAGACGAGGCCGCCGTCGAGCTGCTCGGCCAGATGCGTCAGCGCCATAGCCCACGTGGGTCCCTTCGGAAGCACCTCGACTTCGCGCGCGGCGGCCAGCCGGGCCTCACCGCGCTCGCCGACCGCCAAGTAGACCGACGCCGCGCCCGCTTCGATCCGCTCGTCCCGCGCCGCCCGGTCCGCGTCCAGCTTCGTCCTACGCGCCCGAGCCCGCGCCTCCTGCTCCACCTTCGCTACCCGACCCACCGCAGGCACGCCCAACGTCCAACGTCCAACGTCCAACCAAAGGCTCGCACCGAACGCTCGTCGTTACGAATCCCCGCACGACGTCATGTCGCCTCCCCGCAGATCCTCAGAGGTCCTATCGCCACTTCTAAGACCTGCCGCTCGCCACACACCTCTTGCATCATCGGCCCTGTCGAGATCGTTGGTACAAAAGCGCATGACGATTCTGCCGCCGACGATGGGGCCTCAGTACCTTCCCCGACCGGGCCGCGAGGCGGCAGACGACGACGTCCTGCCACGGTGCCGTGTGCTTGGTCGAGACAGAAGTCTGGGTGTCCCCGGTCGGACGGCTGCCCTTGTGGTGCTCCAACTCGTGCCGGCATCGCGCCTGGGAACAACGACGAGCGGCCGCCTCCGGACTCGCCTCGAGGGAACCGGTGGAGCGCGTCGTCGAGGTTGAGGTGCCTGTCACGGTCGTCAAGGAGGCCGGAGGACGCCATGGCGGTCGGGTTGCGCGCGGTGTTGGCCGGAGGCGTCAGCGTGCAGCGAGCGGCCGAGCTGTGCGAGCTGCCGGTCAGCGAAAGAAGGGGCCGGGATGGGGTCGTCGCGCGTGGAGCTGTTCGAGGCGATCCGCCGGGACGCCCGGAAGGCGGAGCTCTCGATCCGGGCGCTCGCGGAGCGCCATGGTGTCCACCGCCGCACGGTGCGAGCTGCGTTGGCCTCTGCTGTTCCACCGCCTCGCAGCTCGGCTGCATGGAACTCGACCGCTGCAGGGCCGAGCTGCTGTTCCAGGTCCTGACCGAGCGGGAGGAGAAGGCGTCGGTGGCGATCGCGTCCAACGAGTCGTTCTCCGGCTGGACCAAGACGTTCACCGACCCGCGGCTCTGCGCCGCGATCGTCGACTGGCTGTCCTTCGGCGGCAACATCATCGAGACCGGCACCCAGTCCTACCGGCTCGCTCAGACCCTCGCGCACCGCACGGGCGGGTGAACCCGCCGGCTTGCACTATCGGGCGGTGAGCGCGCGGGCGGCTTCGTCGAGGCGGTCGGGGACGAGCCGGTAGTACGCCCATACACCGCGCTTGTCCCGGGTCAGTAGGCCGGCGTCGACCAGGACCTTCAGGTGGTGCGACACGGTCGGCTGGGACAGGCCGACCGGCTCTGTCAGGTCACACACGCACGCCTCGCCGCCCTCGTGCGCCCCGACCAGGGACAGCAGCCGCAGCCGCGTCGGTTCCGCCATCGCCTTGAGCAGCGCCGCGAGCTGTTCGGCCTGGGCTGCGGACAGCGCAGTCCCGACGACCGGGGCACAACATCGCTCGGCTGCGGCCTGCAGCAGCGGGGAGGTCACCACCTCCTCCATTCTGCCTGAGGCATTGACGTCTGTCGATGCGTACGCCACAGTGGCGGCAGATATCGACACAAGTCGATGCGTTGGGAGGGGTCATGGTTGAGAACGTGCTGCGCGAGCAGGTCCGGCAGCGGTACGCGGCGGCGGCGCTGGCGGTCAGGGAGACCGGAGGCACCGGGGACTGCTGTGGCTCGGCTGCCGGGGCGTTGGAGGTCGACGAGTCGTTCGGTTCCGGTCTCTACGCCGCGGACCAGATCGACGGCCTGCCGGCCGAGGCGGTCGCCGCGTCGCTGGGCTGCGGGAACCCGCTGGTGGTAGCCGCGCTGCAGCCCGGTGAGCGGGTCCTGGACCTCGGGTCCGGCGGCGGGATCGACGTGTTGCTGTCGGCGAAGCGGGTCGGGCCGACGGGCAAGGCCTACGGCCTGGACATGACCGAGGAGATGCTGGCTCTGGCCCGGGCAAACGCCGCGAAGGCCGGCGCCGGCAACGTCGAGTTCCTCAAGGGCCAGATCGAGGCGATCCCGCTGCCCGCGGACACCGTGGATGTGGTCATCTCCAACTGCGTCATCAACCTGTCCACCGACAAGCCGGCCGTTCTCGCCGAGATGTTCCGCGTGCTGACGCCAGGCGGTCGGATCGGGGTCTCCGACGTCGTCGCGGAGGACCACGTGACCCCGCAGCAGCGGGCCGAGCGCGGCAGCTACGTCGGCTGCATCGCCGGCGCGTTGTCGCGCAGCGAGTACCTCGACGGCCTGGCCGCGGCGGGGTTCATCGACGCCAGCGTCGAGTTCACCCACGAAGCCGCGCCCAGCCTGCACGGGGCGATCGTCCGGGCCGCCAAGCCCGGGCCAGCGCTGACGCAGGCGGATGCGCCGTCCTCGTTGTCGTGCTGCTCGAGCGTCGCGCAGCAGTCCTGCTGCGCGACCGAGGCGAAGTCCGAGTACTGCGGTCGTTCCCACCCGGCCGGGCAGTGCGGATGCCAGTGACTACCGTTGCGCTGTCCCGCAGGTTGCTCGCCGAGTTCCTCGGCACCGGGCTGCTCGTCACCGTGGTCGTGGGTTCGGGGATCGCTGCCGAGCAGCTCTCCCCGAACCAGGTCGGGCTGCAGCTGCTGGAGAACTCGACCGCGACCGTGTTCGGCCTCGGGGTGCTGATCCTGCTGTTCGGGCCGGTGTCCGGGGCGCACTTCAACCCGGTCGTGTCGGGCGCGGACTGGCTGCTCGGCCGACACGCCGGGACCGGGATGCCCGGGCGGGACGTCGCCGCCTACACACTCGCGCAGGTCTCCGGGGCGGTCTGCGGGTCGGTACTCGCGAACGTCATGTTCGATCTGGCGGCGTTCCAGACCGCGCACAAGGACCGTCTCACCTCCGGGCACCTGGTCGGTGAGGTCGTCGCCACCGCCGGGCTGGTCGCGCTGATCTTCGCGCTGGCCCGGACCGGGCGGGGGGCGCTGTCCGCCGCCGCGGTCGCCGCCTACATCGGCTCGGCGTACTGGTTCACCAGCTCCACCTCATTCGCCAACCCCGCAGTCACAGTCGGCCGAATCTTCTCCGACACGTTCGCCGGCATCGGCCCGGACTCGGTCCCCGGGTTCATCGCCGCGCAGGTCATCGGTGCCGCCGTCGGCGGCGCGGTCGTCCTCGCCCTGCACCCGGACACCCCCGAGACCGCCGGCAACGCGGTGGTCCCGACCGAGGGCGACATCCCTACCTCCGACGCCCAGAAGTCCGCCACCGTCAGGAGCACACGATGACCGAGAGCCCCAGCACAGCTGCCGGCGGCAGCGGCGAGGCGAGGGCAGGGATCGGGCTTCTGGCGCCGGAGGCGTCGCTGCACCGGATGACCGACGACCTGGCCCCCACGTTCGCGGGCACGTTCACTGCCGAGACGGTGGAGCGCTACGTCTTCGAGTCCTACACCGCCCTCGGCCGCACCGCCCGGGTCCAGGCGCATCTGGTGTCGCTGACGCGGCGTTTCGCGACCGACCGGCTCACCGCGCTCGCGCAGGCCAAGGGCGCGATCGTGAAGGACGTGCCGGAGGTGCTGTTCGTCTGCGTGCACAACGCCGGCCGCTCCCAGATGGCCGCCGCGCTGCTGCACGTCCATGCCGAGGAACGCGTCCACGTCCGCTCAGCCGGGTCCGCGCCCGCCTACGAGATCAACCCGAACGTCGTCGCAGTGCTCGCCGAGGTTGGGGTGGACATCACCACCGAGTTCCCCAAGCCGCTCACCGACGATGTCGTCCAGGCCGCCGACGTCGTCGTCACCATGGGCTGCGGCGACGCCTGCCCCGTCTATGCCGGCAAGCGCTACCTCGACTGGGACGTCACCGACCCCGAAGGCCAGCAGATCGAAGTCGTCCGCGCGATCCGCGACGAGGTCACCCGCCGCATCGGAGACCTCCTCGACGAGATCGCCCCCCGCTGACCACCACCAGCCCACTCGACCCCTCCAGAAGAAATCCGCCAGAAAGGCATCCCCATGGCTGACAAGCCCAGCGTCCTGTTCGTCTGCGTCCACAACGCCGGCCGCTCCCAGATGGCCGCCGGCTGGCTCACCGCACTCGCCGGCGACCGGGTCGAGATCCGGTCCGCCGGATCCGCCCCCAACGCCTCGGTCACCCCGGCAGCCGTCGAGGCCATGGCCGAGGTCGGCATCGACATCTCGAACCAGACCCCGAACATCCTCACCACCGAGGCGGTGCAGGCCTCCGACGTCGTCATCACCATGGGCTGCGGCGACGCCTGCCCCGTTTTCCCCGGCAAGCGCTACCTCGACTGGGCTCTCCAGGACCCAGCCGGCAAGGGCCTCGAAGCCGTCCGCCCGATCCGCGACCAGATCAAGACCCGCATCGAGACCCTGCTCCAGGAGATCCTCCCCGCCCGCGAACAGCAACTGAGCTGACCACAGCGGCCCACCGAGTGGGGCCACATATCTCCGTCAGCTGGGGGGCTTGAAGTCGCCGGTTGTTGCCTACATAGTGTTGAGATGACTCAGCCTTTCGACGCACTCAGTGAAGCTCGCACGCAGTGGGATTTCTATAACAAGAACCTTGAACGGAGTCGCTGGAAGTTCTACGTCTCGGAAGTACTCATATTGGTGATCTCGGCGGCTGTAACGATCACTGGTGTGTTGGTACCTGACGACACCAGGGCGCCAGCCGTTCTCGGAGCAACCGTACGATGCTGACCGGCCCGAGGGCTGTGTTCCATTGGCGGGACAACTGGACCGATCTGCGGTCGCCGCATCGAGAACTTTCGTCGAGACGCGGCTTTACAGGGCGGGGGGAGGTCCGTATCGGGATCCAGCGACCAAGGAGGCGGAGTTTATGACGAGACTGAATAAGGTACAGGCCAAGGAAGCCGAGACGTGGCTGGCACTTTCCGGGCCAAGAACCACCCAGCCGGTGTCAGGGACGCCCGGATCTTGATCTTATTCGAGATACCTGGAGACAGCGCGGCCCGTCACGGGGCGGGATCACTTGCGCAAGGTGAGCAGCTGCGTAGACGTCGCGCACCGGCGGCGAGGATGTCGAAGCAGACCAGGTGCGCCGGTCGCGCGGCCGCGACCGAGCCCAGGCGGCGACCGGCGGTCAGCCGGCGCCCGAGTGCGGCGAAGTCAAGCCGGCCCTTCTCCACATCCCAGGCCACGATCTCCGCATCGAGAGCGACGTCGCCCGGTGGCAGCCGGCGACCTAAGGAACTTCTCTCAGACGAGACATGAATCCAGGGTCAATGACGCTGGACGCGTCGGTGACGCTGAAACCCACATACCGACGGGATCGTGCTGCCGCGAGTGTGACGCTTCCGCCGATGGGCAGTTCGAATCGGTCGAAGTAGTGGCGCACACCCCACGCGCCGTCAAAGAACGGGAACCACAAGCAGTCCTGTTCAACCCATTCGCAGCGCAGCCCATCCGTTCGCCGTAAGACGGCGGACGGTACGAACTGGGATACGTCGTTGATCTCGACGGCTAGCAGATACCCGTCGGGATGGATCCGCAGATGCACGGCTGACTATTCATCGCCGTCAATTCGCCAGAGCTGAGCAGGCTGCGATGTTTCCACCGTCGTCAGCCTGATCGTCAGGACGTCAGTACCGCGGTTGTAGAAGGTGCCAGGCGGAGAGGACATTCACGCTCCGGAGTTGAAAGCTCGCCGCTCGCTAGCGGGTTTCAGTCCTTCGAGGACTTCGGATCGCGGCTACGGGGGTAGGTGTTCCGCTCGCCGATCTCGCCGTCTTGTTTGTGCACGACGTGTTCGACGCCGCGGTTGATAGCCATCTTGCGGCCCTCGGCCTGCGCTTCGGCCTTGGTGGGCGCGCGGTTGGACGCCCGCTCGTTCCCCTCGGCCTTGTTCACCCAGTGATCGCCTTGCTTGCTGGTGTGGATGTCGCCCTTCGCCATTCCAGGATCCCCCTCTCAGCGAGACGCCGCCTAGAGACGCCACTAAAGTGCATTTTATCACTGGCCACCGTTGCGGAGCCGAATCGTGCTGCGATGATGCTCGAGCGGGTCGAGCCCAATGAAGGGACTCGACGATGCCGACGTCGAGGCTCCGTATTCGTGGCGATCAGACGGAGCAGTTCGTCACCGCTCACCTCCTCGAGCAGACGCCGGCGACATATACGTGGTGGTCGGTGGTGTTGATCATTCACGAGGCCCGGTGGTCATGTATCGGCGGATCTCGACGGGCGAGGTCATCTTGGTTGAGCAGCTGCACTCGCAGTGCCGCAGGCACACTCGTGGGCGCTGAAGGGCTGGGCGGGCATCCGGGCGGACCGGGGATCGCCCCTTCAACCGGCTCGGACAACCGGCCGGTACTGCCGGC
>JBPCOB010000099.1:0-4658 GCA_051000715.1 Mycobacteriales bacterium
GTCACCGGGTCGAGCCCACCCGAGTGCAGGACCCGCATGACAGCATCGACCACGCCGCCGAACCCGAGAAGATCCAGAGTTGTCGGGTTGTCATCGAACAGCGGGACTTGCGGCTGATGATCCATAAACTCGCATTGTCCGACAACAGCCCGCGGACTGGCCGCAGCGACATGAACCGGTCGCAGCCGACGAACCCTCAGACGGCCTGCGCCGGACCGACCGGAGGAAGCCCGGCCTCGGCTCGGCATCAGCACGCCCGGTCGCGGCGAGCATCCACCCGGCCCAGGGTGCCTACCAGCAGGGCCGCACCGATGACGAGGTTCCCCGACCCTCGGCGTTCCTCCGGCCGAGACGCACGCGAGATCAACAACACGCCCGCTGCCGCATCGAACAGCGCGAGACCAACAAGAACGGACACCCGATTCAGCTCCAACTCAGACAGACCTGAGGACTTCCCCTCTACCTAGTTGCGGTCCTAGCGAGGGGGTGTGCATCCGTCCACGCCTCGTGGGCCGCGTCGTGCGCGCACGGCATGTCCAAAGCCGCTTCCTCATCTGCCGCAAGGGTGACGCCGCGATTGGCACATCTTGACCAGGGCGCCTGCGGAGCGCAGACGCGGCGTGCAGGCACGTCCTCAATGGGCGCGGTCAGTGCAGCGTGGTTCGCCGGCGCCCACTCGACATCGGCCGCCGGTGGCGAAAAGACGCGCGTTTCCTCGGTCGCTCGTAGGTCAGCCGACGGCTACCGGTCAGCGATCCAGTCGCACGGGCAGCGTGGAGCCGCAGCCACGAGGATGTCGAGCGCGGCGTGGTGAAGCGGGCCTCGTGCGTCATGCTGGGCAGGTGGCGCGCGTACGGCTGAACGCCGGAGCACTCAACGCAGCGCAGGTCCGCATGGGCAGCCGCGGAGCCAGCGAGCGAGTCCGGCCGCCCGGCGATGACATCAACACAGGCGATGGCCGTGGCCGTGACCGGAGCCTGGCGTGCGCTCTATGCGGCGGCACCAAGAAGGTCGACGACTCCCGGCCGCGCCGCTGCGGCCCGTGCCGCTCCGACGAGGAGATCGTCCGGGACGTCACGGCGAGGCTCGCGGCCGCCAAACAACCGCCGCCGGGCGGGAAGGCCCCGGGCCACGACTACGCCAAGGTCCGGCGTCAAGGCGACCAGGCCCGGGCACGGCTGGCCGAGCGAGGCAAGGCCCGGCCGCGCCCGGCCCCGGCAGCGGCCCCTCCGCCGCCGCTCGCAGGAGGCACGCGCCGGATCACGGCCGGGCAGAAGCGCGTCGGCGCCGTACGACTCCAGAAGAACATGCTCCAGATGGAGAAGGAGCTCGCCGCCATGCAGTCGGCCGACAAGCGCCGAGACAGGCTTCGGGAGGACCTAGCCGCGGCACGCCGCCTGCTGGCGCACTGGTCCGACGTCGTCCATTGAGCGCCTCATGCGTGACACCGTGGGCGACGGCTGCCCCCGCTCAAGAGGCGTCATGCATACAAGGCAGCGACCCTCTGGCGGCCCTTCACGTTCGCTACCTGCACCCTCACGACGCGCAGAGATGGCCACGCGTGTAGGCAGCTACAGAAGCCGCGGACAGCCAGTTGCACGATCAGCGAACAAACTCATCTGCCGCGTCGGGAGGGACGCCCGACCATGCCGCTGTCGGGGCGCCTGCACGCCCCCTCGGGCGGAGGCGCTGCGACGGAGCCCGCGGCGAAGGCGAGTCGCTTCTCCGCGTGAGTGCGCAGCCCGCGCGGCCCACTTCGGGCAAGCGGCAATGACCATGGTGTCGGGCTCGGTCCACCGGGCGTGCCGCCCCGCATACGTACCGCGTCGGCGCAATGGCCTCCTCTGTTGTGCAACTCGCGGCGGAACCAGGAGGGAACGCTGCCTTCAGGGCTCGACCACCGATCCGACACAGTGCTGGATGTCGGTGGGCCATCAGGCGCGGTTCTCTTCGCGATGCGGCTGCGCCTGTCAGCGACAAGACAGCAGCACAGGTGTGACGATGCTCCCGTGACCCGCCGCCACCTCAATGACCAGGTCGACATTCGGCTCACCGTCGAGGACGTCATGCTGCTGCGGGCCGGTCTGGACCAATACCTTCTCCATTGGCAGCGGCACGTTCAGGAGGACGGCGGCGCCACCCATTCCGAGGTTGAGCACGCCGAGCTACGGAGTCGGGTCAGCGAGCTGATCTGGCGGTTGGAGCGGGCAGAAGCGCCACTCAACAGCCGTATCCGGCACAGCGACGAGGCTGTCCGTCCCGCCGGCATCGTGGCCACCGCAGATGTCGAGTCCTCCGAGTGGGAAGACCAGACACCGCCGGCGCCGCAGTCGTGGGACGAGCACGGGTTCAGCGTGGAGCGACAACTGCCCGAGGGGCGCTGGGTTTCCACGTGGACACGAGCGAATCAGCAGACGGTCGCGTGGCGTGGCATGTGTTCGTGCGGCTGGCGCGGACAGGAGACCAGTGGCGACCCCGCGACCGGCAAAGAAGACGATGCGTCGCGAGAACGTGCTTACGACTGGTGGAACGAGCACCACGTACCCGGCTTTCCCGAACGGACCCGCGACGGTGAATGACACCCTGCCGTCCAAGTCTCTGGCCCGTGGGGGCGCACGCCGTCAGTCGTCCACGTCAGCCGGCAGTCACGGTGGATGACTACGGCACGTCCGCGGCCTCCAGATGTGACGTATTTGCGCCATATCCGGTCATGCCGCTCCTCGTGTTTTGGGTGACCGGGCGCGATGGGGGCGGGCTGTACGGTTCAGATGTCGAGGAGGCCAGAGTCGTCGGTGACGTAGGGCTCGGCGCCGCTGGCCAGATCTTCGTCGAGGTGGATGGCGGCGTACTCCGGCGGTAGCTTGCGGCCGAGTTCGTCGTACAGGGGAACCTTCCGTCGCAATCGATGACCTGGGTGGCGGCGCGAGCTGAAGAGCAGATGCACCTGCGTGTCCGGCCATTGGCCGACGAGTACTGCCCGTCGCGAGGTGGGCACCCGGATGCCGTCGCTGGTGAACCAGTCCGCGACCAGTTGCGCTCGCCACTGTTCCTCGTAGGTCACGGAGTCTGCGGGGCGAGGAGGCATCGGCCAGCACCACTGCGTGATATCCAGGTGGTCTGACGCCAGCACCACCTCGACCTCCCCGGTCCGCGCGTCGAGCCGGACCACCCTTGCGGGTGCCGGCGGTTGGTAGGAGGACACCTGGCGCGGCGTGTCGATCGCTAGCCAGAGGTGTGTCCCGGTGCCCGCCATGGCTTGCACCTCTCCCGGCCCTAGATCCACGTGCAGGACCGGCGCTCCGGAGACTGGATCGTGGGCCAGCGCTGCGCTGTGTCGGCGGAGGTGCCAGTTGTCGCGGTCGCGGCCGACCCGCCAAAGCCACCGACCGGCCGGTTCCCCGGCCGCCTCGGCGATCTCCTCAAGGCTCGGATGCTGTTTTGGCGCAGGCGCCAGCCACACGTGGCCCCAGCGCTGCCCCCCGTTGTTCTGTGAGGGCGTCACGGGCGGCGGAGCGTCGGCGGCATGCCGGCCAGCGTCGAAGCGGTCCGGTACGGCCGCGCCGGCGGCCAGGCGCAGCCACTGGGTGAGCGGCTCCAGTACCCAGGCGGTCTTCGGGCCGAGCTCACGGCGGGTCCACTGCCCGGTCTCCACCAGCAGGAAGAGATCCCCGTCGATCGAGCGGGCCTCCACCGCAGGAGCGTCGACACCGACCGACCGCGCCCCACCCCCGTCCAGGGCCACGGTCACGCGCCCCGGCTCCCGGGCTGACGCGGGCGGCGTCGCCGGATCCAAGGACACGTCCTGCGGCGGTACCGCGCCCAGACACCACGCACCGTGCGCCGACACCGCCCGCAACTCCCGGCCGCCACTGGACTGCAGGCGCACCGACCCGGCCCGATCGATACGAGCGGCCCGACCGGGAGGCTGCTGCACCCACAACATCTCCCCGTGACTGGCCACTCGCCACGTACTCGGGTAGGCATCCGGCGGCGCGACCGGCTCCACCTCAGGCCACGAATACACCGCACGCACCGCGCCTGTGGCCACGTCGAGTAGCGCTCCCACCGGCTGGAAGTCGTCGAGGACCCATAGCGCATCGCCGACGCGCACCAAGAAACCCGGCCGCAAATACCGACGCACAGACGACCCGTCAAACAACGAACCCGGCTACCCCTCGACCTTCTGCCATTCGCAGAGTCTCCCATCGCCACCGCGCCCGGCACCATGTCCCGGGGGAAGTCCGCACGCGACGCTCAGGAACCTTGACCCGCTCGCGGCGGCGCGGCACAACCTGGATTTGCACGTGCGGTGGTTGAGCACCCGACATGGCAGGCGGACCGCCGGGCGCGGATCGAGCTGGCGGCGCGGATTGTCAGCGAACGTGAGACGCGCTGACCATCGCGCTAATCAACCCGTGCGCGATCTTCCTGACGGCGCCGCCGACAAGATGGGCTTGGAAGGCATTCTGACGCCGCGTCCGGTGCCTGCTCGATCACCCGCTATGCCGCTGCCTGGTCGGGACGCTCGCTCATGCCGCTGTCGGGACGGGAACGTCCGACCTAAGCCGCGAGCAGTGAACTGGCGCCGCCTGCAGACTAGGAGCATGTGGACAGACGCCGTGCGCCTCCTGAGTGACGTATCCGCCGCACGATGGATC
>JBPCOB010000100.1:0-23332 GCA_051000715.1 Mycobacteriales bacterium
GGCCGGCTGGTCACGGAGGCGGGGGGGACGGCCGAGCGGCGAGTGGCGGACGCCATGCGGAGTCATCCCGAGGTGGTCGGCGGCCCCGGCCGCGACGTCACCCGCCTGCTGGCCGGCGTACCGGGCCTCGTTGCCAAGGACGGCGCGGAGGGGGTGTACGCCGTGGCGCTGGCCGACGGTGGGGCCTGCGCGGTGAAGATCGACGACGGGGCGGGCCGGGCCCGGATGCCCGTTCTGGTGGCGCTGCTACGCGCGCTCGGCTGCCGTGCCCCGGTGCTCGATGAGCTGGCCACCCTGCCGGTGCGCGGTGGCGGCGGGGTCGTCGGCGAGGTACGTGCCGTGCCGCCGCTCGTGCCCCGGACCCGCGCTAGCTAGCTGCTTGCTACTGTTAGCGACACTGGCTAGGCTGATGCGGTGAACGTCGAGGAGTTGGGCAAGTACATCCGCGACCAACGCCGCGGGGCGGAGATCTCGCTGCGCCAGCTGGCCCGGCTGGCCGGGGTGTCCAATCCGTACCTCAGCCAGATCGAGCGCGGACTGCGGCAGCCCAGCGCGGAGATCCTCCAGCAGATCGCCCGCGGACTGCGGATATCCGCCGAGGCGCTCTACGTCCAGGCCGGCATCCTCGACGAGCGGCGCACCGACACGGCCGTGCCGGAGGCGGTACTGCAGGACCGGGGCCTCGGCGAACGGCAGAAGCAGGTGCTGCTGGAGATCTACGAGTCCTTCCGGCGGGAGAACGACGCGAAGGCCGCCCCGGCCGGGCCTGACGTCGGCGAGAACAGCCCTTCTCCGTCCGCGGACTGAACAACCTCGAGGAGACTTCACATGCGCGTTTCGGACTACGCCCGGATCTCGGACAGCAAGCCGGTGTACGCCCTGATCGGCGCCAACTCCGCGCTGGCCGACGGCATTCGCCGGCTGCCCGCTAGCCTCACCCGACTGCAGGATGACGTGCAGGAGCAGATCCGCCAGCTGCCGGAGCAGGTGTCGCACTACGCGACAGAGATCGGCGACAAGGCGACCCTGCTCTACACAGAGCTGGCCGACCGCGGCCAGCGGTTGGTGGGCAGCGAGCGTCCCCAAGGACCGCCGGCCGCCGCGGAGGGCGACCACGTCTCCTGACTGGCGCATACGCTCAGCGACCGTGTCCGAGACTCGCAACCGCCAGCTGGGTGATTCCGGGCTGACCGTCTCGGTGGTCGGGCTCGGCTGCAACAACTTCGGCCGCCGGCTGGACCTCGACGGCACCCGGGCAGTGGTGGAGGCGGCGCTGGAGGCCGGGGTCACCCTTTTCGACACCGCCGACACCTACGGCAAGGAGCATGACGGTGGCTCCGAGGCGCTGCTGGGGGAGGTGCTGGCCGGCCGCCGCGACGACGTGGTGCTGGCGACCAAGTTCGGCATGGACATGGCCGGCGCCAACGGCCCGGACTGGGGCGTGCGCGGCTCCCGGCGCTACATCCGCCGAGCCGTCGAGGCCTCGCTACGCCGCCTGCGCACCGACTACATCGACCTCTACCAGATGCACGTGCCGGACCGGCGTACGCCGATCGCCGAGACGCTGGCCGCGCTGGACGAGCTGGTCACCGAGGGCAAGGTCCGCTATCTCGGTTCGTCGAACTTCGCCGGATGGCAGGTGGCCGACGCCGACTGGACCGCCCGCCGCGCCGGTAGCGAGCGGTTCATCAGTGCTCAGAACAACTACAACCTGCTCGAGCGCGAGGTGGAGGCCGAGCTGGTCCCAGCGTGCCTGCGGTACGGCGTCGGCGTACTGCCGTTCTTTCCGCTGGCCAACGGGCTGCTGACCGGGAAGTACCGCCGGAACCAGCCGCCGCCGCCCGGCACCCGACTGAGCGAGAAGTCGCACCTGCTGTCCGGGCGCAACTTCGACCGGGTCGAAGGCCTGGAGAAGTACGCCGCCGAGCGCGGCATCTCGCTACTCGACGTAGCGATCGGTGGCCTGGCGGCACAGCCGGCGGTCGCCTGCGTGATCGCCGGCGCCACCAAGCCCGAGCAGGTCCGGGCCAACGTGGCGGCCGGTGGCTGGCAGCCCACCCCCGAGGATCTTGCGGCGCTGGACGACGTGGTCCCCTCCGGTGGACCCGAGTCGTCATGACCACGTTGGGCCCCCTCGACCTCATCCTCGGCCCGATCGAGGGCCTGTTGGGGCTGGTCGCGCTCGGCCTGTTCGTCCTGAAGATCTTCGCGTTCGTCGACGCCGCGATCCGGCCGGAGCCGGTATGGCGCGCCGCGGTGACGCAGTCAAAGACCTTCTGGCTGGTCCTGCTGGCGCTCGCCGTTCTCTTCGGGGGCCTCGGCATCCTCGGCCTGGCCGGTCTGGTGGCGGCGATCGTGTACCTGGTCGACGTACGACCGAAGCTGCGGGAGGTGCAGGGCGGCGGTCGGCCGGGCGGTCGGGGCTGGCGCTAGTGCCGCTGCTGGCGACCGCCGACGGCCGGCTCGAGTACCTGGAGACGGGCATCGGAGCGCCGGTGACCGTGTTCGGGCACGGCCTGGCCGGCTCGATCTCCGACACCAGGCCGCTGGGCAGCGGTGTCGCGGGGCGTCGGGTGTTCTTCCACTTTCGGGGCCACGGCGACTCCTCGGCCGCTGTCGGCTGGAGCTACCCCGCGCTGGCCGGCGACCTGCGGACTGTCGCGGACGGGTTGGGTGCCAGTCGGGCGGTTGGGGTCTCGATGGGCGCCGGCGCGCTGACGGCGCTGCTGGCCGAGACGCCGGACCGGTTCGAGCGGGTGGTCTTCTTCCTGCCCGGCGCCCTGGACCTGCCGCGGGCGGGGCCGGGGCTTCGACATCTGGCCCGGCTCGCCGACGCCGTGGACGCCGGCGACGAGGCGCGGCTCGCCGGCGAGCTGCCGGCCTCGGTGCGGGACCGGCCCGGGGCGCGGGCCCAGGTCGACTCCCGGGCGGCGATGATGCTGGGCGCCGGCGGCGGCCTCGTCGCGGCACTGCGCTCGCTACCCGGGCAGGTGCCGGCCGCCGACCGGCAGGCGCTGGCGGCGGTCGGCGTACCGGCCCTCGTGGTGGCCCAGGCGGGGGACGAGCTGCACCCGGTGTCGGTGGCCGAGGAGCTGGCCGGCGCACTCGGACAGGCAAAACTCAAGGTCTTCGACTCGGGCTCGGCGGTGTGGCTGGCCAGGAGCGAGCTGCGTGCGGTGGTGGCAGGGTTTCTCAACGCCTGACCGGTGGGCGCCGATGCGGGTGAGTCAATGGACAGGATGCCTCAGTGGCCCGGGTGCATGTGCAGGGCCTCGGGCGCAACGCCGTCGGCCGGCTCCTGGGTGACCCACTCGAACACGGTCGCCGTGACGTCGTTGCCCGGCACGTTGACCCGCTGCTCGGTGGCTTCGTAGACGTCGAGCATCCCGGGCGCGTCGGAGACGGCGTACAGGCGGGTGACTGCTGGCGAGAGCGTGGTGGTCTCGCCGTCGCGCGAGCCACCGCGTAGCAGCACCGTCGGATCGTCCATACCAGGCATGAGGCCGATCTACCCCGCATCCTGCTACGGCACCCAGCCCGTAGCCTCCCAGCCATGGCCACCGACGTACACGGGCGGACGTCCCGGCTCGAGCTCGCGGACGCGACCCTACGCGAGTGGTCGGCGACCGTGCTCGAGTCCAGCCCTGAGGGCGTGGTGCTCGACCGGTCGGCGTTCTACCCGGGTGGCGGCGGCCAGCCGCCGGACGCCGGCGTCCTGCTGTGGGGCGGGGTGCAGACACGCATCGTCGGCGTACGCCGGGGCGACGACCTGATGCTGGTGCCGCACGAGGCGGATCCGCTGCCGCCGGTCGGCACCGCCGTGCGCGGCGCGGTCGAGGACGATCGGCGTACCGCTCTGATGCGGACCCACTCGGCCCTGCACCTGCTGGCCGGGGTGGTGTTTCGCGACTTCGGCGCGCTGGTCACCGGCGGCAACATGGAGCCGCTGACGGCCCGGATGGACTTCAACCTGCCCGACATCCCGGCGGACTTCCGCGACCGGGTGGCGGCGGCGTGCGAGGCGGAGATCGCCGCCGACCGTCGCATCGACGTCAAGGTGCTGCCGCGGGGGGAGGCCTTCGCCATCCCGGACATCATCCGGACGGCGACCAACCTGCTGCCCCCGGATCTCACCGAGGTGCGCATCGTGGACATCGTCGGGTTGGACACCCAGGCGGACGGCGGTACGCACGTCGCCTCCACCCGGTCCATCGGCGGCATCGAGGTGGTCAAGGTCGAGAACAAGGGCAAGGCCAATCGACGGTTGCGGATCCGCCTCCCCTGACCTCAGGGTGACGAGGCCGCGGCCCTGCGGTCGTCAACCTCTACCACGGTGGCAGGCTTGCGCCGTGGAGATCACCCTGGTGCGCGGGGACATCACCGACGAGCGGGTCGACGCGGTGGTCAACGCGGCGAACTCCTCGCTGTTGGGCGGCGGCGGCGTGGATGGAGCCATTCACCGCCGCGGTGGCCCGGCGATCCTCGCGGCCTGCCGGTACCTCCGCCGGACCACACTTCCGGACGGCTTACCGACCGGGCAGGCGGTCGCTACGACGGCCGGTGACCTCCCGGCCCGATGGGTGATCCACGTCGTCGGGCCGGTGTACTCGCGGACCGAGGACCGGTCGCACCTGCTCACCTCGTGTTACCGGGAGGCGCTGCGGGTCGCCGACGACCTCGGCGCTCGAACCGTGGCCTTTCCCGCCGTGTCGGCCGGCGCCTTCGGCTGGCCGGTCGACGACGCGGCCCGGATCGCGGTCGCGACCGTCCGCGGCAGCGAGACAGCCGTGGAAGAGGTGCGGTTCGTGCTGATGGGCGAGCCGGCGTACGCCGCTTTCGCGGCTGCGGTGGCGATCGGGCCCTGAGGGCAGGCCGCCTCTGCGGGGCAGCAACGTCCGGCGGTCAATGGCGCTACCCTGCTCGAAGCAGACAAAAGGCCCGCAGCCTCCGCAGCGCACGAACTCCTGCGCCGGGGCCGCGCAGCCCGGTCCCTCACCGAGTCGGAGGCTCCGCTATGCGGCCACGCCGTACCTTGCTCGTCGTCACCGTCGGCCTCGCCGGCGCCACCGCCCTGGCCGCGCCGACCGCGGCCGTGACGGCCCAGCCGGTATTCACGGCCCCCAGCCGGGCCGACGACCCGGCGATCTCGCAGGCCCATGGGCAGAAGTACGTCAACGAGCCGGCCACCGTCGTCGGGCGGGACGGCACGCGCTACGTCGCCTACCAGCGGGACAGCCAGCTCAGCAAGTCCTCGGACGGCGGCCTGACCTGGACCTTCGTCGGTGCGGGCAACCACGAGGACGTGCTGGCCAAGAACGTGTCCGGCTGCACGTCGATAACCGATGTCGGGGACGTCGACCTCACAAAGGACAACGCCGGCCGGGTGTACTTCGCCGACCTGCAGGTGACCGGCGGCACGGATACGCCGGGCATCCAGCCGGTCGTCGCCCACAGCGACAACGCTTTCTCCACCTACACGGGCACCTGCGCCGCCCATCAGGCAGCCAGCGTCGACCGGGAGTGGCTGGCGGCCTACACCGCCCCCGGCAAGACGGCATCGCAGAGTGACGTCTACCTCAGCTACCACGACTTCGGGCCGAACTTCATCTCGGTCAACGCATCGCACGACGGCGGCCGGACCTTCGGCCTACCGGTCCCCGTGGTGGACAACCCGGACGCGGTCAACGCCAGCGGCTGCGACACCGTCCCGGCCGGCACCGCGGTCGACCCGCGCAACGGCTGGGTCTACGTAGCCTGGACCTCCGGCAACGACCCGGCCACCAACGCGGCGACCGGCTGCAACTACACGCAGGGCACCGTGTTCAACAAGTTCTGGGTCGCAGTGTCGAAGGACGGGGGCAAGACGTTCGACACTTCACTCGCGGTGCACACCCCGCCGGCCACGGCGCCACACCCCTCGGACATGTCGGAGATCTTCGGCTCGATCGCGATCGACCGTCAGGGCGGCATCTACATCGCCTACACGGCGTACAACCAGACAAAGCTGGAGTACGACGTCTTCGTCAACTACTCCCCGACGCCGGGCGCCCGGAACGGGGACGGCAGCCTCCGCTTCGGGAGGGCCCTGCGGGTCAGCCACTTCCCGTCCCAGACGGCGTACTTCCCGCGCGTAATCGCCGGTGACGCCGGCCGCATAGACGTGATCTTCCTGGGCACGGGGGTCAGGAACGTGCCGGCCACCGCGGAGAACCGGCTGAAGTACGACGGCAGCGGCAAGTATGAGCCGGACTGCTCACCCGACGTCAGGGATCCCGGCAACAAGGGAACGCGATTCCTGGGCAAGCCCTGCGAGCTGCCGCCCGCGGCGGCCTGGTACCTCTACCTGGCCCAGTCGCTGAACGCAGCCTCCGCCGCCCCGACGTTCAGCCAGCAGCAGCTCCGAGCCGATCCGGTGCACAAGGGCGACATCTGCACGCTGGGGATCTTCTGCCTCGATAACGACAACCGTGACCTCGGTGACGTCAACGACATCAAGATCGACTCGTTCGGCGGGGCGCAGGTGGCCTACACCTACGAGACGCCCATCGGCAGCCGTACCGAGATCGACTTCCAGTGCCAGCAGAGCGGCCCCGGGCTGTACGCCGGGGTGGCGGTGCGCCCCTGCCAACGCTGACCAGCGCCGGGAATCCGGGCGGCATGCTGGCGGTTCGGCGTACGGGACCGTAACCGCGGCGAACCCGGTCGGGCGGCAGAGGAGGTGGCGGGGTGACGGTACCGCTGTCGCGCCGGCCGTCGCGCCTCGGCCGGCACCGGCTACCGCGTCGAATCGCGACGCTGAGCGTGCACACCTCGCCCCTGGAGCAGCCCGGCACCGGCGACGCCGGCGGCATGAACGTCTACGTCGTCGAGGTGGCCAAGCGACTCGCCACGGTCGGCATCGAGGTCGAGATCTTCACCCGGGCGACGTCCAGTGAGCTGCCACCCTCGGTCGAGCTGGTGCCCGGCGTGACGGTGCGGCACGTCACCGCCGGCCCGTTCGAGGGCCTTGGGAAGAACGACCTGCCGGCACAGCTGTGCGCGTTCACCTCCGGGGTGCTGCGTGCCGAGGCCAACCGCGAGCCGGGCCACTACGACCTCATCCACTCGCACTACTGGCTGTCCGGCCAGGTCGGCTGGCTGGCCTCCGAGCGCTGGGGCGTTCCGCTGGTGCACTCGATGCACACGATGGCCAAGGTCAAGAACGCCGCCCTGGCGGACGGGGACTCGCCGGACCCAGTAGCCCGCGAGATCGGCGAGGCGCAGGTGGTGGATGCGGCCGACCGGCTCATCGCCTCGACCGACGAGGAGGCGGGCGCGTTGGTCGAGCTGTACGGCGCAGAACCGGCCAAGGTCGCCATGGTGGCCCCCGGGGTCGACCTCGAGGTCTTCGGACCGGCGTCGAGCGCGGCCGCCCGTGCCCGGTTGGGCATTCCGCCCGACGCCGTCGTGCTGCTCTTCGCCGGTCGGATCCAGCCGCTCAAGGCGCCCGATGTGCTGCTGCGGGCGGCCGCGCGGCTGCTCGAGCGGGACTCGCAACTGCGGCCGCGTCTGGTGGTCGCCGTGGTGGGTGGGCCGAGCGGGACCGGGCTGGCCGAGCCGATGCACCTGCAGCGACTCGCTGCCGAGCTCGGACTGGCCGACGTCGTCCGGTTCGAGCCGCCGGTCCCGCAGCCCCAACTCGCCGACTGGTACCGCGCGGCCACGGCCTGCGTGGTCCCGTCGTACAACGAGTCCTTCGGGCTGGTCGCCATCGAGGCCCAGGCCTGCGGAACGCCGGTGATCGCGGCTGCCGTCGGGGGCCTGCGGACAGCGGTCGCCGACGGAATCTCCGGCCTGCTGGTGCCGGGCCACCACCCGGACGACTACGCCGCCGCCGTACGCCGACTGCTCGACGACCCGGCCCTGCGTTCCCGGCTGTCCCAAGGCGGGCAGCGGCACGCTGCCGGCTTCAGCTGGTCCGCAACCGCGACCGGCGTACTGCAGGTGTACGACGATGCGCTGGCCGAGCCTGCGACGCGAGTGGCCGTCGCCCGCTGATGGGCGTCCAGGATCTCGATGCGCAGATCCGTGCCGCGCTCGAGGAGCAGGCAGTCAGCTATGAGCGCGCGGGGCCGGGCGCCTACCTGGTGCGGCTGGAGGGCACCCACAAGCTCGCCACGATGACCTGGCTGGTGGCCGGCGAGCACAGCCTCCTGGTCGAGGCCTTCTTCGTCCGCCGGCCCGAGGAGAACCGCGAGGAGGTCTACCGGTTCCTGCTCGCGCGCAATGCGCGGATGTACGGCGTCGCCTTCTCCACGGATCCGCTCGGCGACGTGTACCTGGTCGGCCGGCTGCCGCTCTCCTCCGTCACGGCCGAAGAGATCGACCGGTTGCTGGGCTGCGTCCTCACCTACTCCGATGAGAGCTTCAACCCGGTGCTCGAGATCGGCTTCGGGTCCTCCATCCGACGGGAATGGGAGTGGCGGCGCAAGCGCGGCGAGAGCACGGCCAACCTCGCCGCGTTCGCGCGCTTCGCGGAGCCGCACGAGTAGCTCCGTATGCCGAGGCGCGACCGCGAGGTTGCGGACGATCGAGCTGCGGTCGCAACTAGGTTGGGCAGGTGCCCAAGACCGTGCAGATCCGGAACCTCGACGACGAGGTCTACGCCGGCCTGGTCCGGCGCGCTGCCGAAGCCGGGACCAGCGTCCCTGAGCTGCTGCGCGCCGAGGCGGCGCGCCTGGCTGCCCGACCCAGCGTCGAGGAGTGGCTGAGGCGCACCCGGCGGCGCTCCTCGCCACTCGGGCGCCTCGAAATCCTTGAGGTGCTCGACGAGCAGCGCGGCGCGTGGCCCGATGCCGGTCGTTGACGCCTCCTGCTGTGCCAGGTGGTGAGCGGCGGCTCGGGCGTCGAGGCGATCCGCGAAAGGCTGATCGCTGACCCGGAACAGGCGGCTCCGCACATCGTCGATGTCGAGGTGTTCGGCGTCATCCGGCGCGAGCACCTGCGTGGCCGGCTGGACCGCACCGAGGCCCCCAAGTGCCCTGGACGCGGTCCTCCTCACTACCGACCGGCGACTCGCGGCAGCGGCCGGACCCATCTGCCGGGTCGGGGCAGTGAACTAACACCGGCAGTCAGCCTGCCGGCCGGTCCCTGTGGGCCTCAGTTGAGGGCGGTTCTACGGGCGCAACGACGAACGGCGTACCGAGAATTTGTCTAACGGTCGTTGGGGCCCTGCCGTCCGCGGCCGAGCCTGGGCGGCTCATTTCGCAGACGCTCACCGCCACCCGATCGGCGGTCGCCCGACTTCGCTCTGGCAGGCTCCCCAGAATGACCGGGACCCTCGTGTTGCTCCGGCACGGCGAAAGCGACTGGAACGCCAAGGGACTCTTCACCGGGTGGGTGGACGTCGAGCTGTCCGACCGGGGGGCGGCCGAGGCTCGCCGCGGCGGGGAGCTGCTGGTCGAGGCAGGGCTGCTGCCGGACGTGGCCCACACCTCGGTGCTGCGACGCGCGATCCGCACGGCCGAGATCGCCCTGGACGTGGCCGACCGGCTGTGGATTCCGGTACGGCGCTCCTGGCGGCTCAACGAGCGGCACTACGGCGCCCTGCAGGGCAAGGACAAGGCGGCTACCCGGGCGGAGTTCGGCGACGAGCAGTTCAAGCGATGGCGCCGCTCGTATGACACGCCGCCGCCGGAGCTGCCGGAGAACTCGGAGTACGCCGCGGCCGGTGACCCGCGTTACGCCGCTCTGCCGCCCGACGCCATCCCGCGGACCGAGTGCCTGAAGGATGTCGTCGTACGGCTGCTGCCCTACTGGTACGACGCCCTGGTCCCCGACCTGCGCAGCGGCGCCACCTTGCTGGTGGTCGCACACGGCAACTCCATGCGGGCTCTTGTCAAGCACCTGGACGGGCTGGACGACGAGGCGGTGGTGGGGCTCAACATCCCGACCGGGATCCCACTGCGCTACGACCTGGACGGCGACCTTCGGCCGGTGCGGGCCGGTGGCCAATACCTCGACCCGCGGGCCGCCGAGGACGCGATCGCGGCGGTTGCCGCTCAGGGCCGCTGACCACTGCCGACCGCTACTACCCGCCGGCGGAGTCCTCGGACAGCGCTACCGGCACCGTCAGCGTGGTCGAGCCCGCACTGGCGAAGGTGAACGTGACTTGGACCGACTCGCCGGACCGTAGCCCACGGGTCACCCCCTGCAGGACCAGGTGAGTGGAGTCCGGCCCGAACCGGAGCGCCGAACCGGCGGGCACCCCCAGCGGGAAGCCGGTACCGGCGGTGGGTGACGCGCTGCCGGTCGGGCTGGATGAGGAGGAGGCGCCGGCGGACGCTGAGGTGCTGGCGGCCGACGGCGGGCCGGTCGCGACCGCTACCGAGCTGGCGGCGTCGCTGGTGACGGAGGTCAGCTGGTCCGCGGAGTCGCCGCTGTTGGCCACCGTCAGGTACAGCGGCGCCTCGCCGCCCTTGTCGTACCCGCTGCTGGCCGGCGCGGCGACCGCGACGTTGCGCACCTGCAGCTGGCCCACGTCGGCACCGGCGGAGTCGCTGACGGTCTGCGTCATGATCGTCTGCGCTCCCCGGCCGGCGGCGCAGCCTACGAGCAGGGGAGCCGCCAGCAGCATGGCGACGGCCCGGCGTCGGCGGCTCACGAACCCTCCTTGACGAGTACGGGCAGATCGGTGGCGTAGTCGCTCGCGATCGCTCCGGCCGGGTATACCGCCGCCACCCGGTCGTCGCGGCCATACGCCGTAACCCCGGCGAAGTGGTCGACAGCGTAGTTGCCGCGGGCCAGCCGCTCCCGGACCGCCACGGGTACGCCGGCCGCCCGCTGCGCCGCCGCCAGCTGCGCCGTCGTACCTGTCAGCCCCACGAACGAGGGGTCGAAGCGGTCGAGCCACCGGCGAACCACCGGCGCGGTGTCCTGCTCGGGGTCGGTAGTCGCGAAGACGACGGTCACCGAGCCACGTACCGACTCTGGAACCCGGCGCAGCGCGACGGCGATGTCGGCCATCGTCGTGGGGCAGATGTCCTCGCAGCGGGTGTAGCCCCAGAAGAGCAGCGTCACCCGGCCGCGAGTGCGAGCGCCGAAGTCGTACGCCGCCCCGCTGGTGTCGGTGAGGGTCAGCCGAGGCCGGGCGGCCGGTCGATCGGGTGCCAGCCCGTGCAGAGGGGACCTGTTTGCGGCCGGTTTGGCAACTTCCCCGGTGGCGCCGCCGGCGCCGGCGCACCCGGCCGCCAGACTGCCGACGAGTACCAGCCGGACCGCGCGGACGACGGTACGCCGCGTCGAGGCCATTCCATCAGCCTAGTGACCGGGCCGTCGCCCAACGATTGCCTGGTCGGACCGGTCAGCCGGTCAGCCGGGAGCCGGCGCCGAGGAAGGCCAGCACCAGCAGGGCCGCGGCCGCGATGTTGAGCCGGAACGCGCGCCGCGAGCCGGTCGCGCCCTGGCGCTGCGCCAGCACGCCGCCGCCGACGCCGACGCCCATGCCGGCGGCTCCGGCGACCCCGCTCCAGGAGGCGGCCCGGCTACCGAGCAGCAGCAACACGCCGCCGATGACCAGCGCGGCGCTGGAGGCCAGGATCGACCGGCGCGGCCCGAGCCGCTGAGGCAGCCCGCGGACCGCCGTACTCTGGTCCGCCTGCTCGTCCCCCACGGTGTTGGCGAAGTGCGCCGAAACCCCGAGTACGCCGGTCGCCAGCGCCACCGGCCAGCGCAGCGCCGGTGAGCCGGGCAGGCTCGCCGCCACCAGCACCGGGGGAACCAGGGCGAACGAGACGAAATAGGGCAGCGGGCTCAGCACGGTGAACTTCAGCCGCAGGTTGTAGGTCCACGCCGAGGCGACCGCCAGCAGGTGCACGAGGCCCGGCCGCAGGCCGAGCAGAAGCGACAGCGGTACGCAGGCCGCCGCCGCCGTGACCATGGCCGCACCCACCAGCCGGTCGGAGACGGCACCCCGGACGATCGGTTTGCCGACCCGGCCGGCGACCCGGTCCCGCCCGCGGTCGACGTAGTCGTTGCACCAGCCGATGCTGAGCTGGCCGGCCAGTACGGCCACGGCCAGCAGGGCGGTCCGGCCGAGGCTCAGGCCCGCGGCGAGCGCGGTCGCCGCGGCGAAGGTCGTGACGGCAGCCGTGGGCAACGGGTGAGCGGCATCGACCAGGCCGATCGGCACCTTTCCGGGGCCGGCGGTGATGGGGACAGCAGGGTCGCGGTCGGATCCGTCGATGGCCCCAGGTTCTACCGCATCCGCTCGGGGGCCGCCGCCGGGAGACCTCAGGAGGTTGCGAGCTCGTTCTCCTCGCTCTGACGGCCGTCGGCGAGCAAATAGTGCAGTTTCGTCACGCGCTTGCCGTCGCTCTGCATGGCGAATACGACCAGGTTGGTGAAGCTCGGGCGTACTAGCGACGCGGACAGTGGTTGGCCGCTGGCATCAACGGCCGTCACCGAGACGGTCCCCTTGGGTGCCGTGCCGGAGGTGACGAGCCGGCGCCGGCCCCCGATGACGACGTAGTCCTGCCGGCTGAAAGGCGCCCACAACTTCGACGGGGTCACCGTGTCCACCCCGGCGGAGCTGCCATTTGTCGGCGACGCGTAACGGCCCAGGTCGTACTCCGCTGGGTCGCACGGCAGGCCGATACGGTCTGGTGTCGCGTCGGGACCGAGCATCAGGTTCATCGCGCAGGTCGCACCACCCGGCTGGGCCTCGGTGGCGCGATCCTCCGCCACGATGAAGGACAGTCCGCCGGGGGAGGACAGCCTTTCTGGTCCCTGCGGGCCACCGGCGGCGAGCGGTCGGATGGGAACCACGTCACCCCCGCCGATCTGCTCCAGCAGCGATGGCAGGCTGGCGCCGACCATGGTCGCCATGCCCAGCGCCCCGACCGTCACGGTGGCCCGTCGGCGTGACCTCACCCTGCGGGCTCGGGCGAGCGCAACCCCCGGGTCGGGAGTGAAGGGCTGGTCTTCGGTGGCGGCCCGCAAGGCAGCGGTGAGTTCGTCGGTCAGCATGGGATCTCCTGGGTGCTCAGCACGCGGCGCAACGTGGCCAACGCGCGGGAGGTCGAGCTCTTGACGGTGCTGACCGAGCAGTCGAGGGCCTCGGCGGTCTCGATCTCCGAGAGCTGGTCGAAGTACCGCAGCACTACGGCGGCGCGCTGTCTGGGTGGCAGCGAGCGCAGGGCGGTGAGCAGCTCGTCGCGCGCGGCCCGCTCTCGGCTTCCATCACCGACCACCGCCTCGGGCAGTGCGTTGGCGGGACGCTCGTGGGTGGAGCGGCGTCGCCAATGCTGGCCGATCTGGTTGATCAGGATCCTGCGAACGTAGGCGTCCGGGTTCCCCATCCGCTCGATGCGGCGCCAGTGCAGGGCGGCCGAGGTAAGTGCCTCCTGCACCAGATCCTCGGCCACGTGCCAGTCACCGCAGAGCAGGTATGCCGTGCGGTGCAGCCGGCCGGCCCGGGCCACCGCCCATGCCCGGAACCGCCGCTCGCCCTCCGCGTCCACGCACCCTCCCTCGGCCTACTCCTATCAAGACGAGATGGGGCGGCCGGCCGAAAGGTTGCCTGCCGGGCACCGCCGCCGTTGCGGTCCCGCTGCCCTGGACCGGCCGGCGTACGCGCGACGGGCCCCGAGAACGCCGGGGAGAGAACGCGCCACAAACCGTTCCGTTGAGGGCCGTCGGCGTGGTGTGCGGCTCCCGCCGGAGATGTGTCACGCTCGTTCCGGGACTTTCCCGCCCCTGACCCGCCGAACGGAGGCCGCCGGTGTCGCCTTCCGCCGCGGTCGAGGCGTCGGCTGGCCGGCGGAACGACCCGGCTCAGTACGAGGAGCTAGCCGACCAGTGGTGGGCGCCCCGCGGCGCCTTCGCCATGCTGCATTGGATCGCCGCCGCGCGCTCCGAGCGCATCCCGCCGGCCGCTCGGCCGGGCGCGGTCCTGCTCGACGTCGCCTGCGGCGGCGGTGTCCTCGCCCCGCACATCGCCGGACGAGGCTACCGGCACGTCGGCGTCGACCTCTCTCCGACCGCGACCCGAGTAGCCCAACGCCGCGGCATGGCGGTGGCGCGGGCCGACGTCGCCCGGCTCCCGCTGGCGGACGAAGTCGCCGACGTGGTGGTCGCCGGAGAGATGCTCGAGCACGTGCCCAACCTGCCGGGGGTGGTGGCCGAGCTCGCCCGGGTGCTGCGGCCGGGCGGCGTACTCGTGGTGGACACCATCGCGGCGACCTGGTTCGGCCGGCTCAGCGCCATCACGGTCGGGGAACGGGTGCCGGCGGGCCCGCCAAAGCTGCTGCACGACCCGGCGCTGTTCGTCGATCGGGCCGAGCTGCGCCGGGAGTGCGCCCGGCACGGCATCCGGCTCCGCCTCACCGGCCTGCGGCCGTCCCTTCGGGACTACGCGGGCTGGCTGGTCGGCCGGCGGTCCGCCGTACGGATGGTCCCGACCCGGGTCACCGCGGGACTGTTTCAGGGCGTCGGCGTCAAGGAGTCGCGGTGACCGCCGTGCTGCCGGCGGCCAGGACGCCGGCGCAGGCGCTGGCGGCGGCCCGGTCGCTGGCCCCCGCCTTCGCCGAGCGGGCCGCGGGCTACGACCGCGACGGCAGCTTCCCGGTCGAGGACTTCGCCGGCCTGCGGGAGAGCGGGCTGATGGGCCTGATGGCGCCGACCGAGTTGGGTGGCGCCGGCGCCGGCTTCGCCGACTACGTCGAGGTCGCGATGGTGCTGGCCGAGGGCAGCGGTGCCACCGCCCTCGTATACAACATGCACGCCTCGGTGACCGGCGCGCTGTCGCGCACCTCCGACGAGCTGGCCCGGGCGCTCGGCGTACCGGAGAGCTACTTCGCGATGCGCCACCGGGTGCTGGCCCGGGCGGCCCAGGGCGCCTTCTACGCCGTGGCGATGTCCGAGCGGGGGGCCGGATCCCGCCTGTCGGCCATCACCACGACCTACCGGCCCGTCGAGAACGGCTTCCGCATCGTCGGCTCGAAGACGTTCTGCTCGGGCGCGGGGCACGCCGACGCGTACCTGATCGCGGCCAAGGCTCCCGGCAGCGACCCACCGAAGGTGTCGCACTTCCTGGTCCCGGCCGGAGGGGGCATCACGGTCGAGGAGACGTGGGACTCGCTCGGCATGCGGGCCACCGGCAGCCACGACGTCCACCTCGATGTGGTCGCCCCGCCCGAGAGCCTGCTCGGAGGCATCGAGGGGCTGACGCTGCTGCTCGCCGAGGTCATGCCGCAGTGGCTGATCGCCTCCTATGCGGCGGTGTACGTCGGCGTGGCCGCCGCCGCGCTGGACACGGCGGCCGCGTACGCCGAGGAGCGCGGGCTGGGCCGGCTGCCGGCGGTCCGCGCCCGGCTGGGCCGGGCCGACGCCGCGGTCGCCGCCGCTAGAGAGGTGGTCCGGCGCGCCGCCCGGCAGGTGGACGCGGATCCGGGGACCGAGGAGACCAACCGCTGGATCTGGCGGGCCAAGCTGGTGGCCGGCGACACCGCCGTCGGCGTGGCCGCGAGCGTGCTCGAGGCCTGCGGCACCGCGGCGACCCGGCGGGGCCACCCGCTCGAGCGGCTCTACCGCGACGCCCGCTGCGGCGCACTGCAGCCGGCCACCAGCGACGTCTGCGCCGACTGGCTGGGCCTCGCCGTACTCGGACACGACCCGGACGCCGACGCTGCGGTGCCGCGGTGGTGAGCGTGGCGGCCGCGGTCGGCCAGGGCGCGGCCGTACCGGCGGCCATGTCGCAGTCGGCGCTCTGGGACGGCTTCTTCCGCGAGCACTACGCCGGCAACCGGACCGCCGAGCGGGTCTGGCGCGGCGCCGGCATCAACACCCGGCACGGTGTCGTGAACCCGTGCGACGAGGACGTCTCCGGTTGGGGAACCGGTGCCCGCATGACGCGGTACGCCGCCGAGGCGCTGCCGCTGGGCAAGGAGGCCGTCTGCGCGGCGCTTGCCGACGCGGACATGGACGCCGACGAGGTGGGCCTGCTCGCGGTGGTGTCCTGCACCGGGTACGCGACCCCGGGGCTGGACATCTCCCTCGGCCGCGACCTGGGCATGCGGCCGGACCTGCAGCGGCTGATGGTCGGGCACATGGGCTGCTACGCCGCGCTGCCGGCCCTCGGCGCGGCCGCTGACTTCGTGGTCGCGCGCTCCCGGCCGGCCGTGCTCGTCTGCCTGGAGCTCACCAGCCTGCACGTGCAGGCGGCCAGCGAGTCGGCGCGCGGGCCGGAGCCGACCGTTGACGACCTCGAGCAGATGGTGGCCCACGCGCTGTTCTCCGACGCCGCGGCCGCCCTGGTGCTCCGGCCGGACGCGCCCGGTCTCGAGGTGGTCGACGTCGTCGCCCACACCGACGCCTCCACCAGCGACCACATGACCTGGAACGTGACCGATCTCGGCTTCCGGATGGGCTTGTCCGCCCGGGTTCCCGGCGTGCTGGCCCGCCACGTCCGGCCGGTGGTGGAGGGCTTGCTGGCCCGGCACGGCCTGGCGGTCGGGGACGTCGCCGGCTGGGCGGTGCATCCGGGTGGCCGGCGCATCCTGGAGGTCTTCGGGGAACGCCTCGGGCTCGCCGACGACGAGCTGGCGGCGTCGTACGACGTGCTCCGCGACCACGGCAACGCCTCCTCGGCCACGGTGCTGCTGGTCCTCGACCAGCTCCGCCGGTCGGCGACGCTCTCGCCCGGGGACCCGGTCGTCGCGATGGCGTTCGGACCCGGGCTCACCCTCTACGCCGCGCTGCTGCGCCAGTCCGGCTGATACGCGGGGGAGTTAACGGTCGATGGTTACCAGTTGGCGCAACACCGACTCGCGATGTCGGCCGGCACGCGCCTCCCGTTCCACCCCGGTCACCCGGCCGTCGTCGCGGACCAGGATCAGGGTCGGCCCCCGGGCGGCGTAGTCGCGACCCAACCGGCCGTCTTCGTCGTACGCCGCTACGACTGGGCCGTGTCGAGCGGACGAGACCAGCCGGGGCAGCTCCGGGTCCGACCCGGCGGGCGCGACCAGCACCAGCCGCAGCCCGAACTCGGCGGCCTGGCCGCTCAGCTCGTCGACCAGACCGGCGCACCCGCACCGCGCCGGCAGCAGCACCAGGACGGCCGGCCGCAGGTCACGGGCCGGCCGCAGCACGCCGCTGATCCGTACCGGACGGTCGGCGAGCAGGCCGCCGACGGTTCCCGCCGGCGAGGGTGCGGCGGGGTCCAGAGGTCGCCGCGCCGCCCGGTCGCGGGCGCCGGTCGGCACCAGCAGGGCCAGCAGGCCGCCGAAGACCGCGACCAGGGCGAGAACGCCGACCGTCAGCGGCCCGGACATCCCGTAGCGACGCCACCGGCGGGTGCGCACCAGCCGGTCGAAGCGGGCTCGGCGGGCCGAGGCTACCCGGTCCCGGTGCCAGGCCCGGATGTCCAGCTCGAGCTCGCTCGGGTCATCGGGGACCACCACGTCCTGGTGACTCGGCTCGGCGTCGCGGCGCCGGTCGTCAGCACTGTCCGGGTCGCCACCAGCACCCGCCACGTCCGCCGTATGAGGCGTGGCAGGGCTGAACGCGAAGGCGCCGTGCTGATGCTTCCGGTTCGCGCCGAAGCACTTCCAGAGGCCGTTGTCAAGAGCCAGTACGCCGCCGAGCACGCGTCTGACCTGCGATAACGGCAGCGGGATCGATTTCGGATACACCGTTAGCGTGCTACCCTCCAATGCAGCGAAGGGGGACTGACCATATGACGTTCCAGGTCGGCGAGACCGTCGTCTATCCCCATCATGGGGCTGCCCTGATCGAGGCCATCGAGACCCGGAGCGTCCGCGGCGAGGACAAGCTCTACCTGGTCCTCAAGGTGGCCCAGGGTGATCTGACCGTCCGGGTGCCCGCCGACAACGCCGAGTTCGTCGGCGTCCGCGACGTCGTCGGCCAGGAGGGGCTGGACCACGTCTTCGAGGTGCTGCGCGCCCCGCACACCGAGGAGCCGACCAACTGGTCCCGCCGATACAAGGCCAACTTGGAGAAGCTCGCGTCCGGCGACGTCAACAAGGTCGCCGAGGTCGTCCGCGACCTGTGGCGCCGTGACCGCGAGCGCGGCCTGTCCGCCGGCGAGAAGCGGATGCTGGCCAAGGCCCGTCAGATCCTGGTGAGCGAGTTGGCGCTGGCCGAGGGCACCAACGAGGACAAGGCCGAGACGATCCTCGACGAGGTGCTCGCCAGCTAACCCGTGCCGCCACCCCCGGCGGCGCCTGGTGAGGAGGTGTCGGGGCGGGTGACCGTTGCCGCCATCGTGCCGGCGGCTGGTCGCGGCACCCGGCTGGGGCCTGGGCCCCCCAAGGCGCTGCGCGACCTCGCCGGCGTACCGATGCTCGTCTACGCTGCCCGCGCCCTCGCGGCGGCCCGGCTGGTGGACCGGGTCGTGGTGGCCGCCCCGCCCGACGAGGTCGCCGCGGTGAGCACGCTGCTCGCCAGTGCTGTCCTGGCCGACGTACTCGTGGTCGCCGGCGGAGCCACCCGGCGGGAGTCGGTCGCGCGGGCGCTGGCCGCGCTGGGTCCCGACGTGGACGTGGTTCTGGTGCACGATGCGGCCCGGCCGCTGGCGCCGCCCGATCTGGCCGACCGGGTGGCAGCGGCGGTGCAGGCGGGTGCGGACGCCGTGGTCCCAGGGCTGCCGGTGACGGACACCGTCAAGCGGGTTGGGGTGGACGGCGTTGTGGTGCAGACGCTGGACCGGGCGGCGCTGCGGGCGGTACAGACGCCGCAGGGGTTCGCCCGCCGCGTGCTGGCGCAGGCCCATGCCGAGGGTGCCGGCGTCGACACGGCCACCGACGACGCGGAGCTGGTGGAGCGGCTCGGCTGGCCGGTGCGCGTGGTGACAGGTTCGGAGGAGGCGTTCAAGGTGACCCGGCCGCTGGACCTGGTGCTGGCCGAGGCGATCCTGGAGCGCCGGCGGGACGGCCGTGTCAGCTGACGGCGGGGCGGACGTCGTACCGCTGGGGAACGCGTTGACCGACCTCCCGCGGGTGGGTACCGCGGTCGATGTCCATCCGTTCGCCCCCGACCGCCCGCTGTGGCTGGCCGGCCTGCACTGGCCCGACGTGCCGGGACTGGCCGGCCACTCCGACGGTGACGTGGCGGCGCATGCGGCCTGCGACGCGCTGCTCAGCGCCGCCGGGCTGGGCGACCTCGGCGCTGCATTCGGGACCGACGACCCGCGGTGGGCCGGTGCCGCCGGCACCGACCTGCTCACCGAGACGGTTCGGCTGCTCGCCGGCGCCGGCTGGGCGGTGGGCAACATCGCGGTTCAGGTGGTCGGTCCGCGGCCGCGGATCGCCGACCGGCGGCAGGAGGCGGAGGCGGCGCTGACCGCCGCCGCCGGAGCCGCGGTGTCGCTGTCAGGCACCACGACCGACGGGCTGGGGCTCACCGGGCGGGGCGAGGGCCTGGCCGCGATCGCCACCGCGCTCGTCGTACGCCGCTAGCGTCGTCTTCCCCACCTCGAGGAGATCACCCCGTGTCCCAGGCCCTGCCTGAACCCGCCAAGGCGTTGTTGGACGCCAGGGAGTTCGTCACGCTTGCGACGCTGGAGCCCGACGGCCAGCCGCAGCTGTCGGTGCTGTGGGTGAAGCGCGACGGGAACGACGTGCTGATGTCGACGGTTGCGGGCCGGCGTAAGCAACGCAACCTGGCGCGCGAGCCGCGGGCCACCGTCCTGCTCTATCCGATCGGCAATCCGTACAACTACCTCGAGGTGCGGGGTTCGGTCACCATGACCGAGGAGGGCGGCCGAGAACTGATCGACGAGCTGTACGAGAAGTACCAGGACCGTCCTGGGCCCTACCCCGGTGACGGGCCGGACGACGTCCGGGTGGTCATCCGGCTGGCGCCCGAGCACGTGGTCTTCCGAAGCTGAGCCCTCACACCTGCGCACGCTCGGGTCAGCGAGCTGGTCGTTGTGAGCTCAGCATGAGCGTTCGGCCGATTTCCTCAGGCTGAGGTCACCATGACGGCCTCACGGATGCCGGTGACGGGTGAAGCCGGACTCGCCGAGCCTTCGCGGTCGCCGGCTTCACGCGTAGGTCGCCGGCCGGGCTGACCTACCCTGGCGGGGTGGGACTGGCGCTGTACGACACCGGTGAGCGGCGGCTTCGGCCGTTCACCCCGCTCGTCGACGGCCAGGTCGGGATCTACCTGTGCGGCCCGACGGTCCAGGCCGGCCCACACGTGGGGCACGTGCGCTCGGCGGTGGCCTTCGACGTGCTGCGCCGCTGGCTGCTGGCGAGCGGCTACGCCGTCACCTCCGTCCGCAACGTCACCGACATCGACGACAAGATCCTCGCGGTGGCCGCCGCCGAGGGGCTGCCCTGGTTCGCGGTCGCGGAGGCCAACACCCGAGCCTTCACGTCGGCGTACGACGGCCTGCGGGTGCTGCCGCCGACGGTCGAGCCGCGGGCGACCGGGCACGTCCCGGAGATGCTCGCGCTGATCCATCGCCTGATCTCCGGCGGCCACGCCTACCCCGCCGGCGGTGACGTCTACTTCGACGTGCGGTCGCTGCCGGCGTACGGCGGGCTGTCGGGACAGGCGCCGGACGCGATGGCGCCCAGCGAGCCGGCCGAGGGGTCGGCCAAGCGCAACCCGCTCGATTTCGCCCTGTGGAAGGGAGCCAAGCCGGGTGAGCCGAGCTGGGAGACGCCGTGGGGGCCCGGCCGGCCGGGCTGGCACCTCGAATGCTCGGCCATGGCCACCCGCTACCTCGGCGCCGAGTTCGACATCCACGCCGGCGGGCTCGACCTGATCTTCCCGCACCACGAGAACGAGGTGGCCCAGTCGGTCGGCGCGGGCGACTCTTTCGCCCGGTACTGGCTGCACAACGGCATGGTCAACACCGCCGGCGAGAAGATGAGCAAGTCGGTCGGCAACTCCCTCGCGGTGGCGGACGTCCTGCAGACCGTTCGACCGCAGGCGCTGCGCTACTACCTGGGCGCGCCGCACTACCGGTCCTCGCTGGACTACTCGATCGCCGGACTGGCCGAGGCCGAGGCGGCGTACGGGCGGATCGAGACGTTCGTACGCAACGCCCTCGACGCGCTCGGCGGAGTCGGCGAGGCCGAGGCGCTGGCGCTCGCGTCCGAGACCACCGCGGCCAAGGCGGCCGAGGAGGCCTTCGCGGCGGCCTTGAACGACGACCTCGCCGTGCCCCGTGCCCTGGGCGCCGTCCACGGGGCGGTGCGGGCCGGCAACGCGGCGCTGGCCGGTGGCGAGGATCCGACGCTGGCCGGTTGGCTGGCCGCCGTACGCCGGATGCTGGAGGTGCTCGCGCTGGACCCGGTGTCGCAGTGGCCGGCCGCCGACGGTTCGGATCGGCGGTTAAGCACGGTCGTGGAGGCGCTGGTCCAGGTCGCGTTGACGGCCCGGGCCGAGGCGCGGTCCCGGCGGGATTACGCGGCCGCCGACGCGATCCGCGACGCGCTCGTGGCCGCCGGCGTCCTGGTCGAGGACACCGCGGACGGCGTGCGCTGGCGGCTAGCCTGACCAAACGGCCGTCGCTCCGCTTGGACGAGCAGGCTGATCAGGCGCGGAGCCGCCCGACGCGGACGCCGCTTCGACACAGCAGACAAGAGGAAGCGACATGGCGGCTGGCCAGCGGGGCGGCAGCGGGGGCCGCGGCGGCCAGGGCGGTCGGGCCGGCAAGCCAGGCTCCGCGCGGAAGGGCTCGACCACCGGCAGCGGGGGGCATGGGCGGCGCCGGCTCGAGGGTCGCGGGGCGACACCGCCGGCCGAGCAGCGGCCAGGCCATCCCGCGGCTCGGCGCGGTGTGGGCACCGGCAGCCGCGACCGGCGTACCCCTGCGGAGGGGGGCCGACCGCCGCCCGAGCGGGGTCACCGCTCGCCGGATAGCAGTCCCCGCTCCGCGTCGGTACCCCGGCGCTCCGGGCGACCGGACGCCGAGGCGCCCGAGACCGTGGCCGGTCGCAACGCCGTAGTCGAGGCGCTGCGGGCCAAGGTGCCGGCAACGGCGCTCTACGTGGCCACCGGGGTGGACGCCGACGTGCGGGTGTCCGAGGCGCTGACGATCGCCGGTCGGCGCGGCGTACCGGTTCTGGAGGCCGGTCGCGGTGAGCTCGACCGGATGACCGGCGGGGCGCTGCACCAGGGGCTCGCTCTGCAGGTCCCCCCGTACTCCTACCTGCACCCCGACGACCTGCTGGCCCGCGCGCAGGATGCCGGCGTACCGCTGATCGTTGCACTGGACGGGGTGACCGACCCGCGCAACCTGGGCGCGGTGGTCCGCTCGGCCGCGGCCTTCGGGGCCCACGGCGTACTGGTGCCGCAGCGCCGGTCGGCGACGCTCACCGCGGCGGCCTGGAAGGCGAGCGCGGGGGCCGCCGCCCGGCTACCGGTGGCGCGGGCGACCAACCTCGTCCGCACCCTCAAGGCCTACGCCGCCGCCGGGCTGACCGTCGTCGGGCTGGCGGCGGAGGGGGAGCTCCCGCTCCCCGCCCTCGAGGTGGCCGTCGACCCGCTCGTCCTGGTAGTGGGGTCCGAGGGCGGGGGGCTGTCCCGGCTGGTCGGCGAGAACTGCGACCTCACCGTCGCCATCCCGATGGCGACCGGCACCGAATCACTCAATGCCGGAATCGCGGCCGCCGTGGCGCTCTACCATGTCGCCTACCGGCGGGCCGCATCCCACTAGAGCCGATTGGGCGAAAGTCGAAGCCACCGGCGCCTCGTTAAGGTGCACACCGCCGGCACTACCGCGCCCGTTGCCCCCGGTCGCACACCGCCCGGTCCGGCAGAGGGGGGAGGACTTGCAGCAGCTGCCCGAGGTAGCGAGCGAGCCCGTAACTGACCGGCCGGTCGTGTGGCCGGCTGACGAAGAGCTGGTACGCCGGCTGCGGGCCGGCGAGGACAATGCTCTCAGCGAGCTGCTCGATCGTTATCGCGGCCTCGCCCGCGGCCGAGCCCGGTCGTACTTCTTGGTGGGAGCCGCCCGCGAGGACCTGATGCAGGAGGCCATGATCGGCCTCTACAAGGCGGTGCGCGACTTCAACGAGGGCGTCGGCGTTCCGTTCTCGAGCTTCGCCGAGATGTGCATCACCCGGCAGCTCCTCACCGCGATCAAGGCGGCGAGCCGGAAGAAGCACGGGCCGCTCAACTCCTACGTGTCGATCTCGTCCCCGGTCCCGGCCCCCGGCGAGGACGGCGTCGTCGCCGCCGAGCTGCCGGCCGGCGCCAGCGCCGACCCGGCCGAACTGGTGATCTCGGCGGAGCGGATCCAGGCACTGCAGCGGCATTTCGACGAGGCGCTGTCCGACCTCGAGATCGAGGTGCTGCATCTTTTCGTCGACGGAAAGAC
>JBPCOB010000101.1:0-6334 GCA_051000715.1 Mycobacteriales bacterium
GAGGGCGACGAGGCGCACTACACCGACTACACCGGCACCGGGAACACGCTCAACGTCCGGCAGCCGCACACCCTGCAGCTGATCATGGACTCGCTGCGTTACTGGGTGCTGGAGATGCACGTCGACGGGTTCCGGTTCGACCTGGCCTCCACGCTGGCCCGTGAGCTGCACGACGTCGACCGGCTCTCGGCGTTCTTCGACCTGGTGCAGCAGGACCCCGTGGTCAGCCAGGTGAAGCTGATCGCCGAGCCGTGGGACGTCGGCGAGGGCGGCTACCAGGTCGGGAACTTCCCGCCGCTGTGGAGCGAGTGGAACGGCCGCTACCGCGACACCGTGCGGGACTTCTGGCGGGGCCAACCGGCGACGATGGCGGAGTTCGCCAGCCGGCTGACCGGGTCATCGGACCTCTACGACTTCCGTGGCCGGCGGCCGTTCGCCTCGATCAACTTCGTCACCGCCCACGACGGCTTCACCCTGCACGACCTGGTGTCCTACGAGTCGAAGCACAACGGGGCCAACGGCGAGGGCAACCGGGACGGCGAGAGCTACAACCGGTCGTGGAACTGCGGGGTGGAAGGGCCGACCGACGACCTCGGGGTCGTCGCGCTGCGCGAGCAGCAGAAGCGCAACTTCATCGCCACGCTCTTCCTGTCCCAGGGCGTCCCGATGCTGCTGCACGGCGACGAGCTCGGCCGCAGCCAGTCGGGTAACAACAACGCCTACTGCCAGGACAACCCGACGTCCTGGGTGGACTGGGCCGGCGTCAGGAATCACTGCGCGCTGCTTGCGTTCACCGCGAAGGTCGCAAAGCTGCGGCGCGAGCACCCGGTCTTCCGCCGCCGCCGGTTCTTCCAGGGCGCTCCGGTACGCCGGACCGACGGCGTGTTCGACATCGCCTGGTTCACCCCGGCCGGCGAGGAGATGTCCGGCCAGGACTGGAGCGTCGCCATGACCAGCTCCCTCGGCGTCTTCCTCAACGGCCAGGGCATTCCCGACCATGACGCCCGCGGCGGCCCGGTCCTCGATGACTCGTTCCTGCTGCTCTTCAACGCCCAGGCCGATGCGCGATCGTTCACGCTGCCGGGTTCGGAGTACGCCGAAGGCTGGTGCGTCGTGCTAGATACGGCGGCGCCGCTGGCCGAGCGGGAAGACGTCAGCAAGGCCGGCCAACAGCTCGAGGTCGAGGCCCGGTCGCTCGTCGTCCTGCGCCGGTCGTACTGACCTTCAACCGCCGCTGTCTCAGCCGGCCTCGAGCTCTGCGGTCAGAGCCGGGATGTCGAGATCGGGCTGCGGATACCGAGGACTCATCTCCTCGAGGGTCTCGATCAGCAGCGCGCCGACCGCCCAGTTCCGGTACCACTTGCGGTCGGCCGGCACGAGGTACCACGGCGCGGCGACGGTGTTGCAGCGCTCGAGCGCGACCTCGTACGCCGCCCGGTAGTCGGCCCACAGCTTGCGTTCGGCCAGGTCGGCCGCGTTGAACTTCCAGTGCTTCGCGGGGTCGGCCAACCGGGCCAACAGCCGCTCGCGCTGCTCCTCGGGCGAGATGTGCAAGAAGACCTTGACCAGCGTCACGCCGTCGGCGGTCAGCTCCTCCTCGAACTCGTCGATCCGGCCGTACCGCTTCTCGATCACTTGTGGAGGAGCCAGTCCGTGCACGCGGGCGATCAGCACGTCCTCGTAATGCGAGCGGTTGAAGATCCCGATCATGCCGGCCGTGGGCACCCGCCGGCGGATGCGCCACAGGAAGTCGTGCCGGAGCTCGGCCGGGGTCGGCTTCTTGAAAGCCGCAATCGAGCAGCCGAGCGGGTTCACCGCTCCCAGCACGTGCTTGATGGTGCCGTCCTTGCCGCTGGTGTCCATGCCCTGCAGGACCAGGAGCAGTCGACGCCGGGCCGGCTCGCCCTCCGCGACGTGGCCTTCGGCGTACAGCCGCTCCTGCAGCTCGGCCAGCCGCGACCCCGCCTCGGCCAGCGCGCCCTTGGTGCGGTTGCGCCCGCCGGGGGCGCCGGGCGTCGCCCGGGCGTCGCAGTCAGTCAGGGTGACGGGTCCGGTGGGCACCTTCAGGAGCTGGCGGACGCTGAACTGGCTGGGTGTCATGGGGCTCCTCGAGGTCGAGACCGAGCTACCCCGGTGGGCCGACCTTGCACCGCCGGTTGGCACCTCGGGGCCAGGGGCAGGCCCAGCCCATGCGCGTAGTGGTCACCGGTGCCTCGGGCAACGTCGGCGTCCCCCTGCTCCGCCAGCTCTGCGCCGAGCCGGCCGTGGAGGCGGTGGTGGGCTTGGCCCGCCGCCCGCCGGCCGATGGCACTGGTCCGGCGGGCACCGAGCGGGTGAGCTGGGCGGCCTGCGAACTGGGGGCGCCGGACGCGCCCGAGCGGCTGCATCCGGTCTTCGCCGGGGCGGACGTCGTGGTGCATCTCGCTTGGCTGCTGCAGCCGAGCCACCGGCCGCAGGTGATGTACGCCACCAACGTCGAGGGCACCCGGCAGGTGATCGACGCAGTCGTTGCGGCCGGCGTACCGGCCCTGGTGCACGCCTCGTCGGTGGGGGTCTACTCGGCCGGGCCCAAGGACCGCTACGTGGATGAGTCGTGGCCGACCGAGGGGTTCGCCAGCTCGGTGTACTCGCGGCACAAGGTCGCCGCCGAGCAGATGCTCGACCGGCTGGAGCGGGAACGGCCCGGGCTGCGGGTGGTCCGCATGCGCACGGTGCTGGTCTTCCAGCGGGATGCCGGCAGCGCCCTGTCGCGCTACTTCCTCGGCCCGTTCATCCCGGGCGTACTGGCCCACCCCCGGCTGCTGCCGGTGGTGCCGGCCCTCGATCGGCTGCGGCTGCAGGGCGTCCACAGCGAGGACGTCGCGGCAGCCTACCTGCTGGCTGTCACGACCGACGTCCGCGGACCGGTCAACGTCGCCGCCGAGCCGGTCCTCGACCCGGGCTCCATCGGCCGGCTGCTCTCGGCCCGGCCGGTGCCGGTGCCGCCGGCGCTGCTGCGCTCGGTCGTGGACCTGAGCTGGCGGCTGTACCTGCAGCCGACCGACCCCGGCTGGGTCGACCTCGCACTCGGCGTACCACTGCTTGACACCGCCCGAGCGCGCACTGAGCTCGGCTGGACGCCACAGCACGACGCCGGCAGCGCACTGCTGGACGCGCTGACCGGGATGGCGGCCGGGGCCGGCCAGCCCACCGCCGTGCTCCGGCCTCGGCTCTCGCCGGTACGCCGGCTCGCTGGCGTGGTGCGTAGGTGACCTAACCGCGCAGCCGCCGGGAAAGAACCGCCACGTCGTCTTCTCGGTAACCAAGGTGGTGGTAGAAGTCTTTGACACCCTGGTTGGTACGCCGAACCATCAGTTGAACTTTCGGAACGCCGAGCTCGCGCAGCCAGGTCTCTCCCGCGGCCATGAGCCTCGCTCCCAGGCCACGGCCCCGCATCGACGGGGAAACCGCGAGGTAGTAGACCCAGCCCCGATGGCCGTCGTGGCCGACCATCGCCGTCCCCACCAGGTGCTCACCGTCCACGGCGGCTAAAATGGTCGAGGCGGGCCCGTTCATCGCTCGCCGCAGGTCGTCGTCCGGGTCATTCCACGGTCGGGTCAGTCCCACCTCGTGCCACAGGGCGACGGCCTGGTCGGACAGCTTCTCCGGCAGAACCTTGATCCGCATGCCATCGGTTCTCCAGAGCACCTCGGGTGGCCCGAGCGGCTGCCGTCGTTCGGGCGGCGGGCTCTGCCCGCCGACGGTCGTCCAGTACTCCACGCCTCGCCACAGCAGCCCGTCGCGGCACTCCCAGAAGGCGGCGAGACGGAACAGCTCCGCCGGCGCGCGTACTTCGACCTCCGCCGCGACGACGACGTCGCCCTCGGTCGTGCCGCCGACGACGCGAAGGACGGCCAGGTCACCCCACGGCTCGGGATAGCTGCGCTGGAAGTCCAGCAGATCGGGCCGGCCGACCAGGCGCTCACCGGTCGATGGCATGTCCACCACGGCATCGGCGTGCAGGAAGTTCCGGGCGGTGCCCCAGCTGCGGGCCTGATAGGCCTCGTACAACCCGAGAACCGCCTCCGCTGGCGTCATGGCCAGATTCTGGCCGCCTGACGCGGATCCCGTCAGCGCACCTCAGCCGGGCGACCTGTCGTCCCCAGGCCGGCGCCCGGACCGGACCGCTTGTCGGTTCCCGAAGTCTCGCTGATCGCCGCAGCCGCTACTGCGGGCGGAGCCCCGGCCAGGGCCACGGCCGATGCCGACCGCCCACCAGATCAGCGGCAGCTGGACCGGCAGCCGGGCAAGGACCAGGGCGGTGTACGCGGCGGAGCGCCCGCCGCGCTCCAGCGCCATCTCGACGTTCGCCGGGAAGACCGCGATGAACAGCGCCGCGGTGAGCCAGCCAGCCACCCGCCTGGTCGCCGGCACGACCAGCCCAGCCGCGCAGCCGAGCTCGGCCAGGCCGCTCGCGTAGACCAGGGCCCGCGGCGCCGGCAGCTGCGAAGGCACGATCGTGGCATAGGCGTCGGTGGCGACGAAGTGCGAGACGCCCGACACCGTGAGCAGGCCGGCGAGCAGGTACGGCGACCCCCGTCGCCAGCCGACCCTCACGTGGCCGACAGGAAGCGCATGACCGCGGCCTCGTAGGCCGCCGGGTCCACGTTCCACTCCTGGGTGTGGTCGGCCCGGGCAAACTCGCGGTAGGTGACGACGGAGGGCCGGGCCCGGGCGAGGGCGCGGGCCGGCTCGACCGGCACGGTGGTGTCCGCGCCACCATGGAGGAGCAGCGTCGGCACCCGAATGCGGTCGGCGTGGCGGACCAGGTCGAAGTCGTCCCAGTCGATGCCGATCCGCCAGGAGATGACGTGCTCCGCCACCGTGGTGAGGAAGCCCGGCAGTCCGCGGTTGGCGGCCTGCAGGTCCAAGGTGGCCCGCCAGTCGAGTACCGGCGCGTCCAGCACCGCCGCGACGACCTTGCCGGCGTACGCCGACCGCTGCAGAAACGCCTCGACGACAGCTCCGCCCATCGACCAGCCGTAGAGCACGACCCGCTCGGCGCCGTGGTCGACGGCGTACTGGACGCCGGCCTCGACGTCGCGCCACTCGGTGCCGCCCAGGTGGTAGAGCCCGTCGGGGCTGCGCGGCGCTCCGACGTCGTTGCGGTAGGACAGGTCGAGGACCGGCAGGCCCAGCCGGTGGAGGGTGGGCAGGATCCGCAGCCCCTCCTGCCGGGAGCCGCCCCGGCCGTGCACCATAAGCACCCACGTCGCTCGCGTCCCGGCGACGTACCAGGCGGGCATCGGCCCCAGGGGGTCGGGCACGTCGACCTCGCTGAACGCCAGGCCGCGGGCGCTGTGCGGGTCGCCGTCCCAGACCGCGGTCACCAGCCGAGCCGGCGAGCCGGTCGGCGGGCCGGGCCCCAGTAGCAACCGGGTAACGGGGGCGTCGTCGCGCAGCACGTTCCCGACCAACGCGGCGCCGCCGGGCCAGGCGAGGCCGAAGGTGCCCGGGCGGGCGCTGTCGGCGGTTCGGGTCAGTCGGACCGTGTCAGCGTCCGCGGCTGCAACCCGCAGGTCATACGGCTCCGGGCCGTGCGAGACGTTGAGCAGCTGACCTGAGTAGTACCAGCCGATGCCGCCCACGACCGCCCCGGCGGCGACCATCACCGCGAGCAGGACCGCCAGCCAGGTCAGCGGTCGGCGCCAGCCGGGGCGCGCCAGCGTCGCGGTCATGGCAGCATCCTGCCGTGCACCTGCCCGTGATGCCGCCGGTGAAGCCGATGCTGGCGAAGTCGGTGCCCGACATCCCGGCCGCGGACGGCGTCGAAGGTGGCCTGCTCTACGAGCCGAAGTGGGACGGCTTCCGCTGCATCGTCTTCCGCGACGGCGACGAGGTGGAGCTCGGCAGCCGCAACGAGCGACCGCTCACGCGCTACTTCCCCGATGTGGTGGATGCCGCCCACTCACAGCTGCCGGCCAGATGTGTCGTGGACGGCGAAATTGTGATCGCGAGCGGCTCTGGGCTGAACTTCGAGGCCCTGCTCCAGCGCATCCACCCCGCCGCGTCCCGCGTGCGCAAGCTCGCGGTGGACACGCCAGCCTCCTTCATCGCCTTCGACCTGCTGGCGCTGGACGACGAGTCGCTGATGGAAAGCGGCTTCGCGAAGCGGCGAGCGGCGCTGGAGACCGCGCTGGCCGGCGCCGGCGCCCCCGTGCACCTGACCCCGGTCACCGACTCCTACGACCTCGCGCTGGACTGGTTCTCGACGTTCGAGGGCGCCGGCCTGGACGGCGTGGTGGCAAAGCCGGCCCTGCTGCCGTACTCCCCCGACGCCAGGGTGATGCTCAAG
>JBPCOB010000102.1:0-3508 GCA_051000715.1 Mycobacteriales bacterium
GGCCCCAGCACCGGCCGCAGCCGCCCGGCGAAGTCGGCGGCGGCCCCCATCAGGTCGGTCAGCGGCCCAGCCGCGCCGCTGCCGGGCGGCCACGGAGCGGCCGCGGCGCTGCAGGCCGCGGCCAGCTCATCGACCATCCGCTCCCGCGGTGAGCCGACCGCCCGGTCCATGCCGTCGATGGCGAGGCGGTGCAGCGCCCGCCGGGCGTGCCCGAGCGCACCGGCGGCGTCCTCGACCGCCGCCGCCCGGGCCGGTGAACCGTGGTCGACCGCGCGCCGGCTGAGCTGGTCGAGGAGCTGCTGCAGCGTGGTGGCCACGCTCAGCCCATCAACCGCAGCGCCCGCCGCGCGGACTGGGCTGCCTCGAGCACCGGTTGCTCGCTGAAGGTGTCCAGGTCCAGCTGCGACAGCGCCGTCATGGCCGCCCGGATTGTCCCTCGCGGATCACCGTCGACCAGCGGCGCGCGGCGGGCGTGGCCGCCGGCGAGCTCCAGGTTGTTCGCGGCCAGCAAACACAGCACCACTACATCGGGGGGGACGCAGGCGGCGTCGGCGGCGCCGATAGCGTCCAACAGCGACGCCGCCTCGTCGAGGAGGGCCTGGGTCTGCCGAGCCAGTTCGGTCATGGTCATAGTGTCGGTTCCTTCCAGCGGGTCGGCGGTTCCGCACGTCGACGTCGACGTCGACGTTGCCGCAGCCGGTGACCAGCAATGGCCATCCCGCTGCGAGCTGTGGACAGCCCTCGGCCCCCTGTGGAGGGCCGCCGGCGGCCGCTGTGGCGGTCACCCGTTTGGGCAGGCTGCGGGTGACCACAGCCCCCGCTGGGCGGCTACGGCCGCGGCCTCGGCGGCGCGGAACGCCGCTTGGTGGGCGTAGGGCAGGGTGTGCGTGTATTCGCGGGCGTACCCGTCGGTGAGCAGCTGCAGGTTGACCAGACGGTCGCCGGGCAGCCACACGTAGGCCAGCTCGCGGCCGTACCTGTCGACCCGGTCTTGGCTGGGGTCGGTTTCCAGCCAGACCCGCTGCCCGGTCAGCAGCTCGCCCGCCCGGGCCGCCGCTTCGGGGCCGTAGCACTGCCCCGGCTCGTCCGGGTCGACGGTCTCTGGGGTGTCCACCCCGAGCAGCCGCACGGTCACTACGGTGCCGGCGCGGCGCACGGTCAGGGTGTCGCCGTCGACGACGTCGAGGACGGGCAGCGGGCCGTCAGCGTCAGCCGGCATGCTCGCCGGGGGATCCGGTGGGGGCGTCCCGGGCCGGGTGCGGTGACCGCAGCCCGCGAGGAGCCCCGCCGCCAGGACCACGGCAGCGGTCCGGGTCACGTCGTGGGGGCGGTGTCGCCGTGGGGGGCCGGGTTGGTGAACTTCATGATCTTGGCGGAGCTGAACCGCAGGGTGGCGCCGACCTCCTCGGCGTCCAGCTCGATCACGGTCGGCTTGTCTCCGCCGTCGGCCTGAAGCCTGTACTGCCGCAGCCGGCCGGTGACGATCACCCGCGCGCCCTTGTACGGCGATACCGCGGCGTGCTCGGCTGGGGTCCGCCACAGCGAGCAGCGCAGGTACAGGGTGTCCCCGTCGCGCCACTGCCCCGGTAGCCCGGTCGATGAGCCGCGGGGTGGAGGCGACGGTGAACGTGGTCACGTCCCTGGCCGGGGTGTGGCGCAGCTGAGAGTGGTCGGTGAGGTTCCCGATCACGGTGGTCGTCGTTTCTCCGGACATGGCGGTTCTCCTTCACCGGCGGCGCCCGGCCGGGGCCGGGCCGGACGGGACGGCGCGGTCGAGGACAAGGCCTGGGGCCGGCTGGGCACAGTCGCCGAGGAGCCGGAAGTGCAGCTCCCGGGCCGGGTGCCGCGCGGGCAGCGGCCCGGCGCCGGCCAGCGCCGGCAACCTGACCGCCACGTCGTAGCCGGCGGCGTCGGCGCGGGTCAGCGCGGCGGCCAGCGGCCACCAGTCCGCGCCGGCAGTCAGCCGCGGGTCCAGCCGCTCGGCCAGGTCCGTCCACACCCCCAGCGCCGGATCGGCGACGCCGCGCGCCTCGGTGGGGTCGTCTTCGCTTTCGATGTCGGCGGCGGCGCGCAGGATCCGGGCGGCCACCGAGGTGCGTTCGCGGGGGCCGTCGGCGCGGACCCACGCCGCGTACAGGTCCGGGGTGTGCACTGTCAGCCAGCCGCGGCGGAACTGGATGCCTTCGATCAGGGGCACCCAACCGGGTACGCCGGGGTCCGTGGTGCTCATCGACCTCCTCCTTCGGTGGTGTCGCGGGGTGCGTCGGCTTCGAAGAGCCGGTTTCGGGTGTTTTCGGCCTCAACGGTGGTGAATTCCAGGTATCGGGAGCGGGCCGGCCAGTCGGTGTGCCGCCCGGGTGGGCAGCCGACCGGGCCGATCCGCTCGGTCATCCGCTGGCAGAAGCCGGGCAGCACGTAGCGGTGCCAGTCCTCCAGCGGCTGCGGTCCGGTGGCGTCGGCGGCGATCACCCGCAGGCACGCCAGTACCGCGAGCTCGTGGATCAGGTGCGGGTGGCGTGGCCAGCACGCCGGGATGATGTGGGCGCTCTGCCAGCCGTACTCGTGGTTTACCCAGGTCGCGACGTCGTCCAGCCACGGCCAGAGCCGGCGGCGAGTCTCCGGCGGCAGTTTGGCCGGTTCCCAGGGTCGGTGGATGGTGCGGGGGTCGGTGACCGCCCGTTCGCGCTCGGTCCACCCTTCGGAGGCCTTGAGTTGGTCGAGGCTGTCGCGCACGTGGTGCGGCGGCGCCGGGAACTCCTGCACCAGCCGGGCGGTGGCCGCGGTCATCGTGGCCCCTGCCCGGCTGGGGCGCGGGGTGGGCCGGCGGGTCGCAGCCCGGCGCGGGCGGCGGCGTCGTGGGCGCGGGCGGTCCGGTCGGTGAGGGTGTCGGTGCCGCGGCGGGCGGCGGCGACCCGGTCGCGGGCGGCGGCCTGTGCCGCGAGCAGCGCCTGCCCGGGTTTGCCGTCCAGGCAACGGGACAGTGAGGCGATCAGCGGCGGGGCGTTCTCGGCCACCACCAGCGCTCGGCCCGGTGGCAGGCCGCGGATCTCCTCCGGCCGCAGCACCGGCACGTCCTCGCCGTGGGTGGAGCGGCTGAAACCGGTGCCGCCGTAGGAGTAGGTGGTGCGCCGCACCCGGGCGACGCCGAGCAGGTCGGAGACCTCGGTGTAGAAGGAGCCGTCCTTGCCACCACCGAAGACCACCACGGTGTTAGTGAGCCCGAACAGCGCTCTCGCTTCGTCCTCGCCGTAGATGATGACCAGCTGCCGCCACGTCTGCGCCGCGTAGATGAAGCTGATGCCCAGCGCCCGGTCGTTGGCCATCCTGGTCCGCAGCGTCGGCAGCGGCGTGGTGGAGGGCAGCTCGTCGAGGCAGGCCAGCAACGACGGGCACAGCCGGCCGTGCTCGGCCGCGCCGGCCAAGGCCAGGGCGGTGTCCAGGACGTGCTCGGCCAGCGCGGTCATCAGCGGGCTGGCGGAGGCGTAGGGGTCGTCCCGGCCGAGCAGGT
>JBPCOB010000103.1:0-3504 GCA_051000715.1 Mycobacteriales bacterium
CGGTGCCCCAGCCGCGACCGATCGCCGCTGAACGGAGCTGGTTGAGCAGCACCGTCTTGCCCACTCCGCGCAGGCCGGTGAGGATCAGCGAGCGCTCCGGCCGGCCCCGCGCCACCCGCTCGAGCACGACATCGAAGCGCGCCAACTCCGCATCCCGACCGGCCAGCTCCGGCGGGCGCTGGCCCGCCCCGGGAGCATAGGGATTACGCACCGGGTCCACGCGCGGCATCGTATCGGCGTTTCTATCGGTATCTAGGGATCTCCCAAGACGCGTCGAGATCTCGCTAGGCGACGGTCGGGATCCGGTCGAACGGGTCACGGTGATGCAGCGGGAGACTGACCACGGCCGCCGCGTGCTCGCCGAGGACCGGCAGTTCGAGGAAGGACTGGGCGCGGAGCTACTCGCGCAGGTCGCCGTCGATCCGCAGCTTGCCGGCCGACTGCTTGATCGCCAGCTCCCACAGGGAAGCCACCGAGACGCGGACCTCGTTCGAGGGCTCGGCGACGGCGGCGGCCGCCGGCCCCGACAGGCGCTGCCCACCGTCGAGCCACCACAGCAGGATGTGGCTGTCCAGCAGCAGTCTCATCCGGAGGGAACGGGCGGACAGACGGCGCCGAAGGGACCCCCGGAGTACGCCGATCCCGCGTCGGTGGCAGCGGTCGCAAGAACGCAACGGGAGGACCGTTCCGCGCGATCACGAACGCGGCGCCATCTCGACCTGCTCCAACGGCCGTCAGACCAGATCAACCTGCTGGGCCGGGCGCCGGGACGATCAGGGCGAACCGCTCGCCCGCCGGTCCGGCCACCTCGGCGATCCGGCCGTACGGCGAGTCCCGCGGTTCGACCAGCAGCGTGCCGCCCAACTCGACGGCACGGGTGGCCAGGGCGTCGGCGTCCTCCACCTGGAAGTAGGTCAACCACACCGCCGTACCGTCCGCGGAGTCGCCGAGACCGCCGACGGTCTCACCGTTCACCTCGACGGTCACGTAGTGGAAGCCCTCGTCGCCGAGGTCGGTGAAGGTGTAGCCGAACACCGCGGCGTAGAAGTCCTTGGCCGCGGCGAAGTCCAGGACGTGGGCCTCGTTCCAGACCACGGCGCCGTTCTCGTTGTAGCGCTGCATGCCGGTGTGCGACAGCCCTTGCCACAGGCCGAACACGCAGCCCGACGTGTCGGCGGCCACCGCCATCCGGCCGAAGCCCATCACCTCCATGGCCGGCATGAACACGGTGCCGCCGGCCTCGGTGATCCGGCCGACGACGGTGTCCACGTCATCGGCGGCGAGGTATGTCATCCAGGCCGGCGGCGGCGCCTCCTGACCCGGCATCGGCTGCCCGATCCCGGCCACCGTCCGGCCGTCGAGCTTGCCTTGGCTGTAGAAGCCGGTCTCCTCGCCGCCGACCTCGAAGTCCCAGCCGAACAGAACGCCGTAGAAGGCCCGGGCGGCCTGGCCGTCCGACACCATCAGGTCGGTCCAGCAGGGGGTTCCCTCGGGCCAGTTGGTGTCTCGTGTGGGCATCGCAGCCTCCTCGTCATGGTGGGGACGTCACCGGCACTGTGACACCCTGCTCCGACAGAAACCAGATCGCCCAGTCCTCGGAGATTGCCCACGACCGGCGTCGTCTGATGTGGGCGCGGCCACATGGCCCGCGCGGCCCGGCGGCGTAGCGGGGGTAGGACCCGTGCGACGCCGACTGATCACCGAGCCCGCCGCAACCCGATTTGCGCCATCGCGTCGTGACCCCGTGCATTTACCGGCACACTGAAACCGTCCGCCGGGCAGGTCATCAACTGGCGGATGGCCGTCCGCGAACGAGGAGGGACACCGAGATGGCGACCGCTGAAGAGATCTCACAGTGCCTGGACGAAAGAGTCGACGATGCCGCGGCGGTGGCTGATCTTCGGACGTACTTCGGCGGCAAACGCTACGAAGGCCGGCGCTTCGAGCTCTACGACCAAGGGGGAGACCGACCTGAAGTTGCCAACCATTTCACCGCAGCCGACATCGTCGCGCTCACATCACTGAGCGTGCGTGTCGGCCCGAATGTCAGCTGGCGCATTCTCCATGACGACGCCGACGAACTGGCCGACCTGCTCGCCAAGGTGCCGAGGGACGCCGACTTGTGGGAGGTCGACCAGGAGGTAGTGCAACAAGGGCAACCAGCCAGCGACCTGTGGGGGCGTATACGCCGGATGTCCGAAAAGCGAAGCGACAACAGCGGTCGCCGTCGGGCCACGGCGTACAAGCTCCTGGCTCGCAAGCGACCGCGGCTGCTCCCGGTGTACGACAATATCGTGAGGCGGGTCCTGCGACTCGAGTGGGATGAGAACTGTTGGGTGCTCTTGCGTGAGGCGCTGAGCGACGCGTCGCTCCGACAGCGCATTGCGCAGTGCGGCCAGGATGCGGGTGTCCCTGAGGGCGTTTCGTTGCTCCGGACGCTTGACGTGATCCTTTGGATGTACGGCGACCGCGAGTTCGGCAAGCTGTCCCGTCGGTAGCCATGCCACCCTGCTGCTGTGGAGCAGCGGGTAGCTCGGGAAGGGACCATGGTGGTGGGTGGCGGCGCGTACCGGCTCGCCGACCTCGACCGATTGGCGGCGCTACCCGCATACAGCTGCGGCCTGCCGGGGCTGGACGGCCACACTGGCGGTGGGCTGTTACCTGGCTCGGTATGGACCGTTGCGGCACCCAGCGGGGGAGGCGCAACCACCTTCGCCGTCCAGCTGGCCGTGGCTGCCGCCCGAAGCGGCAGTGTCTTGGTGGTCAACGACCATGTCGCTACTCACCTGCTTCGCGATCGTCTCCGCGCCGCCTTGCGCCGGATCAAGGCGGACGATCAGTCAGCGGCCCGGATCCGGGTCAGCACCTGGATGCCGCTCCCGCGCTGGGACAGCGATCGTCTGGAATGGCAGGAGGAGTGCACAAACAGCGACGTCGTCGTGCTCGACACCATCGAGGAGATCTGGCTCTGGAGGTCCCCGACGGCCAGCGATTGGTGGTCCGACGTACGCGGTCGGATGCGGGACCTGAGACTGATGGCCCGACGGACCAACACCGCCGTACTGCTCACGGCCCGCGTCGCCTATGACGGCAGGAGCGAAAAGCGCTTCAGGCACGCGTGGCGCCAGCATTGGTGCCAGGCGGCGTTCGCGGAGATCGCGGACGTGCGGATACAGATCGGACCGGAGCGGGACGGAGAGCGACACGTCCATGCCTACCTCCGGGGCGGCGGCTACTGGGCCTGCGATATCGGCCCGCTCGGTTCGTCGCCACACTTCTTCCACGCGATCTGCCCGATCGCGCGATAGCCGCGATGCCGAGATTGCCGGCTCCGACGGGGTCAGGCGGACGCGCCGGAATACCGGCGTACGCCCTGCGTCCAGATCCATCGGGTCAGGGCCACCAGGGCCACGGTGAAGGCCACCGCACCGAGCAGCAGCCAAGCCGAAAGCCGGTCGGTCAGCGCCGAGGCCGGCACGGTGACCGCGAACCCGAGCGGAACCA
>JBPCOB010000104.1:0-6379 GCA_051000715.1 Mycobacteriales bacterium
GCTAGTGCCCAATCAGCCCCCGATCTTCCTCAACGACTTGCGGGTCGATGGGGACTGCATGTGCCTGAGCCACCCCTGTCCGGCTAGCCGCGCGTCGGCAACAAGAAGGAACACGTGATCGGTATGCCGGTGTGCATGACCAGCGCGCCGAAGACAATGGCGGTCAGTAGCGCCCACCGAAGCCAGCACGGCTTCGCGGTCGGGGTGCTTGGGCCGACGCCGGGCAAGACCTCATTGACGCCCACTGGTCGGGACGGCGGTCGGGTAAGGCTCATCTCCAGCGTGGGCGCCGTGCTCGTGGTCGGCCCCGTCCGGTTGGCCGCCCATCATCCTGAGCATGGGTAGCCCGCCGGTACGCAGAAAGCGCCAGCCGAGCGCCGCGGCGAGGAGGAGGAATGCGATGTTCAGCCAGGTGGTGTAGTTCCAGCTGATTCCCGCCTCGGTCACCTTCGCGTTGCGCTCCGAAGGAACCAGGCCCAGCGGCGCGAACACGAGCTCGATCACGTAGCCGGCAGCCACCATGGTCGCGTAGAAGGTGGCGAGGAGCCGCAGCGCCATCCTCGTGCCGTAGTACTTCCGGTAGATCAGCAGGATCGGGATGATGATCAGGTCGGCGAAGATGAAGCTGATCACCCCGCCGAAGCTGATGCCACCGTTCCACAGCACGGCCGCCAGCGGCACGTTGCCGATCGAGCACACGAACGAGACGACCGCCACCGCCGGTCCGACCAGCGGCCCCCAGACCTTTGCCCAGACCGGATGGTCGGTGAGGAAGAAGACCTGCAGCCACGACTCGGGCACCCACGCGGCGAAGGCCCCGGCGATCAGCAGGCCGCCGAAGATGTCCCGCCACACCGCGGCCCAGTCCATCACGAAGTACTGGCTGGTCGAGGTGAACCCGGCCGGGCTGGTGGCCCGGCGGAGGATCGAGCCGGACTCCTGGACGGACATGTCCATCGCCGCATGCCCTTCCATCGACCCGGCGAGGCCCCTGTCGGCCTGATCGCGCGCGGCCTCGATAATGCGACCACGCATGAACAGCCGGAACAGCAAGGCCAGAAAAAGGATCATCACTGGTCCGCCGACGAACTCGGCAAGGGTGAACTGCCAGCCGATCAGCAGCGCCAGGATGATGCCCAACTCGATCACGAGGTTCGTCGAGGCGATCTCGAAGGCCATTGCGGCGGTGAAGTTGGCGCCTTTGCGGAACAACGCGCGAGCCAGCGCCACGGAGGCGTAGGAGCAGGAGCTGGATGCGGCGCCCAGTCCGGTCGCGATCGCCAGTGAGCGCGGCGAGTCGTCCGGTATCAGCCGGGTGATCTCGCTCTTCCTGACGACCGCCTGAACCAGGGCGGAGAGGGAAAAGCCGAGGATCAAGGCCCATAGCACCTCCCAGGTCATGGACCCGGCGATGCCGAGAGCGTGGCCGAGCCCACGGACAACCTTCATCGGGTTACCCCCGGACTTCCGTGATGGTGAGCAGCTGGCGCAGGCAGTGCTCGAGCAGCGGATGCGGGAAGCCCTCCGCGAGCGCGTAGAAGACGACCCGGCCGTTCTTGTGGAACCGGACCAGGCCGGCGGTGCGCAGCATCCTGAGGGCGTAGGAGATCGCGTCCTCCGTCACCTCGAGGCTGAGCGCCAGGTCGCCGACGCAGAGCTCGAGCACCGCATTCAGGGCGAAGAGGATGCGCGACCGGACCGGGTCCGACAGCAGCCCGAGCAGGCCGGCCAGCCGGCCCGCTTCGTCCCGCGAGATGAGCTCCGCCCTCGCGGTCGCTACCCGGTCTGGATCCACCGGATGTCCATGGTCGGCGCCAGCGACAGTCTTGTCCACGTCCACATGGTCGTACGGACGTACGGAGAAGGCGTGGCCGGCTGCCGCGGCCGTCGTCGGCCCGCCGTGCCGCTCGGCGGCCTAGTCGTTCGCGGGGGGTGAAGCGCTCGGGCGCTAGCGGTGAACCTGAACGCCGGACCTCCACCAGCCAGTCAGATTCCCGAACGGACCGAGCGATCTATGTCGGCCGTTCCGGCCTCGGGGGCTGGTGCTGCCGTACGACGTCGTCGTCGTCGCATCGGGTCGGGCCTGCAATCCACAAGTCACGGTCAGCCCGGTCCGGGTTGAGCAAAGTTCCAGCCTGTGGCCGACGAGGCCGCCAAGGGGCTGCGGATCCCTGGCTGCCCGCACAGCCGGCCGTTACTGGCCGGCCGCGATTGCGCCGGCCACCATCAGTAATCCGGCGGCCGGGTAACCAACCAAGACGTCGACGATGCCGGGCGGCTGACCGCCGAAGAAGCCTAGGTGAGCGAACAAGTGGATCAAGCCGACCACGGCGCCGACCACCATCAAAGCCTGACCGATGCGGATGAGCCGTCGCTTCTTACGGTGTTGCTCCCGCCGCGCGGCCTCTCGCCGCTCGGAAGACGTCGCCGCGGGTCGGTTCAAGCTCCCGGGTTGCGGCCCATCTTGCCGACTACGCCGGGCCGGACGGAAGAACACGGGGCCACCTCTAGGCGGTAACTACTAGGAACGTTAGTATCCCGCAGGAAGGGAGGGTTGGACCAGCCCTGGAGAGCGGGTGGGATGACCACGGCCGGCCGGTGGCAGCTCCTCCGGTACGCCGGCCGTTCGAGCCCGCTGCCGAGCACGCCCACAGGGTGCCCAGAAACATCGGCACCGACCAGCCAAGATTGCCCCCGCCGGCCGGGGTCGGGACCGGGACGCGGGAACCGCGCCACCAGCCGGTGCAACCAGGACCTCGCACGGAAACCACATCCCGAGCATGCCCGACCTCGATCACCGGGAGCGCCGAGCGCGCCCTGCTCGACCAGCAGCACCGAGGCGCCGCGGGTGCGGGCTTCGATGCCGGCGGCCATCGCCGCACCGCCGGTGCCGATGACGATCAGGTCGTAGCTCTCACTCACGGCGTGCCTTCCGCCGTGCTGTTGGGGGTGCGTCCAGTAGCGCGACGCGCCTACAGGTCGAGCTGTCGGTAGGCGGCGAGCCAGCCTTCGTTGTAGGTGGGGAACTGCGCGACCTGATCCCGCAGCCGTTCCAGTGGGATCTGCTCGCGGATGGCCAGGGCGGTGGTGTGGATCCACTCACTTGCCATCGGACCGACCGCCCATGCGCCGAGCAGGACCTGGCTGTCGGTGTCGGCCAGCACGCCGAGGTGGCCGCGGGGTTCCTTCTCATACGTCCAGGGCCGGGCGATCGCCTCGCTCAGGTCGACCTCGGCGCTGGCCGTGTGCAGGCCCTGCTCCTCAGCCTGGGCGGTGGTGAGGCCGACAGCGGCGACTTCGGGGTCCGCGAATACGACCCGCGGCACGCCGTCGTAGCGGGCGGTGCGCGGGGTGCCGAGGATGTTGTCGGCGATGACCTGTCCCATGTACATCGCGACGTGGGTGAACGGCATGACACCGGTGACATCACCTAGAGCCCAGATGTTCTCCCCGGCACTGCACCGCTCGTCGACGAGCACCTCACCCTTCCCGCCGAGCCTCACCCCGACCGTCTCCAACCCCAACTCGCCGGTACGTGGAGTCCGGCCGGCGCCGACGACGATGACATCGCAGCGCACCTCGCTGCCGCCGTCGAGCGCCACGACGGTGTCCTTTCCGTCTGTGCGCACCCGGCTGGCGGTAACACCGGTCCGCACGTCGATGCCCTCGGCGGCCAGGTACTGCGAGGTGAGCTCACCCGGGCGCGGATCCTCCCGGGACAGCAGCCGCCCGGAACGCTCCACGATCGTGACCTGCGCCCCGAAGCGGTGCAGGAACAGCCCGAGCTCGACGCCCACCGCGCTGCCGCCGAGCATCACCACCCGGTCGGGGATGTCGGTCAGGGTGGTGGCCTCACGGTTGGTCCACACCGGCACGCTATCCAGGCCCTCGACCGGCGGGATGAACGCCTCCGAGCCGGTCGCGACGATGATGTGCTCGGTCCTCAGAACCCGGCCGCCGACCTCGACGGTCCCCGGACCGGTGATCCGCCCGACGCCTTTCAGTACGGTCGCACCCGACTCCTGATAGCCCTCGATCTGCTTGCTGTCGTCCAGGTCCCGGATCATGTAGTTCCGGTGCGCGCGGGTCGCCGGCCAGTCCAGCCGCGCACCGGTGACGCCGAAGCCCCGGTCGACCGCGACCTTGGCCTCCGGCGGTCGCAGCAGCGTCTTGGACGGGATGCAGGCCCAGTAGCCGCACTCGCCGCCGATCAGTTCGCGTTCGACGACCGCGATGCGCTTCCCGGCGCTGAGCAGCGCGCTCGCCGCGGTCTCACCACCCGGACCCATGCCGAGCACGATGACGTCGAAGTCCTCGCTCATCGCGCGCCTTCCCTGGCTTCCTGAGTCCGGGCGACCTCGTGGTTGGTTGTCTGGCTCGGCGGGGCTGGCGGCGCCATATCCGCTTTCGCGGCCGGAAGGTCAGGGTCAGGGTTCGCGGCGAGGATCTGCTCGGCGATGTCGCTGAGGTGGGTGCCGATCAGGCCCGGGCGGGTGAAGTAGTCGGGGTAGGGGCCGCCGGTGCGGTTGATCCAGGCGGTGGCCAGTCCGGCGCGGTGGGCGCCGTCGATGTCCCACGGGTGCACGGCTACCAGCAGCATCTCCTGCACCGGGACGGAGCAGGCCCTCGCCGCGTACTCGTACGCCGCTCGGGCCGGTTTCCAGATACCGGCGTCCTCGACGGAGAGCAACGCTTCGAACCGGTCACGGATGCCGGCGTCGGTGAACAGCTGGTCGGCGACCTGGGTGGAACCGTTGGTCAACGTGACGAGGCGGATACCGGCCTGGTGCAGCGTGCGCACCCCGTCGGGGATGTCGGGGTGCAGGGGCAGCTGAGCGAATCCGGTCATCACGTGCTCGACGGCCGCGTCGATCGGCCGGTTGAGTTCCAGGCCGGCCAACAGGGTCCGCAGCGTCCCAGTGCCGAGGCGAGTGAAGCTCTGTTGGGAGCCGGCTGCGGCCAACGCGAACCCGTCCCGCAGCAGGGCGGCGAACCACGTGCCGGTCAGCTGCTCGGGTGCGCCGATGTCGGTGAACCGGTCGGCCAGCGGCGACATGTCCGACAACGTTTGGTTGACGTCGAAGACGATCACCTGGGGAGGCGGCTGCATGCGGCTACTCCTTCTAGTGCTCTGTTGTGCTGAACCCTCGCGCCGGGGTCTTCGTGGGTACGACGTGACGGTAGTCGAGGTCATGGACAGGCCGTCCGGGTCATTCGGGGGGAGCCGGATCAGACCTCCGCAGCGTCGTGCGGCTGATGCGGCGGCAGCGTGCTGGACGCTCATTACGGCCGGCCCAGGCCGGACACGCCGGCACGCAAGGTCACGCCGAGAACCGCGGCTGAACAGGCGTTCTTGGCGCTCGGGCCGGTCGCGGAGCAGTGGCTGGGGCACGCCGCCGCGTCCGGGAACACCCGTCTCGGCCCCGAGCTCACCGAAGTGGCGGCCCTTGAGGCAGCTCACGGCCGCGACACCCTTATTGCCGCGCTCGAGCGAGCGATCACCTTCGGACGGTGGCGGGCCAGCGGGGTCCGGTCGATCCTTGCTGCCGGCGCGGGTGTCGCCCAGCCCACCGCCCCCGGCCAGGCCCTCGTGATCGAGCTGCCCGTCACGGCGTCTCGTCCGTTGGCCGCCTACCGGCTCGACGATCTGAAGGGCGGTGCGTGATGGCCGCGACCGCACCCGCGGCGCTGGCCGGCCGATCTCGAGCACGGGCTGCGCCGACTCAAGCTGGCCAGCATCCGCCGGGTCGCACCGGAGATGCTGGTGACCGCCAAGACCCAACGGTGGGCGCCGGAGGAGCTGCTCCGCGCTCTGGTCGAGGTCGAGATCAAAGCGAGGGATGCCAGCAACGCCCGGCTCCGCACCAAGCAGGCGTCCTTCCCGACCCGCAAGACGATCGCCGAGTTCGACCTGGCCGCCAGCAGCATCGCGCCGCAGACCTGGGCCTACCTCACCTCGCTGGAGTGGATCGCGGCGAAGGAGAACCTGACCCTGATCGGACCGGCCGGCACCGGCAAGAGCCACGCTCTGATCGCGCTCGGCCACGCCGCCGTCGAGACCGGCCTTCGAGTCCGGTACTTCACCGCCGCCGACCTCGTCGAGAACCTCTACCGCGGCCTGGCCGACAACAGCGTCGGCAAGCTCATCGAGACCGTCCTGCGCAACGACCTCATGATCTGCGACGAAGTCGGGTTCGCACCGCTCGACAGCACCGGCCAGCTGCTGTTCCGGTTCGTCGCCGCCGCCTACGAACGCCGCAGCCTCGCGATCGCCAGCCACTGGCCGTTCGAGGAATGGGGCCGGTTCCTACCCGAACACAGCACCGCCGTCAGTGCGTTGTCCGGATGATTGTCCGTAGCGCAGCAGCACCGCGTACAG
>JBPCOB010000105.1:0-6365 GCA_051000715.1 Mycobacteriales bacterium
GGTGCCAGAACGGGCCGGCCTCCAGGATGACGATCCGCCAGCCCGCCCGGGCCAGCCGCTGGGCCAGCACCGACCCGCCCGCGCCGGCGCCGACGATGACCAGGTCGACCTCGTCCTCGGGCCGGTAGCGGCGCATGGTGTCCTCGCCGGGCAGTTGGCGGGAGTGCACGTCGAGCAAGTAGCGGGAGTCGTTGTGCTTGGGCCCGACGGCGCCTTTGAGGAGACCGCGCAGTAGATCGCCCATCAGAGGCCCCCTTCGGCCACAGCGCGGGCCGGGTCCTCTTGGGTCGCGCCCGGGGTTTCGAACGGCTCCCGGGTGCTGATCGGTCCTAGCCGCATAAATCCGCGCGGGTAGGCCGGGCCGCCAAACCCGATCTCGTTCCAAGCCCACGGGTGGGCGTAGAAGCCGGTGAGCACAGCGTGCATGACCACGCTCCACGCCCGCGACACGTTCAGCTGGTCCCAGGCGCCGCCGGACAGCTGCGCGTGGGAGAAGGCGTCCACGATCGCGTCGCGGGTGGCCGGCTCGGCGGCGGCGAAGCCGTCCTTGCCGTACCGGGACCGGGCCACCTCGTCCAGCCCGCGCAAGACCAGCGACCAGGTGTCGCGGTCATCGGGCATGTCGGCGTACTGGTAGCCGTCGCCCCGCCCGGCGGCGAGCTTGTCGTCGACGAACTCAGCCACCGGCACCCGCGGCTCACCGTCCTGGGCCATCGCGGTGTCGCAGAACGCCCGCAGCGTCGGCTCCTGCTCGGCGGTGAAGAAGCGCAGCGGCGCTCCGGCCAGCCGCATCCGCCCCTCGATGACGGCGCGGGTCGCCTCGTCCCAGCTGCTGGCCGCGTCGAAAACGTCGAAATCGGGGTAGCGGCCGATCATCTGCGGGGTGGTACCGCGGCGCTGCTTGGGCAGCCAGTCCGGGTGCGGTGGTTCCCCGCCCGGGCGAAGGTTGGGCAGGTGATCGGGCTTCGACAGGTCAGGCACGGCCGCCCCCTAATTCTCGCGGCGCAGGACCGCTGCCAGCAGCCCCATCCCGCCGACGATGCACATCAGTTCAAAGGCGGAGATCGGTGGCCCCATCGCCAGATTGTAGGACGCCTGAGGCCAGCCACCCGGCTTGCGGGCCACGCCGCCGGCTGGAAGTACTCGCCCGCGAGGCCGCTGAGCGTGCAAATGCCCGCCGTGATCGGCGGCGCGGTCTTGACCGACCGCTTGGAAAACACCCCGCCGATGCCGGCCACCATAACCGGCGGCGGCACCAGGATCAGGCTCCACACCCACTTGTTGCCGAAGCTGGCCTTTTAGTGCTCCAGGTAGTTTCTCCGCCGTGGTCACCGCCGCTGCCACCGCGGTCAGCCCCGACAGCGGACGTTCGAACCTGCCGTGCTCGACGTCGGCCACCAGCCGGTCGATCAGGTGCTCGGCGCCGGCGACACTGCCGTGACTGGCCGACCTCTGATGCCGGGTGCGGGTCAGGATCGACATGCTCACCGTCCCGGGATGAATTCTTCGGCGAACTCGCGGACCGCCTCGACCGCTCCCGGAGGGCCTTCCCTCGGCGCGCCGGCAAACGCCTTGGTCATCGCCTTCATCTGCGCGAAGGTGACGTACGGACGGATCGGCGGCTCCTCCGGGTCGGTGCCCGCGCCGATGACCACCGGCCGGTCCGCGGCGAACGCCTCCCCCCACGCGGCCTCGATCTCGTCCGAGCGGTCCACCTGGATGCCTTTGAGACCGATCAGGTCGGCGTAGGCGTGGTGAGGCACATAGGCGCATCTCCTGCGAGGCGTCGAACTTCGGGTCACCCTCCATCGCCCGCTGCTCCCAGGTGACCTGGTTGACGTCCTCGTTGTTCAGGACCAGGAACACCAGCCACGGGTCGGCCCACGTCTTGTAATACTTCGCCGCGGTCAGCAACTCGGCCATGCCGCCCATCTGCATCGCCCCGCCCCCGCCCATCGCCACCCGGTCCGGGTAGGCGAACGTTGCGTCGATCGCGTACGGCACGCCGGGCACCATCCTGGCCAGATTCCCCGACAGGGACGCCTTCATCCCGCGTCGGATCTTCACGTGGCGGGCGTCCCAGATCGCCGCCGATCCCGAGTCCGAGGACAGGATGGCGTCGTCCGGCAGCTGTCGGGACAGCTCCGCGAACAGCGCCTGCGGCACGCGCCCGTCGTGATCACGCGGTTTCGCGCGCTCGTCCATCAACCGCCGCCACTCCCGCACGTTCTTCACGATCATCTGCTGCCAGGACCGGTCGTGCTTGCGGTGTAGCAGCGACAGCAACTTGGCCAGGGTCTGCTTGCCGGCCTCGAGCAGCGCCAGGTCATCGGGTAACGGATGGACAGCATCCGCCCGGAGAGGTCGATCTGGATGCCCTTGACGGTGCCTTCCTTCGGCAGGAACTCCCAATACGGGAACGACGAGCCGACCATCAGCAGGGCGTCGGCATCCTGCATCATGTCCAGCTCGGCTTCGTGCCCAGCAGGCCGATCGAGCCGGTGCAAAACGGCACATCGTCCGGGACGGCGGCCTTGCCCAGCAACGCCTTGGCCGCGCCGGCGCCGAGCGTGTCGGCCACCGCCACGACCTCATCGGTGGCGTGCAGCGCACCCGCACCGACCAGCATGGCCGCCTTCTGCCCGGCGTTGAGCAGGTCCGCGGCCTGCTGCAGGTCCTGCTTCTCCGGAACCTGACGGCCCGGCCAGAAGGCGACCCGGAGTGCACTGTTTGGGTCAGGTGTGGCTGCTTGGGGACGGCGTTCATCTCCTGGACATCGGCGGGGATGATCACGCAGGTGACGGTGCGTTCGGCCTGAGCGGTGCGGAACGCCCGGTCGATGGTGTGCCGGATCGAGGCCGGCTCGTTGGCCTGCTCGCAGAAAGCCGACGCCACATCGGAGAAGAGCTGCAGCAGCGTGACCTCCTGCTGAAAGCTGTCGCCGAGCGCGCGGACGAATGTCTGCCCCACGGTCGCCACCACCGGCTGGTGGTCCCGCTTCGCGTCGTACAGCCCGTTGAGCAAGTGGATCGCCCTCGTCCGGACGTCGCCATGCACACCGCCACCTTGCCGGTGTACTTAGAGTGCCCACAGGCCATGAAAGCGGCCATCTCCTCATGCCGCGTCTGGCTGAACCGCAGCCGATCCTGATGCCGGCGCAACGCCCCCAGGATCCCGTTGATCCCGTCCCCGGTGAAGCCGTAGATCGCTGTCCACGCCCCACTCGACCAGACGCTCACACAGATAATCAGCAGCCGTGTCACCCATCACAGACCTCTCCTCCGTGACGACTCGACTTGCCGCGGCTGGCGGAGAACGCCACGTCCACCGGCCGCCATCTGGCACTATCCGCAACGTAGCGCTCCCGCCGCCAACGAACAGAGGGCGGGGCTGCAGGCTCCTACCTGATGCTGTTGATTACCCCGTTCGCGCTCGGCGCGCTCGTGGCCACCGCCGGCTCCGTCGTGGCATCGCTGACCGGTGACCTGTTTCCCGCCGTCGAACGCGGCCGCATCTACGGCTTCATCGCCTCCGGGAACTGATCGGCGCCGGGATCGGCTTCCTGGTCTCCGGCGACATCGCGGCCGTGCTGTGGTGGCGGTACTCCTTCTGGTCCGCGCCGTCCCTGGGCTGGTCCTGGCCGCGCGATCTGACCGCTGCTGCCCAGACCCCGCCCGAGGCGGGCAGTCCAGACTGCAGATCGGGTCGCACGAGATCCGCTTCACCGACCAGGCGACTACGACCTCCCGCCGCCGGGCGGTCGAACGCCACCGAGCAGACCAAACCCGGCCGAGCAAGACGAGGGAAGGGTCGCAACGGAGATCCAGCAAGAACGGGTCCAACCCTGCGACGGTCAGGTACTGCACACCGACCCGACCGACCGGTCGCTGTGGTGGGCGGTCCCCTATGTCGTTTCGCTCCGCACCAACCGCGTGCTGATCCTCGCCTCGGCGCTGGGCTTCTTCTTCTTCTCCGGGCTGCGAACGTACGCGGTGGTGTTCCCCCGCGACCGACTCTCCATCGGGCAAGGCCTGGCCAGCACCCGGCTCGTCGTCCTCGGCGCCGGCGCGATCATCGGCGTACTGGCCACCGGCCGGCTCGGCGACTGGCTGATCGACCGCCGCCTGATCATGCTCGCACCCGCTCGCGACCGCCGCGCGGCACGTCCGTACTGCCGCCCACGCAAGCGCGCGGTCAGCTCTCCTGCTCGGTCCGCCGTGCCGTCCGCTCGTCCGCCTCGTAGGAGGGCGCAGCGGCGACTAGAAGCGCCGCGGCCACCAGCAGCGCCGGAAGGGTGGCGAGGAAGGCCGCACGCAGCCCGGCCGAACCGCCTCCAGCGACGTGGTCGGCCGCTGCCCCGACCGCCAGCGGGACGCCGCCCTCGGCGACGGTACGCATCAGCGTCCTGGCCGACTCTGCCCGCCCGCGCACCGGCGACGGGAGCACCTCGACCCGTACCGCATCGAGCGCCGGCAGCCCCGCCGCCAGCACGAACGAGCCGGTCACCAGGAAGGGGAGGGCGACGGTGAGCGAGGTGGTGAGCAGGGCCGGCAGCCACAGCAGTGCGGTCGTGACGCAGGCGGCCGCGATCAGCGGCAACCGCAGGACCGGACGACCGGCGCGGAGCAGGCCGTCGTTCACCGCGGCACCGAACCACACCCCGGCCAGCGCCCCGCCGCCGAGGCCGAGCAGGGCGAGGTCGGCGACGCCGGTACCCACGTGGTACTGACCGACGGCGAAGATGACCGCGAAAGCGCCGACCGCTGCGAGGAAAGCGTTGGCCGCCGTCACGGCGAGGAGCACGAGCCAGGGCGTCCGGTGACCGAGCAGGTAGCCGAACACGCCGCCCGTCGACAGCTCAGCGGCCGCGCCCCTGGCCGGTCGACGCTCCGGCTCGGGCTCGCGCAGCAGCCGCCGGGCCAGCAGCAGACCGGGCAGCACCAGCAGCCAGAACCCCCAGCGCCAGCCGAGCAGCGTCACCGCGACGGCACCGACGACCACCCCGGCCCCGGAGCCGAGGAACTGGCCGCTCTCGATCCGGCCGAGGAAAGCGCCTCGGCGCCGCGGACCGACAGCGTCGCCGGCCAGGGAGGGGAACGCCGGACCGACCGTCGCCGCGACCACCGCCAACACCATCCGCGCGCCGAGCAGCATGAGGTAGCCGGTCGCTGCGCCGGTGACGAGCATCGCCAGCGACCAGGCGCCGACGCTGCCGGCCAGCAGCCGGGTGCGACGGACCCGGTCGACGAGCGCGCCCGCAGGCAGCGTGGCCAGCGCGCCCACGATGCCGAACGCGGCGGACAGCAGCCCATACCGCGTGTTCGACATGGTGAAGACCTGCTTCAGGGTCGGCCCCATCGCGCCGAGAACGGTGCGGTCGGCGTAGTCGATGGTCATCACCAGGGTCAACAACGTGACGAGGGTGCGGGGGTGCGCGGTCGACCCCGGGCGCGTGCGGCGACTCGTCGTCAATCCTTCCGCCGGCCGGGCGGACCGACCCCCCGGGCAAACCAGGCGGCGGCGTCCCGTCGCCAGAGAGGTCCCCGACGTGAGAGTGACGAAACGACCGCGACCGAACCGTCGTCGGTGTGGTGGGGTGCGGGGCGTGAGCGGCGACCTCGCCCGGCTGCTGGCACTGCTCGCCTGCCTCGCTTGGGCGGCCGATCCAGTCAAGGGCCGGATGCGGGCGGCGGGAGCCAACTGGCTGCAGCAGACTGTCGCGGCCTTGGCCGGCCTAGACGCCTACGACCGGACACTGCCTCTCGCCCGGGTCGAGGTGGAGCGGACGCTGCGACGCGAAATGGGCGAGGCCTCGCCTGCAGCGCCGCCGACACCTCCGCTGCCAGGCAGCCACCCGACGCCTTGTCTCAGCCGAGCATCACTCGCCGGTCGAGGTAACTCTTGCCCCTGACCTTATCCACAGGTCCAGCTCAGTCCCGGAACGCCAGGTCCTCCATCGATCACCCTTCTCTCCGCCAGCTCAGCGCGTACTCGACCGAGGAATCTTGTGACCCGTGCCGCCGCTCCTCCCCCAAGTCCGCCCCTGGGCTACCCCTACTACCGCCGCTGCCGCGGCTAACCGTCGGCTAACCGCGCCGGCCTGCGCCGGGCGGCCGCCGCCTACGGCCTCGGCGATATCAGGCTCGCCCTACCGGTCGGCGCCGTCCGCGGCTGGCTCGGCGACCTGACCTGGCTTGCCGGGCTCATCGGCGCGCACCTGCTGTACGTCGCGGTGTTTGGGGGCCGGGCGATGGCCGGTCGCGCCGGGTGGCGTAGCCGCCACGCCTTCGGGCCGTGCATGCTCGCCGTAACCCTCGCCGCCACCCGCCTCTTCAGCTGATCGAGCCGACCCGTCCAGGGCGAGC
>JBPCOB010000106.1:0-9958 GCA_051000715.1 Mycobacteriales bacterium
GCCGAACGGCGGGTGCTGGCCGACAGCCCGGAGCACGACCACGGCGTACCGGCCGTCTCACCCGACGGCCGGTATGTGGTCGCCACCCGGCGGTTGCGCGGCAACCCCGCGACCGCCCCCGACGTCACGCTCTGGCTGGTCGACCTGGCCAGCGGCGAGGGCCGCGACCTCACGCCCGATCTGGACCTGTGGCCGCACTCGCCGGTCTGGGCACCGGACTCCGCCGCGGTGTACTTCGTCGCCGACGAGGCCGGCCGGGCTCCGGTGTTCCGCGTGCTGCTCGACGGTGAGACCGAGGTCACACGGCTCGCGACGGATGCGGCGTACTCGCACCTGTCGGTCGCACCCGACGGCACCACGATCTACGCCCTGCGCTCGTCGTGGGCGGCGCCGCCGACCGCGGTGGCTCTCGACGCCGGCGCGACGGACGGCGCAGCGCGCGAGCTCCCCACGCCCGGCCTGCCGCTGGAGCTGCCCGGGACGCTCACCGAGATCCGGACCGCAGCGGACGACGGCGTACCCGTAAGCAGCTGGCTGGTCTTGCCTCCGGGAGCAGGTCCGGAAGCGCCGGTGCCCCTGGTGCTATGGGTGCACGGCGGCCCGCTCGGGTCCTGGAACGCCTGGAGCTGGCGCTGGTGCCCGCACCTGCTCGCCGCCGCGGGGTACGCCGTGCTGCTGCCCGACCCGGCGCTCTCGACGGGGTACGGCCGGGCCTTCGTCCAGCGCGGCTGGGGCGAGTGGGGCGGCCGTCCCTTCACCGACGTGCTAGCCGCCGTCGACGCCGCCGTGGCACGGCCGGACATCGACGCGAGTCGGACCGCCGCGATGGGCGGGTCGTTCGGCGGCTACCTGGCGAACTGGATCGCCGGCCACACCGACCGCTTCCGGGCGATCGCCACCCACGCCAGCCTCTGGGCGCTGGACCAGTTCCACGGCACCACGGACGTCGGCGTCTGGTGGGAAAGCGAGTTCGGCGACCCGTACGCCGACCTCGAGCGCTACCTGCGCAACTCCCCGCACCGCAGCCTCGCCGACATCCGTACGCCGATGCTAGTGATCCACGGCGAGCGTGACGCGCGCGTGCCGATCAGCGAGGCGCTGCGGCTGTGGACCGACCTGGTCCGCTCCGGCGTCGAGGCGCAGTACCTGTTCTTTCCGGACGAGAACCACTGGATCCTCAAGCCGGGCAACGCCACGGTCTGGTACTCGACCGTGCTGGCCTTCCTCGATGCCCACGTCCGCGGCCGCGAGTGGGTCCGCCCCGAGCTGGTCTGACCGCGGTGGAGCTGTCCAGGTAGTCTGCGACTGGTTGCTGCCGGTGTCATGGGGTGCGCTGGTGGTCGGCGAGGGCTTCGTCGATCGCACGTCGGGCGATGCGGGCCAGCACCCTGTTGCTCACCCGGTAGTAGGGCAAGGCGTTGCGTCCGACGGACAGGGCCCACCCGCGACCTCGCGCCCGCTGGCTCGACGGGGAGGGCTGGACGTGGAGTTCCGCTCACTGCGGGAACTGCGCCGCCAGCAGGCGGTGGGCGATAGACGCGTCGGTGTCCACCTCGTCGTCGTGCATCTTCCTGGCTGCCGACACGAGTTCCGGCTCCTAGACTCGTCGCTGTACGCGAAGCAGGTACGCCCTGCGGTCCAGTGGGTCGGCGCCCGTCCGTGGTCGGGTCGGGGCAGCGCCATGAACCGGTTGGTAGTGGTCGAACGCGGACTCCAGCACGCCCTCGCCGCTCGTCAGCGTCGGCAGCCGCTGCCGCAGATCGTGCACCCGAGCCGCCGGGATCGTCCCTGCCAGCAGGTACGTCGTGCCGTGCTCCGTCGGCGGGTGCGGCACTGCGCGCAGCTGGGCGAGGACGGGCAGCACCGCGCCGTAAGTCTCCGCCGGGATCTCGAGCGCGAAGCGGTGCACCGGCTCGTGCACCCCGGTGCCGGCCCGCTGCAGCGCGCTCATGAGAACCAGCGGCGTCAGGCCGCGGAAGTCCCCGGCCGTGCTGGACATGCTCTTGTCGAAGGTGCCGTGCGCGTGGCTCTGCCGGGGCCAGTAGCCGGAGTGCGTCAGGGTGACCGTGCAGTCGGTGACCTGCCAGCCGGCGAGCCCCTGCTGCAGCGTCATGTCCACGGTCTCCTCGACCGCCCGCATGAACGCGTATGGCATCGACCCGAGCTCGACCCCGAGGCGGAACCGCACGCCCGTACCGGTCGGAGTCGGGTCGACGCGCAGCCCGACCGTGGCGAGGAACGGGTTGGCGTCCGTGCCGATCATCTCGACGGCCGCGCCGGTCCCGACGGGGCGCTCGATGCAGATCGTGGTGGTCTCGCGGAAGGTGACGTCGACGCCGAACTCGTCGGCCAGCGTCGCCTGGAGGACCTCCTTCTGCACCTCGCCGTAGAGCGAGACGGCGATCTCTTCGCGGGCCTCGTCCTGCCGCAGCGCGATCAGCGGATCCTGCTCCGCAAGCTGCCCGAGCGCGACGTGCAGCACGCCCTTGTCGGCGGGTCGGACGGGTACGACGACAGTCTCCAGGCTCGGCGGCGCGAAGCCCCGGATCTCCCCGGTCGCTCTCGGCGGCGGCAGGCCGACGGCGTCGCCGATCTGCACGCCGTCCAGCCCCCACACCTGGGCGATCTGCCCGGCGACCACGCACGCACGGCGCACCGCCGCGCCGCCGTCGAAGACGCTGATCCCGGTGACCTTCGCGTCGTCCCCGAGCACCTGGAGCCGGTCGCGGACGTGGAGCGAGCCCGAGAACATCCGGACGTAGGCGATCTTGTCACCGGTGGGGCCACGGTCCACCTTGAAGACCGTGCCTGACAGCGGGCCGTCGACGTTTCCCTCGCTCGCGGGTAGCAGCCGCGCGATCCCGGCCATCAGCGCCTCGACTCCGGCGCCGGTGATTGCCGAGCCGAAGAACACCGGGTGCACGCGCCCCCGCCCGGTCTGGGCGGTGAGCTCGTCGAGGAGCCGGCGGTAGGTGACCGCCGCCTGGTTCTGGACGTACGCGGCGAGGAACGCGTCATCGCCCTCGGCGAGCAGGTCGACCAGCCGGGACGTGAAGCCGGTGTCGGTCCGGCCGGACGGCGAGAAGGCGGCGCTGCGAGTGCCGAGCCCGCTGACCGACCCCATGGCGACGATGACGGGGGTCAGCTGCTCGCCGATGCTCCGCAGCACGCCGTCGTACCGCGCGCCACTGCGGTCGATCTTGTTCACGAAGACGAGCGTGGGGATCCGCAGGCGCTGCAGCGTGCGCATCAGCACCCGGGTCTGCGGCTGCACCCCCTCCACCGCGGACACGACCAGCACGGCGCCGTCGAGCACGCCCAGCACCCGCTCCACCTCGGCGATGAAGTCGGGGTGGCCGGGCGTGTCGAGGAGGTTGACCGTGACGTCGTCGATCACGAAGGACACGACGGCGGCTCGAATGGTGATGCCGCGGGCGCGCTCCAGCGCCAGCGAGTCGGTCTGAGTGCTGCCGGCGTCGACGCTGCCGATCTCGTCGAGAACGCCGGTGGCGAACAGCAGCCGCTCGGTCAGGCTCGTCTTGCCGGCGTCAACATGGGCCACAATTCCCAGGCTCAACGTCTTCACTAAGCGTCATGTCCTCACGATGGGTGACAGCTCTCGCGTGGGTGGACATGAACGCTCGGCGCATCTTCGGCTCCTCTGTGATCGACCTTTGCGGGGTAGTGCACCAGAGAGAGCGCTGCCGGGCAACCAGGTAATGCGGCACCGCGAACGCCCTCACGTCGCCCGGGTGATCCAGTGCCGGTTGCCCACCTTTCAGGGCGTCGCCGATGGTCCGGTGGTGAGCAGCCCGGCGTAGGTCGCCAGCGAACGTTGGTAGCGGGGTAGGTGCGGCGCCAGGGCCGTGAGCGCGACTGACACCGCCTCCCGCTCCTTACCGGTGTCTACGAGCGCCAGCGCCAGGAAGGCCCGTACCGCGTCGTCCAGGTGGTCGGACCCGACGTCCAGCTCGGCCGTGAGCAGCGCGACGCTTACCTGCGGCTGGCCGAGGTTCCGCAAGGAGCTGGCAAGCTGGATCACCGCGCGGCGCCGGCGCTCCCCAGTCAGCCCGAGGTCGAGTGCCTGCCGGTACAGCGGCACGGCGAGGTCGGGGTGGCCGGTGGAGTCGAACGAGGCCGCCCGCTCGAAGATCCCGATACCGCTGTCCGGGGGCAGCTCGCCAGTCAGCTCGTTCATGCTGGCAAGGAAGTCGGCTTCGCTCCGATCGCCGATGGATGCCCACAGATCTGACAACCGCCGCTCCCAGTCCGGCCCGCCCGTCGCCATCGGGACAGCCTCACACGTCGCCACCGGCCCGCAACCACGGCGTCGCAGTCCCGGGCGCGCGGCATGGTCCGGGCTACCACGGGGAAGGCTACGGTCGCGTAACCTACGACGCCGTAGCCACCCGCCAACCGCTGCCCGGAGGCTGGCCCGCATGCCGACACTCACGCCCACCCAGCTGCTCTTGGAGCTGGAGCCGGTGGTGGCCGAGAACCTGGACCGCCACCTGGCCATCGCCAAGGACTGGATGCCGCACGAGTACGTCCCGTGGAGCAAGGGGCGCGACTTCGATGTAGAGCCGTGGGAGCCTAGCCAGTCGACGTTGTCGCCGGTCGCCCGGGTGGCGATGGAGGTCAACCTGCTGACCGAGGACAACCTGCCCAGCTACCACCGCGAGATCGACAGCCGGTTCGGCCGCGACGGTGCCTGGGGGACCTGGGTGCACCGGTGGACCGCCGAGGAGGGCCGGCACGCGATGGTAATCCGCGACTACCTCCTCGTCACCCGCGGCGTGGACCCCGACGAGCTCGAGCGCGGCCGCATGCAGCAGATGGCGCAGGGCTATGACAGCGGCGGCAAGAACATCCTGGAGGCGATGGCGTACGTCTCCTTCCAGGAGCTCGCCACCCGGATCTCGCACCGCAACACCGGTCGCTACACCGAGGAGCCGGTGGCCGAGAAGCTGCTCGCCCGGGTCGCCGTCGACGAGAACCTGCACATGGTCTTCTATCGCAACCTGGTCAAGGCAGCGTTCGAGGTCGCGCCCGACAAGACGATGGCCGCGGTGGCCGACGAGGTGATCGGCTTCGAGATGCCGGGCGCCGGCATCCGCGGCTTCGCCCGCAAGGCAGCGCAGATCGCCAAGGCCGGGATCTACGACCTGCGGATCCACCACGACGACGTGGTCCAGCCGGTGCTGCGGCACTGGGGGGTCTTCGAGATGGAGGGCCTGGCCGCCGAGGGACAGGCCGCTCGTGTCCGGTTGGCGGAGTTCGTCGCCGGCCTCGACGCGAGCGCCAGCCGGTTCGAGCAGCAGCGGGCCGAGGCCGCCGCGAAGACCGCCGCCCGCCGGGCCGCCGCCTCAGCCAACGCCTGAGGAACGCCGTCAGTCGAGCCGGCGCAGCTCTCGCCGATAGCGGGCGCCGTTGTCGACGTACTCCTTGACTCCGTCGGTGAACGAGCCGGGCGCGACGGCGTCCGGCCGAATCTTGGCCGGTACGCCGAGCGCCATCGCCCGCGCCGGCACCTCGACGCCGTTCGTAACGACGGCACCGGCGCCCACCAGCGCTCCGCTGCGCACCATGGCGCCGTGCAGGACCACCGAGCCGGAGCCGATCAGGCAGTCGTCCTCGACCGTGCAGCCCTCGAGATGCGCGATGTGGCCCACGACGCAGTCGGCACCGATCCGGGTGGGGTGCTCCTCGGTCGCGTGGACGACGCAGCCGTCCTGGATCGACGTACGGGCGCCAATCGAGATCTCGCCGTAGTCGCCCCGCAGGACGGCGCCCGGCCAGACCGACGACTCGGGCCCGAGCGTGACCGCGCCGATGACGACGGCGTCCGGGTGCACGAACGCACTCGGGTCGATGGACGGCAAGCGCGCCCCGAGCGCGTAAACGGTCATGGAGCTCCGATCGAGATATGGTTCCAGCCGCTGCGGCGGCGAAGGTTACCCAACGTTAACCGTGGGCGACGTTCATCGGCGCCGGCATCGGGAATCGCACCGGCGGTCGCGGCGGAGAACCCCCGCCAGGCCGGGATCAGAACCGGCCGGCGGTGCGTTACATCCCCCGCAAAGCCTCTGGAGAGCGAGGGCCCATACATGGCTACTGATTACGACACCCCACGCACGAACGAAGATGAGCTCGGCGAGGACAGCCTCGAGGAGCTCAAGGCCCGGCGGGCCGAGGCGCAGGCCGGCACCGTCGATGTCGACGAGGCCGATCTCGCCGAGGCGCTGGAGCTGCCGGGCGCGGACCTGTCCGGCGAGGAGCTGACCCTCCGGGTGCTGCCTCGGCAGGCGGACGAGTTCACCTGCTCGCGCTGCTTTCTGGTCCACCACCGCAGCCAGCTGGCGACGAAGAAGAACGACGTCCTGGTCTGCCGGGAGTGTGCGGCCTGACCGCCGGCGGTCCCGGCCACCCATCAGAGCGGGCGGTGGAGCGGCGACCCGACCGGGAGCTGCCCGAGCTGGTCGCGCGCCTGTCACGGGACGAGCCGATGGATACCCGGGCTCGGGCCGGACTGCTCGGCCGGCTGGCGGCGGTGCTGGCGCGCAGCCTGGGCTCGGCCGGCGTCGGTGCGTTCGCTACCGGCCGTTGGCTGGTGGACGTCGTGCTCGAAGTGGCGCCGCAGGTGCCGGTGCGCAGCCGCGAGACGCTGCGTGACCAGTACCCCGGCCGGTCCGAGGACGACGTTGCGACGGCTCTACTCAGCGCCGCCATGAAGGCAACCGCTGCCGTTGGTGCGGCCGGCGGCGCGCTGGCGGCGGTGGAGTTCGTCGCTCCTCCCACGCTGCTCGGCGCGCCGGTGCAGCTCGCCGCGGAGACGGTCGCCGTGGTCGCGATCGAGCTGAAGCTGGTGGCGGAGCTCCATGAGGTCTACGGCCACGCCCAGCCCGGCACCCCGGCCGAGCGGGCGATGGCGTACACGGCCGCCTGGGCCGCCCGACGCGGAATCGACCCGTTGGCCGGCGGCGGGCTTGCCGGCGTACTGGGCGGTGCGGCTCGACGGCAGCTGCGCTCCCGGCTGCTGCGGCGGGCCGGCCGCAACGCGACCACGTTCGCGCCGTTCCTCGCCGGTGCGGTAGCCGGTGCCGAGCTCAATCGCCGGGACACCCGGAACCTGGGCGAGAAGATGATCGCTGATCTCCGCAGCCGGCGTACCGGCGGTTGGTACAAGCCCTGACGCCGAGGGGGACGCGGTTCCTGCGCCTGGCCGCGGCCGGGCTAATGGGCCTAGAGCGGTGTGATCCGGTGACCGTCCGCTGTTACTGCCTCGAGGGCGGGCGTGGTGGTGACCTAGGCGGTCGGTGAAACGAACACCGGGTCGCGCAATCCCAGCCGTTTCGCGATCTCGCTCCATTGCTCCCTGTCGACCGCGTGTGTCAGCGCCAGGACGGGTGGTGAGCCGAGCCCGCGTACGGCGCTCGCCACCGCGGTCGCATCCGACCCGGTCATTAGGTCTGCGTCGTCGACGACCACCTGGCCGGGATAGAGGGCGGCCAGGTGGGCCGCGGTGACGGGCTCCGACAGCGACATGGGGCTGAGGAAGACAAAGTCCGGCTCCGCTTGGACCTCGTCGGCGATCGCAGCCAGGTCCTCGGCGCTCGGCGCCCGAGCAGTGGGCACACCGTTGATCTTCGGACTTCTTCGGTCGGCGGGCCGTTGGTCCGCGCGTCGCACCGGCTCCGTTGGTGGACCACCTTCGTCGGGATCCTCGTCGTTTGCGGGTGGGATCCACAGCGTGGGGCGCCGCGCCGTCAGCCCGGCCAGCACGCCTGTGGCGGACCCGCCGCGGCCGGCCGGCATGGCCAGGAGAACGTCCCGGCCGGCCGCCAGCGCGGTGACCGCCTCGGCCTGGCCCGGGCGCGGGCCGTCGAAGCCGAGCAGGGCGAGCGCGTCCTCGAACGGCAGCGGGGCAGCGGCGGGGCGCCGTACCGGCCAGCGCGGAAACGGCGACTTCGGCCACAGATAGGGCAAGCCCTCTGGCACTTCCGGAAAGAAGCGCCGGTAGAACTCGGGCTCCTTGCGCACGAGAGCGGACCGGTGGCTCACGTGCAGGGCCGCAGTACCGAGCCATGGCGGCAGCTGACCCCGCACCCGCAGCTCGCCGACCTCCGGCGGCACCCCGCCGGTGAACTCCAGAAGTGATCCGGCCACCGTGTCGGCAAACCCACGCTGCTCCCAGGCGTCGCAGGTGGCCAGTCCGTACGTCACGAGCGCCGGCAGGAAACCGCGCCACATCCGCACCGCCGGGTGGTTCTTCCAGGCGTACGTCGGAAACGTCAGCGCCCGCAGGATCTGGAAGGTCTCTACTCGCTGCTTGCCCAGCCGGCGGTCGTCGAGCACGGCCGCGCTCGCCGCGAAGTCGGCGTAGGGGAGGAAGGTCTGCATCGGCTCCGACTCTGCCAGCCGGCCGGCTCCACCGCCCGTTGGGAAGCGCTTACGCTGACCTGCCTCGTCCCAGGGAGCTCCGGTGAAGATCGCGCGGTATGAGCATCGCGGCTCCACCATGGTCGGCGTCGTCGATGGAGAGCGGGTCCTGCCGGTTGCCGTCGGAACGGGGCGGGCCGGCGACAAGTCCCTGCTCGACCTCGCCATGGCGGCCCGCCTCGACCCGACGCTGCGGCCACCGCCGACCAGTGAGGCGGTGCCGCTGGCGGACGTGCGGCTCCTCCCGCCGATCTCGGCGCCGCCGAGCGTCCGGGACTTCTACGCCTTCGAGCAACACGTCAAGACTGCTCGGGGACGCCGCGGCCTCGACGTACACCCCGACTGGTACGAGATCCCGGTCTTCTACTTCTCCAACCCCGCGGCGGTGATCGGGCCCGGGGACCCGGTGCCGGTGCCGCCGCGATCGGAGCGGCTGGACTTCGAGCTGGAGGTGGCGGTGGTGATCGGGCAGTCCGGACCGGTCGAGTCGGCGGCCGCCGCCGGCGCGCTCGTCGCCGGTTTCTGCGTGATGAACGACTGGTCGGCGCGCGACATCCAGGTCCGCGAGATGGCCCAGTCGATGGGCCCCGTCAAGGGCAAGGACTTCGCCACCTCGCTCGGCCCGCTGCTGGTGACGGTGGACGAGTTCGCACCCGGCGGCCTGCAGGAGGTGCCGGGCGCGACGATGACCGCCCGGGTGAACAGCCGGGAGTACAGCCGCAGCGACCTCGCCACGCTCTGGTGGAGCTTCGCCGAGATGCTGGCCTACGCCGCCGAGTCGACCGAGCTGCGAGCCGGCGACGTCATCGGTTCCGGGACCTGCGGCAGCGGCTGCATCCTCGAGCTCTCGCTCACCCACGGCGAGGACGCCTACCCCTGGCTCCGCCCCGGGGACGAGGTCGAGCTGGAGGTCGAGGGGCTCGGCGTACTGGCCAACCCGGTGGTGGCGGCAACGGCGCCGGCCTGGCGCCCCGACCCGGAGCGGGTGCGGCCCGAGCGGGCGACATGACCGACGCCGTACGCCGGCTGCGCGCCGCCGCCGCCCGGCTGCGAACCTCTGCCGGCACCGATCCCACCCGGCTCACCGGCGCCGACCCGGCCACCGGAGAACGCTGGGATCGTGGCCAGGTGCTCTCGCACTGCGCGGAGATGATCCCGTACTGGGCTCGTGAGGTGGAGCAGCTCGTGCTGGCGGGTGGCGACACGGCGTTCGGCCGGGTGAAGACGGACCCCGAGCGCATCGCGCGGATCGCTGCCGGTCGGGCGGAGGACTCGGACCGGCTGCTCGATGCGGTCGACGCCGGGGTCGACTCTGTCGACCGGCTGCTCGAGCGACTCACACCGGCCGACCTCGAGCTGGTGGGTCGTCATTCGACGTTGGGGTCGATGACCGTGTCGAAGATCGTCGGGGAGTTCCTGGTGGAGCACCTCGAGCAGCACGCCGACCAGCTGGAGTCGCTGCACGACTGACCGGCGCACCAGCTTCCGGCTAGGTAACCTCCTCCAGGCCAGGTGGCAG
>JBPCOB010000107.1:0-18200 GCA_051000715.1 Mycobacteriales bacterium
TCCCTAGTACGAGAGGACCGGGACGGACGAACCTCTGGTGTGTCAGTTGTCGTGCCAACGGCACTGCTGATTAGCTACGTTCGGCAGGGATAACCGCTGAAAGCATCTAAGCGGGAAGCTCGCTTCAAGATGAGGTCTCCCACAGGGTCAACCTGGTAAGGCCCCCGACCAGACGATCGGGTTGATAGGCCGGAGGTGGAAGTGCGGCAACGCATGCAGCCGACCGGTACTAATAGGCCGAGGGCTTGATCACATACACTTTGTTCGCGTCCACTGTGCGGTTCCCGGGATGCGGCCGGCGTTGTTGCCTGGCCCGTCTCGACGGGGTTACGGCGGCTATAGCGAAGGGGAAACGCCCGGTCCCATTCCGAACCCGGAAGCTAAGCCCTTCTGCGCCGATGGTACTGCGCGGGAGACTGCGTGGGAGAGTAGGACGCCGCCGGACATCTTCGACACCGGGGCCACCTCCTAGAGGGGTGGCCCCGGTGTCTTTTCCGGGACCGGCCTGCGAATCGCCGCCAGGGAAGAGGGGTAGATGGAGCGCTCGACCGGCGGCGCCGGGCGCCCTCGAGCATCGCGGGCCGCCGGCCTTCCTGGGCGGGCCGATTCCGCGGGGAGCCGCCAGCCGGCGCCACCTGCCCGCGATGGCAGACCGGGGACCTCGGGCGGTCCTCCGGTGGGGCGTCCTGCGGTGGACGACGACGCCGATCCCGGTGAGCTCCCCGACCTGGTGCGGCGTGAGCTGCGATCGTTGCCTCCGGCGCTGGCCGAGCAGGTGGGTAAGCACCTCGTGATGGCCAGCCGGCTGGAGATCGGCGACCCGGAGGCAGCCTACGAGCATGGTCGAGCCGCCCGCGAGCTCGCCAGCCGGATTGCGCCCGTCCGCGAGGCGGCCGGCGTCACGGCATACCGGGCTGGCCGCTACGCCGAGGCGCTGGCCGAGCTGCGGGCCGCCCGGCGGATGACCGGGTTGCCGGACTACCTCCCGATGATGGCGGACTGCGAGCGCGGACTGGGCCGGCCGCACCGAGCACTGGCGCTGGCCGGAGAGCGGGACGCCGCACGGCTCGACCGGGCCGGCCTGGTGGAGCTGCGGATCGTCGCGGCCGGCGCCCGCCGGGACCTCGGTCAGCTCGATGCCGCGCTCATGACGCTGCAGGGTCCTGATCTCGAACCGGCGGTGGTGGAGGACTGGACGCCTCGGCTGTGGTACGCCTACGCGGACGCGCTGCTCGCGAGCGGTCGGACCGAGGAGGCGCTGGAGTGGTTTCGGGCGGCCGCCGAAGTGGATGACGACGACCTCACCGACGCCGAGCAGCGGTTCCTCGCCCTCTCGCCCGATGCCGACGGCGGGCGCCCCGTCGTCCCCCTGCCGGGGGAGCGGACCGAGTAGCCCTCCGGGAGCCGCTTCATCCGTTCTGCACCCCTCCTGGCGGTCCTCCACAGGACACGGGCCGGTCCGGTCCTCCACAGCCCGCGCTGGGTGACGCCGCCTCGTCGGCGCCACGGGGCATTCTCGGGCGCGGGGCTCTTCCAGGAAGCAGCCGGGAGGTGTGGTGAGTACCCAAAGTGCATCGGAGGCTCCGGCGGGCGTGCGTTCCCAGCCGGCCTCGGGCGGCGCCGATCAGGCCAGCCACCGCAACGAGGTGGTTCTCGTCGGCCGGCTGGCGGCGGCACCCCAGGTGCGCACGTTGCCAAGCGGTGATGTGCTGGCGACGTTCCGACTGGTAGTGGCGCGCCCACCCGTCTCTCGCGGGCGTTCGGCCCGGGTGCCGTCATCGCGACCGGTGGCCGTCGATGCCCTGGACTGCGTCAGCTGGCGTGCCAGCGTTCGGCGGACCGTCACGGGCTGGGTGCCTGGCGACGTCGTCGAGGTGACCGGCTCACTGCGGCGGCGCTTCTGGCGAGCCGGTGCGGGCACCGCGAGCCGGTGCGAGGTAGAAGTGGCCGGTGCCCGTCGGCTGCGTCGAGCGGCCGGCTGAGCTACGCGTCCAACGGCCGGAGCACCAGCCCGGTCCGCGGCTTGGGGGTGAACAGCGTCGACTTCCGCGGCATCCGCTCGCCGGCCGCCGCCACCGCGGCAACGGCCTCCACCGGTGTGGCGTTGAGGAGCAGCGCGGTGCCACTGCCGGCGTGCGCGGCCGCGAGCGCCGCTGGCGCGTCGTGGGCGAAGTCCACGACATCCTCACTGTCGGTCAGCCCCCACAGTTCACCGATGAGCAGCCGGTGCGCCACTGTGACATCCAGCGCCCGCCAGGCCGCCGAGTGGTCCGGTGGAACTGCTCGCTCCACCGCAGCCGGATCGGGGTCGGTGAGCAGGTACCGCTGCGCACCGTTCGCGAGGAGGAAGGCCGCTCCGTCGACCGCGGCGCGCCCAAGTGCTTCCAGCGCACCGTCCAGGGCGCCGTCTAGTCGGCGTACGGCGAAGGCGCCTGCCGCCCGCCGAGCGGCCTCGGCCACCGGGAGTCCGGGCACCACGCGGTGGATGGCGTGCACCTGCGGGCCGAAGGCGGCCATATCCACGAGGAAGGCCAAGCCCTGGTCCCAGCCACCGGCACCGGCACCCGCCGCGTGCCGGTCCCGCTGGTGCTGCAGATAGGTGGCGTAACGATGATGGCCGTCGGCAATGACCGCGCGGCGGGGCCGCAGGTCGGCGGCGATCGTGGCCAGCTCGTCGGGGTCGGTCAGCGCCCACAGCCGGTGGGTGACGTCGTCGTCGGTGATCGCGGTGACGTCCGGGTCACGATCGCCGGCGGCGCGCACCGCCTCGGTCGACGCGCCGCCGCCTTCGTAGACAAGAAAGATCGGCTCCAGATTCGCCGCCGTGGCCTCGGTCAGCGCCAGCCGGTCCGCGACCGGCCCGGCCATCGTGTCCTCGTGCGGGAGCACCACGCCGGCTTGTGGCGGGGTAAGGCTCAGCGCGCCGAGCAGCCCGCGCTGGATGTGGCCGCTCGCCGATTCCTCGTAGATCTGCAGCGCCGGGCACTCGTCGAGTCGCAGCAGCCCGGACTTCCGCCAGCCGGCCAACCGGCGCGCGGCACAGACGTAGCGGCTTCCCGCCCCCTCCTCGTCGCGTGGGAGAATGAGCCGAACGACGTTGTGCGGGCTGGCCGCTTCGAGCCGGTCCCGCTCAGCGTCGTCGATCACGTCGTACGGCGGAGAGGTGACCGCGGCCAGTTCCGGCCCTGCCGTGGCATAGCGAAGGGCTCGGAACGGCGAGAGCACCAAGCCGCCCGGGTCCGGCAGGGTGGGCGCCGGATTGGTCATGGCCGGATGCTACGGGCGGACGGGAGGAGCGGTGTGAGCGAGGACCGGGACGAGGCGGCCGACATCGCTTCCGACCCGGCCGGCCAGATGCCGCCCGACGTGCTGCCGAGCGGCGAGGTTTACGACTGGTACGTGCGTGGCCTGGGGCTGCTCGAAGGCGGCAACCCGGCGGCAGCGGTTCAACTGCTCGGCCACGCAGCGGCCGCCGAGCCGCACTCCCGCAGCCTCCGGGAGGCGCTGGCCCGGGCGCAGTTCGATGCCGGGCACTTCTCCGAGGCCCGGGACAGCTTCGACTGGATCACTCGTGCAGACCCGGCGGATGACTATGCGCAGTTCGGGCTCGGGCTGGCCGCAGCCAAGGTGGGGGACTACCGCAGTGCGGTCGAGCATCTGGCGCTCGCCGCCGCCATGCGGCCGGACATCACCCACTACGGCGTTGCGCTGCGGGGGGCTCGAGCGATGATCGCTCGGCAGTGACGGCCCGGCTGGGCACCAGCGCAGCGCCTCTGGCCGCGGCTTACGACGCCGTACTGCTCGATCTCGACGGCGTCGTCTACCTCGGCGCGGAGCCGATTCCCGTGGCCGCCTCGGTGGTCGCCGCGGCTCGCCGCGCCGGCCTGCGGATCGTCTTCGTCACCAACAACGCCTCGCGTACGCCGGAGGTGGTGGCCGCCCACCTGACCAGCATGGGGATCCCGACGGGTTCAGCAGACGTGGTGACCGCGGCTCAGGCTGTTGCCAGGTTGCTCGCCACCCGGCTGCCGCCGAAGGCCACCGTCCTGGTGACCGGCGCGCCGGCGCTGGTGACGGCGGTCCAAGGCGCCGGTTTCACGGTCGTGGCCTCCGCCGACGAGCGGCCGGCCGGGGTCGTCTCGGGGATCGACGGAAACCTGTGCTACGCCCAGCTGGCCGAGGCGGCCCTCGCCGTGCGAGGCGGCGCCGTGTGGCTCGCCGCGAATCTCGACACCACCCTTCCGTCGCCCCGCGGGCTGCTCCCCGGCAACGGCGCCTTGGTTGCCGCCGTCGCGGTGGCGACCGGGCGACGGCCGGTCTCCGCCGGCAAGCCGGAGCGTCCGCTCTACGACGAGGCGGTCCGGCGGACCGGCGCAAGACGTCCGCTCGTGGTGGGGGACCGGCTGGACACCGACATCAGCGGTGCAGTCGCGGCCGACATGGACAGCATGCTGGTGCTCACCGGCGTGGCGACGCCGGCCGACCTGCTGCAGGCGCAACCGCCCGCCCGCCCGACGTACGTCGCGGCCGACCTCGGAGGTCTGCTCACCCCCCACCCGGCGCCCCGGCTGGCCGGCCGGGTGGCGACCTGTGGTGGCTGGTCGGCGACGATGGCGGGTTCCACGATCCAGCTGGCCCCGCTGGCCGGTGGCGACGGGTCGCGTCGCCCGGAAGAGGACCGGGTCGACGGGTTGCGGGCCGCATGCGTGCTGGCCTGGGCCGCCGCCGACGAGGGGCGACTGCCGCCCGACCTCCGGCTGGCCGGCCTGCCGCGCTAGTCGCGCCATGCCACGGCCGGGTCCCGGTCACCGGGTCGACTCAGAGCAGCCGGCGCAGCCGTAACAGGTCGAGCATGCTGGCGTCCACTTTCAGCCGGCCCTGCGTCCAGGCCGATCCGAAACCGAGTCGGCCGTCCGTGAGCGACACCAGGTCGTCCGAGCCGACCGTGAGGCGGATCTGGGCTCGCGGCGCGGTGCCCGCCGGTGCGGCCGCCATGTCGGTCAGGGTGCCGTCGCGGAGCTCGCCCGTGAAGGTGATGCCGAGGTCGGGGACGGTACAGCTGACAGAGCGGTTGAGGACCTTGCCCGACGCTTCGGGCCCGGCCCCGGCAAGGCTGCCCGCCAACCGGCGCAGCGCTGCCTCACAGTCCTGCTGGGTCGCCACGGCGGTGTCGACTCCTCCTCGGCCCGGTCGCGGCGGGACGGTACCGCATGTACACGCCCAGCCGGGTGCGCCGACGGGTAGCGTTTCGCACCGGGCCGGTCGCCCGGCCGCCGTAGCGGAAGGGGCTGCCGGTGACCGCTGACGCGACGGCCGGTCCGGGATCGCGCCGTACCGGACACCCCGCGGTCGACTCGACGCTGGACCGGCTCGACCAGCTCTGCTCGGCCCCTCCCGCGGAGCAGGTCCGCGGGTTCGACGAGGTGCACCGGCGGCTCCACGACGCGCTCGCCGACCAGCCGGAGGACTGACCCGGTGCCGCGCCGAACCCGGCTCGACTCCGAGATGGTCCGGCGCGGACTCGCTCGGTCCAGGGAGCAGGCCGCCGAGCTGGTCGCGCAGGGCCGCGTCCTCGTTCGGGGCGCCGTGGCGAGCAAGCCCGCGACCGCTGTGCAGCCCGCGGACCCGGTGCTCGTGGCACGGGCCGGGGGGAACGGCGACTACGTCTCTCGTGGCGGCCGGAAGCTGGCTGGTGCCCTGGACGTATTCGGCCCCTCGGGACCGGCGATTGCGGGCCGGCGCTGCCTGGACGCCGGCGCCTCGACCGGTGGCTTCACCGACGTCCTGCTGCGTCAGGGCGCCGCGGGGGTGGTCGCGGTGGACGTCGGGTACGGCCAGCTCGCATGGTCACTGCGCACCGATCCCCGAGTGATGGTTCTCGACCGGACGAACGCCCGCGACCTCATCCCGGAGCTCATCGGCGGCCGGGTGGACGTCGTCGTCGCGGACCTGTCATTCATCTCCCTGACGCTGGTGCTGCCGGCGCTGGCTCGCTGCGCGACGGGGGACGCCGAGCTCCTGCTGATGGTCAAGCCGCAGTTCGAGGTGGGCCGGGCCCGGTTGGGTCGTGGCGGCGTCGTCCGTGACCCCGCCCTGCGAATCGAGGCGGTCACCTCGGTGGCGGCGGTGGCTGCCCGTGTGGGCCTCGGTGTCGGCGGAGTCGTCGCCAGTCCCTTGCCCGGCCCGGCCGGCAACGTCGAGTACTTCCTGTGGCTGAAGGCGGGAGCCCCGCCCGTGGAGACCCTCGCGGTGGCTAGAGCGGTGGCGGAAGGACCGCCATGAGCAGTAGGGAGATTCTGCTCGTCGCCCACACCGGCCGGCCGGCGGTGCTCCGTAGCGCCCGGCAGGTCGTGGAGCGCCTCACCGGTGCAGGCGTCGGTGTCCGGGTGCTGGCCGGCGACTCCCAACTGACCGGTCCGCCGGCTCGGGTGATGCCGCCGTTGGCGGACGCCGCCAGCGGGGTGGAGCTGGTGATGGTGCTCGGCGGCGACGGGACGCTGCTGCGGGGAGCAGAGCTGGCCCGGCCGGCCGCCGTGCCCATCCTGGGCATCAACCTGGGCCGGGTCGGCTTCCTGGCTGAGGCCGAGCGCGACGACCTCGACGCCACACTCGACGGGGTTGTCGACTGCAGCTACGACGTCGAGGACCGGATGACCCTGGACGTCACAGTTCGACGGGACGGCGCCGACGTAGCCCTTCAGTGGGCGCTGAACGACACCTCGGTCGAGAAGGCCGCCCGGGAGCGGCTCCTGGAGGTGATGGTGGAGATCGACGGCCGGCCGCTGTCGAGATGGGGCTGCGACGGGGTCGTGTGCGCGACGCCGACCGGCTCCACGGCGTACGCCTTCTCCGCCGGGGGGCCGGTGGTCTGGCCAGAGGTGCAGGCGCTGCTGCTGGTGCCGATCAGCGCGCACGCGCTCTTCAGCCGGCCGCTGGTAGTCGCCCCCTCGTCGGTCCTGACGGTCGAGGTGGCCGCGGAGACCGTTACCGGCGCCGTGCTGTGGTGTGACGGCCGGCGAACAGTCGACCTTTGCCCCGGGGACCGGGTGGAGGTACGCCGCGGTGGTCAGCCGGTCCGGCTGGCCCGCCTTTCGCACCGACCGTTCACCGACCGGCTGGTGGCCAAGTTCGGGCTGCCGGTACAGGGCTGGCGGGCCCGGCCGGACTAAGACGTGAGCCGGCGGCGGGACGCACCGGCCGGGGCTGCTGGGCGCGTGGCACGGCTCGGCGGCCGCTCCGGCTGACTATCGTCGTCGCCGTGCTCGAGGAGCTGCGCATCCGCGGACTCGGCGTCATCGAGGACGCGGTGCTGGAGCTGGCCCCGGGACTCACCGTGCTCACCGGCGAGACCGGAGCCGGCAAGACCATGGTGGTGCACGGGCTGGCGCTGCTGCTCGGTGGCCGCGCCGACGCCGGCCGGGTCCGGGCGGGCTGCGGGTCGGCCCAGCTGGAGTGCCGGCTGGCGCTCGACCCCGCGGGGCCCGCCGCTAGCCGGGCTCTGGCAGCCGGCGCCCGGCTCGACGACGATGTCCTGCTCGTGAGCCGCACGCTGACGAGCGAGGGGCGTTCCCGGGCCGCGCTCGGCGGTACCGCCATCCCGGTGAGCCTGCTGGCAGAGCTCACCGCGGACCTGGTGGCCATGCACGGCCAGCTCGATTCCACGGGGCTGTTGCGGCCGGGCGTCCAGCGGGCCGCACTGGACCGGTTCGCCGGTCCACCGGTGACCGAGCCACTCGAGCGGTACGCCGCGGCGTATAACCGGCTGCGAACCGTTGAGGCGGCGCTCGCCAAGATCGCCGCGATGGAGCGGGACCGCGAGAACGAGGTGGCGGCGTTGCGGTCCGGGCTGGCCGAGGTTGCAGCGACGGCGCCCGTCCCGGGCGAGGATGTCGCGCTCGCGGCGGAGGTTGAGCGGCTGGCGAACGCCGACGCCTTGCTCCGGGCGGCCGGGACCGCCCATGCGGTGCTCGCCGGCGACCCGGCCAGCGACGCGGTGGACGCGACCGGCCTGGTGGGCGCGGCCCGCCGGGCCCTGGAGCCGGCATCCCGGCACGACCCGGCTCTGGCCGAGCTGGCGGTGCGGATCGTGGAGCTCGGCCACCTGCTCGCCGACGTGGCGGCCGACCTCGCGGCGTACGCAGCCTCCGTGGAGGCCGACCCGAACCGGTTGGCGGTGGCGCAGCAGCGACAGGCGGACCTCACTGCGCTGGTACGCCGGCACGGTGGGGACCTGGCCGGGGTGCTGGCCTGGGCCGCGCGGGCGGCCGATCGAATCGGAGCGCTCGAGGGTGCGATCGGGCACCGGACCGAGCTGGCCGCCGAACGCGAACGGCTGCTCAGCCAGCTGCACCGGGAATCCGCCCACCTGACGGCGGCGCGGACGGCGGCGGCCCAGCGCTTCGCCGCGGCGGTGGCCGCGGAGCTGGCCGAGCTGGCGCTGCCGCAGGCGCGGCTGTCCGTTGCGGTCGATCCGACCGGGACCGAGACGGGGACCGGCGGCGGCGGTCCGGCGTTCGGGCCGGCCGGCGTGGACTCGGTCGAGATGCTGCTGGCCGCCCACCCGGGCGCGCCGGCCCGGCCGCTGGCCCGTGGCGCGTCCGGCGGTGAGCTGGCCCGGGTGATGCTGGCCGTAGAGGTCGTGCTCGCCGGTGCCGACCCGGTGCCGACGATGGTCTTCGACGAGGTGGACGCCGGCGTCGGTGGTCGGGCCGCCGTCGAGGTCGGCCGCCGGTTGGCCCGGCTGGCGCGGACAGCGCAGGTGTTGGTGGTCACCCACCTGCCGCAGGTTGCCGCGTTCGCCGACCGGCACCTGCTGGTGGAAAAGTCGGACGACGGGTCGGTGACCAGCAGCGGAGTCAGCGTTCTGGACGCCCCGGGCCGGGTGGTCGAGCTGTCGCGCATGCTGGCCGGCCTGGAGAACTCGGCGCTCGCCCGCGGTCATGCGGAAGAGCTGCTGGCGGTGGCCGCCGAGGCCAAGACCGGCTCGCTGACGGCCGGCTGACGGACGCGCTACGACCGGTGATTCTGGCAGACTGACCTTGATGAGGATCGGCACCTTGCGACGGGGCCGGCAGCCCGTGCTGCCCGGTATCGCAGGTGTCGCCCGGCTCGACCGGCGGACAAAGGACCTGACCAGGCGGCTGAGGCCCGGTGACGTGGCGATTCTCGACCATGTCGACATCGACCGGGTCAGCGCCGAGGCGCTGGTGTCTCTCGGGGTCGCCGCGGTCGTCAACGCCGCGCCCAGCATCAGCGGGCGCTATCCCAACCTCGGTCCGGAGATCCTGGTGGCGGCCGGCGTACCGCTCCTGGACCGGACCGGGCCGGGAGTCTTCGCGGCCGTCCGCGAAGGAGACCTGGTCCGGCTCGAGGACGACGGCGTGTACGTGGGTGGCAGCCGCGCGGCGCGCGGCACCCGGCAGACCCCGGAGAGCGTGTCGGCCGCCATGGCCGAAGCTCGGGCGGGGCTCGCCGTGCAGCTCGAGGCGTTCGCCGCCAACACCATGGAGTACCTGCACCGCGAGCGCGACCTGCTGCTCGTCGGCGTCGGCATCCCGGAGATCCGCACGAAGATCGGCGGGCGCCATGTGCTGATCGTCGTACGCGGCCACAACTACCGACAGGACCTGGCCGCTCTGCGGCCCTACATCCGGGACTACCGGCCGGTTCTCCTGGGGGTGGACGGCGGCGCGGACGCCCTCCGCGAAGCGGGTTACCGGCCCGACCTGATTGTGGGCGACATGGACTCGGTCTCCGACGCGGCGCTGCGCTCCGGCGCGGAGCTGGTCGTGCACGCCTACCGCGACGGCCGCTGTCCCGGGTTGGCTCGGGTGCAGGCCTTGGGTTTGAAGTCGGTGACCTTTGCGGCCGCTGGGACGAGCGAGGACGTCGCCATGGTGCTCGCCGACGACCGGGGGGCCGACCTCATCGTGGCGGTGGGCACGCACGCGACGCTCGAGGAGTTTCTCGACAAGGGCCGGGCCGGCATGGCCAGCACCTTCCTCACCCGATTGCGGGTGGGAGGCAAGCTGGTCGACGCCAAGGGCGCAAGCCGGCTCTACCGCAGCCGGATCCACACGTTTCCGCTGGTCCTGTTGGCTCTGGCCACCCTGCTGGCGCTGGCCGCCGCCATCCGCGTCTCCGCTGCCGGCCACGCCTACCTGGGCCTGCTCGCCGACACCTGGGACGGCTTCCTCTACTGGCTCCGCGGGCTCTTGACGTGATCGACTTCCGCTACCACCTCGTCTCGGTCATCGGCATCTTCCTAGCCCTGGCGGTCGGCATCGTGCTCGGTACGGCGGCCGCGAACGGGGTGGTGCTGGACAACCTCAACGGCCAGGTCAACCGGCTGCGCACCGACAAGGGGGACCTGCGCAAGACGCTGGATGATCTACAGACGGAGTCGAACGCCGGCAAGGCGTTCGTCAAGCTGTGGCTCCCGACGCTGGTGGCCCACCGGCTGGCCGACCAGCGGGTGGCCGTGCTGAGTGCGCCCGGTACGCCGTCCGGCCTGCGTACCGACGTGGTCGCCGCCCTGCGCCAGGCCGGAGCCACCGTGACCTCACAGGTGCAGATCAGTGCCGACTACGTCGACCCCGCCCGCGACGCCACCTTGGCCAGCGTGGTCTCCAGCCTGGGCTCTGCCGAGGGCGACGCGCCGACCCGCAGCGGCGCGGAGCTCGCCGCGGCCCGTCTCGCCACTGCCCTGGTCGCCAAGCGGAGCGGCCGGGCACCAGCAGCTGAGGAGTCGACCCGGGTGCTGACGGCGTTCCAGCGAGCCGGCATGATCGACTTGACGGGGAACGGCAACCCGAACGCGGCGTCGTTGGCCGTGTTGCTGGCTGCGCCCGCTGAGAAAGGGAAGAACGACGCGACGAAGGCGTCCGACACCGTCCTGCTAGCGCTTGCCGTCGCCCTGGACGTTGGGAGCGACGGCGCGGTGATCAGTGGCCCGTTGACGGCGACGGCCAATGACGGCCTACTTGCGGCGGCCCGGAGCAGCAACGACGTACGGCACGCGGTGGGGACGGTGGACTCCGCGGACTCACCGGTTGGCCAGGTGGAGACCGTGCTGGCCCTGGCGGCCCAGCTCCGTGGTGAGGCGGTGGCCTGGGGCACCGGACCGGGGACCAGCGCACCGGTTATTTCCCTCTCCTCCTCGTGAGCCGGGCGGGGCGCCGGCTGCTGCTCGGTACGGCCGGCGCGGCGACCGCCCGGGTGATAGCCGGCACCCTGGCGGGGCCGGTCGGGACCTCGCCGGCCTGGCAACGAGCCAACTACCGGGGGGAGCCGGTGTCGCTGCTCGGCGGCCCGGCGGTCGTGCTTGCGGGTGCCGCCGGCGTCGCCGCGAGCTGGCAGGTCCCGGCGCGGCTGCGGCTGGCTGCGGTGGTCGCCGGCCTCGGTGCCGGTGCGGTCGGCCGGTACGACGACCGGTACGGAATCGGCACGGCCAGGGGGTTCGCCGGCCACCTCGACGCTCTGGCCGGTGGCCGGGTGAGCACCGGCATCGTCAAGATCGTCGGAATCGGTGCCGGCGGGCTGGCCGCCGGCGCGCTGGCCGGGCGACACGCCCTGGACGCCCTGCTGGCCGGCGCGGTGGTGGCCGGCACCGCCAACCTGGTCAACCTGATGGACCTTCGGCCGGGCCGCGCGCTCAAGAGCGGGCTGGCCATCTCCCTGCTCCTGGTGGCGAGGCCCGAAGTCGGCGGCGAGCTGGTCGCCGGCCCGCTCGGGGCGGTGACCGCGCTGCTTCCCGCGGACCTGGCGCAGCGGACGATGCTCGGGGACGCCGGGGCCAACGGCCTGGGCGCCCTGCTCGGGGTGGGGCTCATCGCCGCCGCCAGCCGCCGCCGGCTCGTCGTCCTGCTCCTCCTGCTCGTCGGGCTGACCGTGGCCAGCGAGGTCGTCAGCTTCAGCGCGGTGATCGACCGGGTCCGGCCGCTGCGATGGCTGGACCGGCTGGGCGCTCGCCCGCTGCCCGGATGACCGGTACGGCGCCGCCTCTGTCCCGGGTCGGGGTCGGCCGCGGCCTGGCCGGGGCCGCCGTGGCCATCGGCGCGGTGACCGTGCTGGCCCGACTGCTCGGCTTCGGTCGGGTGGTGGTGTTCTCCCACACCGTCGGCACCACCACCTGCCTGGGCTCCGCGTACTTCACCGCCAATACGGTCCCCAACCTCCTGTTCGAGGTCGTGGCCGGGGGCGCGCTGGCCGGCTTAGTCGTACCGGTGCTGGCCGGGCCGGCGGACCGGGGCGACGCGGCGACCGCCGGCCGGACCGCCTCGGCGCTGCTCGGCTGGACACTGGTCGTGCTCACGCCGGTCGCGGTGCTCGCGGCGGTGCTGGCCGGACCTCTGGTTCGGCTGTTCGTCGATGTCGGTTCGAGCTCCTGCGCCGGCACAGCGGTGGCGGCGGTGGCGGCGCGCATGCTGGTCGTCTTCGCGCCGCAGGTGGTCCTCTACGGCATCGGCATCGTGCTCAGCGGCGTCCTGCAGGCACATCGGCGCTTTCTCGGGCCGGCCCTGGCCCCGCTGCTGTCCAGCGCCGTGGTCATCGCGGCGTACCTGGTGTACGACGCCCAGACCACCGGCCGGTCGACCGACCTCGAGGCGCTGTCATCCGCGCGCGAGCTGACCCTGTCGGTCGGCACGACCCTCGGTGTGGTCGCGTTGAGCCTGAGCCTGCTGATGCCCCTTCGGCGTACCGGGCTGCGACTGCGGCCGACGCTGCGCTTTCCCCCGGGAGTCGCTCCCAGAGTCCGCCGGCTGGCCCTCGCCGGCGCCGCCGGGCTCGCTGCCCAGCAGGTGTCCGTTGCGGTGGTGCTCCGGCTGGCCAACACGGCCGAGCCGCGGGGCGGCATCGTGCTCTACAACCTTGCCTGGGCGCTGTTCCTGCTGCCGTGGGCGGTGCTCGCGGTGCCGATCGCGACCAGTGCATTCCCGACGCTGTCGGCCCGAGCCGCTGACGGGGACGGTGCCGGTTACGCCTGGACCGCGGCGGTGACCACGCGCGCGGTCGTGCTGGTCACCGCGGCCGCAGCCGCCGTGCTCGCCGCCGCGGCGGTGCCGGCCGCCCGGATGCTGGTGCTCGGGACGCCCGGAGACCCCGACCCCGCCGAGCTGGCCCGCGGGCTGGTCGCCTTCGCTCCCGGCTTGGTCGGATACGGGTTGGTGGCACACCTCGGCCGGGCGCTCTATGCCGGTGGCCAGGGGCGGGCCGCCGGTGCCGCGACGGTGGCCGGTTGGCTGACCGTGGCGGTCGCCGACGTGCTGCTGGTGGCGGCCTTGCCGGCCGATTGGACGGTCGCCGCGCTGGGTGCCGGCAACACCGTCGGCATGACGCTGGCCGGCGCGCTGATGCTGGGAGCCCTGCGCCGGGGCACCGCGGGAGCCGGAGTTGTCGGCGTACCGCGCGCCCTTGCCGCCGCGGCGCCCGCCGCCGTGGCCGCGCTCGTAGCCGGCCGGCTCGTCGCCGGGCAGCTGCCGCCGGCCGGCCCGCTGGGTAGCGCACTGACCGGCGCCGTCGTGGCGGCCGCGGCCGTTGTCGTCTTCGCAGTCGTGGTGCTGCTCGGTGATGGCGAGGACCTCCGGTCGCTGCGGGCGCTCCGCCGTGGCTGACCTGGCCGGGAAGCGGGTGGCGCTGGTGCTCGCCACCAGCACCGGGGGCGTGGGCCGGCACGTGCGGACACTGGCGGCCGGGCTGCCGGCGCACGGCGTACGGGTCCGGGTGCTCGGCCCGGCGGCGACCGAGGACCTCTTCGGCTTCACCGGGGCGGGGGCAGAGTTCGTTGCCGTGGAGATCGGGAGCCGCTCGGGGCCGCGAGCCGTGGGGGCGCTGCGCCGGCTGCAGTCCGGGCTCTGTGACACCGACGTGGTCCATGCGCATGGGCTGCGCGCCGGCCTGCTGGCCGGCGTAGCGGTGAGCCGGCGGGCCCCGTACGTGGTGACCAGGCACAACGCCGTTCTGGGCGGTGGCCCCCGCCGCCGGCTGGTGACGCCGCTGGAGGTCGCTGTGGCTCGGCGGGCGTGCGTCACGCTGGCTGTCTCGGCCGACCTCGCGGACCGCGTCCGGCAAGTGGGTGGCCGCGACGTCCGGGTGCTTGCGGTGCCCGCGCCGCGGCTGCCGTCCGGTGTCGCGGCGGCGGCGGGGGTCCGGGCCGATCTCGGCGCTGGGGAGCGCCCGCTCGTCCTCGCCGTCGGCCGGCTGCACGCGCAGAAGGGGTTCGACACCCTGGTGGCCGCCGCCGGGCGCTGGGCTCGCCGAACGCCCCCACCGGTGGTCGCCATCGCCGGTGAGGGGCCCGACCGCCCGCGACTGGCTGCCTTGGTCGCCGCGAACGGGAGCGACGTGCGACTGCTGGGGTACCGCGCCGACGTCTCGGGGCTGCTCGCCGCCGCCGACGTGGTGGTGCTGCCCAGTCAGTGGGAGGGCAGCCCGCTCGCCGCTCAGGAGGCGCTGGCCGCCGGCCGCCCCTTGGTGGCCACCGCCGTCGGCGGCGTACCGGACCTGGTAGGCGACGGTGCTGTGCTGGTGGCCCCGGATGACCCGGCGGCCCTGGCCGCGGCGGTCGCGGTCCTGCTGGACGACCCGGCGGCGAGGGTGGCGCTGGCCGCCCGCGGCGTTGCCCGGGCCGCGACCTGGCCGGACGAGGCCGCCGCCGCCGCCGCCGTCGCCCGCGTGTACGCGGAGCTGCTCGGTCGGCGAGGTGGGCGGTGAGCCGGGCCGGCCACCGGGGTCGCGGGTGGACCATGGCCGGTACCCCGTCGGCTCGGGCGCCGCTGGCCGTCGCTGGCCTTGTCCTGCTCGGGGTCGCCACGCTGCCAGTTCGCGCCGGAGCCCTCCCGGCACTTCCCGCCAGAGCCGCACCGGCCACCGTGTCGGCTGTGGTCGTGGTCGGCGTACCGGGCCTGCGCTGGGACGACGTGACCTCCGGCGGTACGCCGACGCTGTGGCGGCTGGCCGGTGCCGGTGCCGTCGGGTCGCTGTCGATACGCGGCGGCCGGCCGGTCACCTGCCCGGTGGACGGCTGGCTGACCCTGGCCGCCGGAAACCGGGCCCGTGGGCCGGCACCGGTGTCCGGCCGCTGCCCGGTCGGGACGGGGCTGACGCCGATCGGTTCTGCCGACAACGGGCCGGTCGCCATCCCCGGGTTCGCGCGGCTCGCCCGCAACAACCGGCAGCACAGCGACGGGACCGAGGTCGGCGCGCTCGCCGCCGCGGTGCGCCGCGGTGGCGGCTGCGTGGCCGCGCTAGGTTCCGATCCGGCGGCAGGTTCGGGTGCCGTGCTGGCGGCTGCCGGCCCCGACGGACGAGCGGACGTCTACACCCGCGGCGTCGCCTTCACCGGCACGTACACCCGCTGCCCGGTCACCCTGGTGGAGCTGCCGGCGGTGCCTGCCGCCCACCGTGGCGCCGATGTCGCTGTGGTTGATGCCGACCTCGCCGCCGTGGACGGCGCCCGGCCGGCCGGGTCGGAGCTGCTGGTCCTGGGCCTGGCGGAGACGACGGCGCAGGAGGCGCGGCTGCATGTCGCGATCGCGGTCGGCGGCGGTTATCCGGACGGCGTGCTGCTCAGCGCCTCGACCCGGCGTGCGCCGTTCGTGCAGCTCATCGACGTGGCGCCGACGGTACTTCGCGACCTGGGCCGGCCGCGGCCGCCGGTCATGGCGGGACAGCCCTGGCTCACCGCCATCGGGGGCCCTCGTGCCACGGCGACCCGGGTGGCGGCCCTGGTCGACCGGGACCGGGCCGCCGTAGCCCAGCTGCGGCTCACCGCCCCGTTCTTCGAGCTGCTCGTGGCCGGCCAGTTCGTGCTCTATCCGTTGGCCGCGATGGCCGTCCGTCGGCGGCCGGCTGGCCCGCGCCGGGACCGCCCGCTGCGCGGGACCGAGTTGGCCGGGCTCGCCGCCGCCGCCGTACTGGTCGCCAGCTACCTGGCTAACCTGGTGCCCTGGTGGCGGGCCGGCCACCCGCTGCCGGCCCTGCTGGGCGCGTTAGCCGTCGCGGACGCCGCGGTGGTGGCCCTCGCCGCGGCCGGTCCGTGGCGTCGGCACCCGCTCGGACCAGCCGGCGCGGTGGCCGGCCTGACCGCCGGAGCGTTGACGGTGGACCTGCTCACCGGCGCGCGGCTGCAGCTGGCCAGCATCGCCGGCTACTCGCCGCTGGTCGCCGGCCGGTTCGCCGGCATCGGCAACATCGCGTTCGCCGTGTTCGCCACCGCCGCGCTGCTGCTCGCCACCGTGCTGGCCGCCGGCCGGCCGCGGCGAACGGCAATGGCGGTTGTGGCCGCGGTGGGCACCACGGCCGTCGTCGTCGATGGTGCGCCGATCTTCGGCAGCGACGTGGGCGGGGTGCTCGCGCTGGTGCCGGCGTTCGCGCTGCTCGGCATGCTCCTCGCCGGGGTCCGGGTGACCGCCCGTCGGGTGCTGGCCGCCGCGGTCGCCGCGGTCGTTGCGGTCACCGCCTTCGGTCTCCTCGATTACGCCCGGCCGGCCGACGCGCAGACCCATCTCGGCCGGTTCACCGGCCAGCTGCTGCACGGCGGGGCCAGCTCGGTGGTGGAGCGCAAGGCCCGGGACGAGGTCGGCACGCTGACGTCGAGCGTTCTCACCCTGCTGGTCCCGCTGGCCGTGGCGATCCTTGTCGGCGTACTGCTCCGACCGCCCGGCTGGCTGCGGGGCGCCTTCGCCCGGGCCCCCGCGTTGCAGGCGGGCCTGGTGGCGACGCTGGTCATGGGGGTCCTCGCCGCCCTGGTCAACGACTCGGGAGTCATTGTCCCGGCGGCCGCCATGACGGTGGCCATCCCGCTCACGATCGCCGTGTCGGCCGCCTCCTCTCGCGCAGAGGCTGTTACCGTTGAGTTCCGTGGCAGGGCCGGCCGGCCCGCGCAACCGACGCACTGACCACGGGAGCCCATGTGGCAGCACCTCCGCCCACCCGGCATGTCTTCGTCACCGGGGGCGTCGCCTCCAGCCTGGGCAAGGGGCTGACCGCCGCCAGCCTCGGCATGCTGCTCAAGGCGCGTGGCCTCCGGGTCACGATGCAGAAGCTCGACCCCTACCTCAACGTCGACCCCGGCACGATGAACCCGTTCCAGCACGGCGAGGTGTTCGTCACCGACGACGGGGCCGAGACCGACCTCGACGTCGGGCACTACGAGCGCTTCCTGGACCGCGACCTGCACGGGTCGGCGAACGTCACGACCGGCCAAGTCTACTCCGCGGTCATCGCCAAGGAGCGCCGGGGTGAGTACCTCGGCGACACCGTCCAGGTCATCCCGCACATCACCAACGAGATCAAGTCCCGCATCCGCGCGATGGCCGGCGACGACGTCGACGTGGTCATCACCGAGATCGGCGGCACCTTCGGCGACATCGAGTCGCTGCCCTTCCTCGAGGCGGTGCGCCAGGTCCGTCATGACGTCGGGCGCGACAACGTGTTCTTCCTGCACATCTCGCTGGTGCCCTACATCGGACCGTCGGGGGAGCTCAAGACCAAGCCCACCCAGCACTCGGTGGCGGCACTGCGCTCGATCGGCATCCAGCCCGACGCCATCGTGTGCCGCTCGGACCGGGACATCCCGCTGGGCGTCAAGCGCAAGATCTCGCTGATGTGCGACGTCGACATGGAGGCGGTGGTCGCGGCCAAGGACGCGCCGTCCATCTACGACATCCCCAAGGTCCTGCACTCCGAGGGCCTCGACGCCTACGTCGTACGCCGCCTCGGGCTGGCCTTCCGCGACGTGGAGTGGACCGAGTGGGACGACCTGCTCCGCCGCGTCCACCGTCCCGCGCACCAGGTGACGGTGGCTCTGGTCGGCAAGTACGTCGACCTGCCCGACGCCTACCTCTCGGTGTCCGAGGCCCTGCGCGCAGGCGGTTTCGCCAACGACTGCAAGGTCTCGATCCGGTGGGTGACCTCGGACGACTGCCAGACGGCGGAGGGTGCCGCCCGGGAGCTCGACGGAGCTGATGCCGTGTGCATCCCCGGCGGCTTCGGGGTGCGCGGCATCGAGGGCAAGCTGGGCGCGATCCGGCACGCCCGCGAGCACCGCATCCCGACATTGGGCCTGTGCCTCGGCCTGCAGTGCATGGTCATCGAGTACGCCCGGCATGTCGCCAGACTCGAGGCGGCCAGCTCGACCGAGTTCGACCCTGAGACCCCCCACCCCGTGAGCGCGACGATGGAGGAGCAGAAGGCGTACG
>JBPCOB010000108.1:0-4932 GCA_051000715.1 Mycobacteriales bacterium
GGCCGTCCATCGTGGCCAGCGTAAGGGCCGGACCACGCCGCAGTACCGTTGGCCGCATGGGCGATGAGCCGTCAGACCGGCGCGAGGGTGACGTGACCCCGCCCGGGGGCATCGGGGAGCGGCTGACTTGGGGACCGGGTGACGTCGTAGTCACCCCGCCGGGTGAGAGGCCGCGAGGCTCAGGTCGCCTGACCGTCACCGCCAACCCCTCGGCTAACTCGCCAGATAACCCGGCGCCTCGTGCTCGGTTTCGGGAGGCTCGGCAGGCGTGGCGGCACACCGCTCCCGCGGTTGGCTCCCCGAAGATGCCGGGCGAGCCCAAGCGCGTGCAGCCGAGCCGCGCCAAGCGTCCCCCTGCCGGCGAGAGACCCGGCTGACCGGCGCGGTGACGTGGCCGCGGTAGCCGCGGACAGCACCGGCGACGGTTTCGTCGTTCTAGGCTGCCGCTGTGCGCGTCGAGTCCTCGGTCACCTCGCTGTCGTGGATCCCCCAGGGTGCGGTAACCGGGCTACCACGCCTGGCGTTCGACGCCGGCGTGGCCCACTACGATCCGCCGCCCCCCGACGTGCTCACCGATCTCGACGAGCTGCGCAAGGGCGACCGGTTCCGCTTCGCCAACGAGTTGCGCGCCTGGGTCGAGGTGGCGGACGGGCGCATAGTCCGGTGCGGCCACAGCGGCCATGGGCACATCAACGTCACGAAGGTGGGCGTCGGCCGCTTCGGTGTCGTGTTCCCGCCGACGGCGTTCCCGGACCGGCGCACGGAGGAGAACCTCTCGCCGGCCTCGGTACGTTTCGTTCAGACCGCGGGCGGCCGGACCGGGGCGCCGGTTCCCCGGCGGGTCCCGCGGTCCCCGTACTTCCAGATCAGCGCCCCCATCGCCTGGACCACGCTCGGCCTGACGATCTCCGCCGACGGCACCTCTACCCACGAGGTGGTGGGGGCCAGTGCGTTCCCGCGGCACTGGGTGTACGACGCCGAGGGGCGGCTGGTGGCCAAGACTGGCTTCATCGACGCCGAGTCGTGGTTCGCGCACTCCTTCGGGACCCGTACGCCGTGGGGCGAGGAGGACTCACCCGCCGTCGTGACCGCCGCCGAGACCGCGCTCGAGCGCGAGCTCTCGGTGATCATCGTCGACTCACGACCGGAATACCGGCGGCTCGCCGAGGGGCAGGCGCTGGTCGACCAGGGCGACCCGGGGAACGAGATCTTCCTGCTCTTCGACGGCGTACTGCGGGTGGAGGTGAACGGCGAGCCGGTGACCGAGGTCGGCCCGGGGGCGCTGCTGGGTGAGCTCGCGGTCCTCGGCGGCGGCCGTCGGCGGGCGACGCTGCGGGCAGTCACCCCGTGCCGGATCGCGGTCGTGCCCGGCGACCGGCTGGACCGCAAGGCGTTGGAGGAGCTGGCCGGCCGGTGGCAGCTGGCGGAAGAAGCCGACTCCTGACCGGATCGGAGCGGGGTATGGACGCGCTCCCGAGCGGGACCGTGACGATGCTCTTCAGCGACATCGAGGGATCGACCGTCCTGCTGGGCCGCCTCGGAGGGCACTTCGAGGCGGCGCTCTCCGACCACCGGCGAATCCTGCGCGCGGCGTTCTCCCGCTGGTGCGGGCATGAGGTCAGCACCGAAGGTGACAGCTTCTTCGTCGTCTTCCAGTCAGCCGGAGATGCGGTCCATGCCTGCGTAGACGGGCAACGGGCGCTGACTGCCCACGAGTGGCCAGACGGCGTACCGGTCCGGGTTCGGATGGGTATCCACACCGGGGAGCCCACCGGCTACGAGCACAACTACATCGGGATGGACGTACACCGGGCAGCGCGGATGGCCGCCACGGCGCACGGCGGCCAGGTGGTCCTCTCCGAGGTGACCGGGAAGGTGGTGGCCGGGAGGTTGCCGGCCGATGTTGGCCTGCGTGACCTAGGCCTGCACCGGCTCAAGGACCTGCCGGCACCGGAGCGGATCCTGCAGCTGGTCATTGCCGGCCTGCCCTCGGACTTCCCGCCGCTGAAAAGCCTCGGCGCCCAGACCAGCCTGCCGGTTCCGCCGACGCCGCTGGTGGGGAGGGACGAAGACCTCCGCCGGGTTCGCGACCGCGTCCTGGAGGGCCATGTGCGCCTGGTGTCGCTGACCGGGGCTGGCGGCTGCGGGAAGACCCGGCTTGCGCTTGCCGTGGCCGCGTCGCTCGACGAGTTCTTCGCGGACGGGGTGTTCTTCGTTCCGCTCTCGGCGGCGACCGACAGCGATGTCATGTGGATGACCATCGCCGAGAGCATCGGGGCCGCGGGGGAGGGCCCGGCGCCGGAGGCCACCCTCCGGCGGCTGAGCTCGCGACGGGCCTTGCTCGTGCTCGACAATGTCGAGCAGATCGCCGACGCCCCGGTGGTGGTGGCGCGGCTGCTCGAAGCGGCGCCATCGGTCACGGTCCTGGCGACCTCCCGACGACGGCTGCACCTGCAGGCGGAGTACGAGCAGCCGGTTCCGCCTCTGGGTCTCCCGCGGGGCCAGCCGCGGAGCGTGGGCGAGGCGTCAGCCTCCGGCGCGGTGCAGCTCTTCCTGCAGCACGCGGCCATGGTTCGGCCCGGGTTCACCCTCACCCCGGCCAACGTTGATGACGTGGCGGCGATCTGTCGAAGGCTCGACGGGCTGCCACTGGCGATCGAGCTGGCAGCGGCCCGGTTGAAACTGCTGGCACCGGAGGCTCTGCTGCGTCGGCTCGATCGGCGGCTCACGCTGGTGGCTGGAGATGCAGGCCGGCCGGAACGCCAGCAGAACCTGCGAGCGACGATCAGCTGGAGCCGCGACCTGTTGCCGGCCGACCTCCGACCGGTGTTCGACCGGTTTGGCGTGTTCGCCGGCGGTTGCGACCTCGAGGCGCTGATCGCCGTTGCCACCTCCGGGGAGGGGGCGGACTCCCTCGACGATCCGCTGCTGCCGGTTAGCGAGCTGGTGGACGCCAGCCTGGTCACCGTCGCCGACGGCGCGGACGGCGAGCCGAGGATCGGCATGCTGCAGACCATTCGGGAGTTCGCGCTCGAGCAGCTGGCCGGTTCGGGCGGGTTGGACGACGTCGGCCGCCGGCACGCCGAGCACTTCTTGGCTCTCGCCGAGCGGGCCGCTCCGGAACTCCGTGGCGAGCAGCAGCTGGCATGGTTGGCTCGCCTGGAGGTCGAGCACGACAACCTGCGTGCCGCGCTGGCCTGGTCGCTGGCACCCCCCGAGCCGGGGTCGGCGCAGGATGGGCGAGCGGCGACCGGCCTGCGTCTGGCCGGCGCCCTCATCTGGTTCTGGTACAACCACAGCCATGCCGCCGAGGGCCGTCAGTGGCTTGAGCGGGCGGTCGAGTTCGCCCCGCCAGGAGTTGACCCTCCGATCCTCGCCCGCGCGACTCACGGGCTGGGCGTTCTGCTGCTGCTGCTGGGTGAGTACGTCCAGGGAAGGAGAGTTCTGGAGCGCAGCCTGGCGCTCTGGCGGACCGTTGGTGACCGCGACCGGGTGGCACAGGGCCTGAACAGTCTCGGTGCGGCCCATCGGATGCTCGGTGACCTGGACAGCGCACGGCCGTTCTTGCAGGAGAGCGTCGATATCGCCCGCGAGCTGGGAGACGGGCACCGGTTGACCACCGCGTTGACCAACCTCGCCGTCGCCGACATCGACAGGAACGAGCCGCAGTGCGCTCGGGAGTTGCTCGAGGAGGCCCTGCGGATCGATCTGGCGCTGAACGACTCCTGGGCCGTCGCCGTCGACCAGGGCAACCTCGCCCGCGCCTTGTTGGACCTTTCGGAGCTCGACTCGGCCCGGGACCTGCTCCGCTCGACGGTCGGCGATGTCGTGGCGCTGGGAGACCTCGAGCTGCTCGCCGACACCCTCGAGCGCTTCGTCACTCTGGCGACCGCCCGACGCGAGCCCGGCCCGGCGGCTCGGCTGGCGGCGGCGGCCGAACTGATCCGGGAGCAGATCGGCATGCCTCTGTCGGTTCCGGACGCGGCGTTCCTGGCACGGACCCTGCGTGAGCCGCGTGCCGAGCTCGGCCGGCAGGCATGGGACCGGGAGTGGGCCCAGGGGCGGCGACTGACGCCGGCGGAGGCGGTGGCGCTCGCCGTACGGATCCCGTAGCGGGCGACGCCTGCGAGCTGGGCGTCTTGCAGGTCGACGCTGCCAGGAACTATGGGCCGCAGTGCATTCCGGTCTGACGCGCGCGCGGGCCGACATCTCTACCACCGCTGGCAAGTCTCCCTCCGCTCGCCTACCTGGTAGCTGTCCCGATGGCGTGGGGCCCGCGGTTTCACGGCGGAGAACGGCCCGCTGTCACTGCACAGCCGGGAGGCGGTCGCCGCACCGCCAGGCACCAGGGTGGGTGTCGACGCCGTGCGGGCCCGCTGCGAGCGGCTCAGGGACCTGTCTCACCCGGACCGGGTCAAGGTGGTAGCCGCCGTCGTGGCTGGCCAGCCGCTCTTCGCCTGCTACGGGCTGCAATCGGATGGCGACGTGGGGGCGCCGCCGTCTTCGACGGCGACGGCAACCCGACTCACCGGGTGCAGCTCATCAAGCGATCCGGAGCCTGGCCACGTCCGGCACGGCGTACGCCGCCGCGCAGCCGCAACCCGAGCCGTGACCCGAAGGCTGTCCGAGACACGCTAGCCGAGCATGCCGGACAGGTCGTAGGCGACCGGCCGCTCGAGCTGGGCGCACGTGCAGGTGCGGGGGTCGCGGTCCGGTCGCCACCGCCGGAACTGGGCGGTGTGCCGGAACCGTGGCCCCTCCATGTGGTCGTAGGCGACCTCGACCACCAGTTCCGGCCGCAACGGCTGCCAGGACATGTCCTTCTTGGCGTTCCAGCGGCTCGGCTCGCCGCCGGGGATCCGGGTCGGGTCGCCGCCGGCCCAGGGGTGACCGGCCAGGTCGTCGAGCCGGTACGGCGCCAGCTCCTCGAGC
>JBPCOB010000109.1:0-2859 GCA_051000715.1 Mycobacteriales bacterium
CCGACCGTGCAGGTGGCGATGCTGGCCGGGTCGGGGCCGAGCTTCGCGCCGTACGGCCGCAGTGCGAGGTTGACGCGGGCCGCGATGGTGCCGGGCTTCACGCGGACCCGGCGGCCCTCGTCCTCCACCGTGACGCCGCGCCAGTGGCGGGCGACCTCGACCAGGATGCCGTCGCCCTGGGCCTGCCCCGACAGGCTCGTGCCGGCTGCGCGGAACGTGATCGGGATGCGCCGGCGGTGGCTGTAGGCGAACAGCCGGCGGATCTCCTCCACTGACTCCGACAGCACCACGGCCTGCGGGATCAACCGGTAGAAGCTGGCGTCCGATGCGTACATGACCAGCTCGATCGGTCGGCTGAGCACGCGGTCGGGTGCGACGAGGGTGCCGAGGTCCCGGACCAGCCGGGCGGGAGTTCCGCCGGCGGCCCGGTCGGCTGAGCGGTCGGTGATCTCGGGGGCGACCCGCTGGGCGGGTGGGGGCAGCGGGCGGGCCGGTAAAGTGGCCGGCGCCGCGCCGGGTGGGCGCTGGTCGTGCCCGGCGGTCTGCTCCTCGCTTCCGGACTCGACCACCGGATCGGTCATGCGGGCCCCTTTCTCGGGTGTCACACTGTCTACCGCCTCGGGTCGCCGACCACCAGGCGGGGCTGCGACAGCGTCACATCGGACGGCTCTGGCCGCCCTGGCGACCGAGCTGCTGGCACCGTCGCTGGTCGACGCCGATCTGCTCGCGCAGGCGACCACCACCGTGTATCCCGGGCTGCCGGGTGTGGTGCCGGGCTTCGGTCGCCAGCGGCACTGCGACTGGGGATTGGGGTTCGAGGTACGCAGCGACAAGTCGCCGCACTGGACCGGGTCGCAGAACTCGTTGGAGACCTTCGGTCACTTCGGCCGGTCGGGCAGCTTCCTCTGGGTCGACCCGGCGGCCGGGATCGCCTGTGTGGAGCTGGCCGGCCAGGAGTTCGAGGCCTGGGCCAAGGCCGCCTGGCCGCGGCACTCCGACGACGTGCTGACCGCCTATGCCCGTGCGTGAGCGACCGCCCGAGCGCCGCTCGCCGCCGGCGGCTACCTTGGCTGCGCACGCATTTGCGAACGTCTTCGAGAGCGGGCCGACCGGATGCAACATTCGCTGGCATACGCGGTGAACTGCTCGATTCTGTTCACCGAGCTGCCGGTGCTGCAGCGGCCGGCCGCCGCGCGGGCCGCCGGCTTCCGGGCGGTGGAGTACTGGTGGCCGTTCGCGGCGTCCGTCCCCGGCGACGATGAGGTGGACGAGTTCGTCACGGCCGTCACCGACGCCGGCGTACGCCTGACCGGCCTCAACTTCGCGGCGGGCAACATGCCCGGCGGCGATCGCGGGTTGGTCTCCTGGCCGGGCCGCGAGGGGGAATTCCGCGACAACGTCGACGTGGCCGTCGGGATCGGCGAGCGTCTGCAGGTGGGCGCCTTCAACGCGTTGTACGGCAACCGGATCGACGGCGAATCCGCCGAGGAACAGGACGACCTCGCCGCGGAAAACCTCGCCCTCGCCGCCCGGGCGGCTGACCGGATCAGCGCCGTCGTGCTCCTCGAGGCGGTCAGCGGGGCGCCGCGATACCCGCTGCTGACTGCCGCCCACGTCGCGGCCGTGATCGGCCGGGTGGCGGGGGAGTCGGGGATCACCAACCTGCGGGCGCTGTGCGACCTGTACCACCTCAGCGTCAACGGCGACGACCTGGACGCGGTCGTCGCTTGCGACGCCGGCCGCATCGGCCATGTGCAGATCGCGGACGCACCCGGCCGGCACGAGCCGGGCACCGCAGAGCTGGACCTCGACCGCTACCTGCAGGCACTGGAGGCCGGCGGCTACGCCGGCTGGGTCGGCCTGGAGTATGTGCCGAGCAAGACCACCAGCGAGAGCTTCGACTGGGTCGCCCCCGATCGCCGCGGCGCCCCGCCCGCACCCTGACCGCTCGCCACACCGCCCGCATCACCGCCCGCATCACCGCCCGCATCACCGCCAGATTGCCCGCATCACCGCCCGCCCGACCAACCCGCACAGGAGGCAAGTTGACCACCATCGCCTTTGTCGGTCTCGGCATCATGGGTGGCCCGATGGCGGCCAACCTGGTGAGCGCCGGCCACGACGTGATCGGGGTCAACCGCAGCCGACCCGCCGTCGACCGGCTGATCGAGGCCGGCGGCCGCGGCGCGGGCAGTGTCGCCGAGGCAGTCGCCGAGGCCGACGTTGTCGTCACCATGGTGCCGGACAGTCCCGACGTCGAGGAGGTGGCTCTCGGCGAGGACGGGATCTACGCCCATGCCAAGCCCGGGACCCTGCACATCGACTGCTCGACGATTGCCCCCGACGTCGCCCAGCGGGTCGCCTCCGCCGGTGCCGAGCATGGCGTCCGGGTGGTCGACGCACCGGTGAGTGGCGGCGAGTCCGCAGCGGTCGAGGCAACGCTGTCGGTCATGGTGGGCGGCGAGCCCGACGACGTGGAGGCCGCCCGGCCGATCCTGGAAGCGGTCGGCAAGACGGTGGTGCACGTCGGGCCGGCCGGCGCCGGCCAGACGGTGAAGGCGGCCAACCAACTCCTCGTCGCCGGCACCATCGAGCTGGTCGCCGAGGCGCTGGTGTTCCTCGAGGCCCACGGCGTGGACACCGGCAGCGCGGTGAAGGTGCTGGCCGGCGGCCTGGCCGGCAACGCGATCCTCGACCGCAAGGCCGCCGGGATGATCGACCGCGAGTTCAAGCCGGGTTTCCGGATCGACCTGCACCACAAGGACATGGGAATCGTCACCTCGGCCGCGGGCGGGGCGGGCGTTGCCACCCCCCTCGGTTTTCCCGTTGCCCCGGTTCTCTGCACAGCGTTAGTCCAAG
>JBPCOB010000110.1:0-5805 GCA_051000715.1 Mycobacteriales bacterium
TCGTGGTGGTCGCCTCGGTCTCCTGCATCTACGGCCTCGGCACCCCCCAGGAGTACGTCGACCGCATGGTGCGGCTCGAGGTCGGCCAGGAGATCGAGCGCGACAAGCTGCTGCGCAAGCTCGTCGACGTGCAGTACACCCGCAACGACCTGGCGTTCACCCGCGGCACGTTCCGGGTCCGCGGCGACACGATCGAGGTCATCCCGGTCTACGAGGAGCTCGCCGTCCGGATCGAGATGTTCGGCGACGAGATCGAGCGGCTCACCATGCTGCACCCGCTGACCGGCGAGGTGGTCAGCGAGAACCAGTCGGTCTTCGTCTTCCCGGCCACGCACTACGTCGCCGGGCCCGAGCGCATGGAGCGGGCGATCGCCGGAATCGAGATCGAGCTGGCCCACCGGCTGTCCGAGCTCGAGCGCCAGGGCAAGCTGCTCGAGGCTCAGCGGCTGCGCATGCGGACGACGTACGACATCGAGATGATGCGCCAGGTCGGCTTCTGCTCGGGCATCGAGAACTACTCCCGCCATATCGACGGCCGGGCCGTCGGCACTCCGCCGAACACGCTGCTCGACTACTTCGCCGAGGACTTCCTGCTCGTCATCGACGAGTCGCACGTCACCGTGCCCCAGATCGGCGGCATGTACGAGGGCGACATGAGCCGCAAGCGCACGCTGGTCGACCACGGATTCCGGCTGCCCTCGGCGATGGACAACCGCCCGCTGAAGTGGGAGGAGTTCCTCGAGCGGATCGGTCCGACGGTCTTCCTGTCCGCGACTCCCGGGCCGTATGAGCTCTCCCGGGGCCGGGGCGTGGTCGAGCAGATCATCCGCCCTACCGGGCTGGTCGACCCGCAGGTGCTGGTCAAGCCGACGAAGGGCCAGATCGACGACCTGGTGCACGAGATCCGGCTGCGGGCCGACCGGGACGAGCGGGTCCTGGTCACCACCCTGACGAAGAAGATGGCCGAAGACCTCACCGACTATCTGCTCGAGCTCGGGGTCCGGGTCCGCTATCTGCACAGCGAGGTTGACACGCTGCGCCGGATCGAGCTGCTCAAGGAGCTGCGGCTGGGCGAGTACGACGTGCTGGTCGGCATCAACCTGCTGCGCGAGGGCCTCGACCTGCCGGAGGTCTCCCTGGTGGCGATCCTCGACGCCGACAAGGAGGGGTTCCTGCGGTCGGGCACCTCGCTGGTGCAGACCATCGGACGGGCGGCCCGACACGTCTCCGGCCAGGTGCACATGTACGCCGACGCCGTGACGCCGTCGATGCGCAAGGCGATCGAGGAGACCAACCGGCGTCGGGAGAAGCAGGTCGCCTACAACGTCGAGCGGGGCCTGGACCCCCAGCCGTTGCGCAAGCGGATCGCGGACATCCTTGACGACGTCATCCGGGACGCGGCCACCAACGGCGAGAGAATCGGCGGGGGCGGTCGGCAGCAGAGCCGCGGCAAGACGCCGGTGCCCGGCCTGTCCTCGCGGCGGGGGCGACGTGGGGAGGAGTCCGGCCGGCACGCCGCCCAGCTGGCAGGCATGCCTCGAGCGGAGCTCGCCAGCTTGATCCAGCAGCTCAGCGACCAGATGCACGTGGCCGCCACCGAGCTGCAGTTCGAGCTCGCCGCGCGGTTGCGCGACGAGATCAACGACCTCAAGCGTGAGCTGCGGGGCATGCAAGCCGCCGGGGTGGGTTGAGCCGGCTAGCGCGCCGTGCGCACGTCGCTCGGCTCGCCGCCGGTCAGTCGGAGCAGCTCGTCGTACGACGTCTCGAAGATCGTGCGCGGCGTGCCGGCCGCGGCGAACACGGTCTCGTACCGATCGAGGGCCCGCTCGACCAGCACCTGAAGACCTGCCGGCAGGCCAACCGGGCTGACTCCGCCGATGGGGTAGCCAGTGGCCGCCCGCACTGCCTCGGCGTCCGCGCGGGTGATCCGCTTCGCACCGAGCGCCCGGCCAAGTGACCCGGTGTCCACCCGATCCGCACCGCTCGCCACCACGAGCACGGGCTCACCGTCGGCCAGGAAAACCAGCGACTTGGCGATCTGGGCGACCTCGACGCCGAGCGCCGCCGCCGCCTCTTCGCTGGTGCCCGTGCTCTCGGCCAGCTCCCGCACGACCGCCACCGACTCTGCGGCCGTCAGCGCCGCCTGCACCCGTTCGACGTTGGGGTGCTGGCGAGGTGCTGGCGTGTTCATCGGCGCCACCCTGGACCTTCCCGCCGCCTCGCCCACCCACGGGCTCCATCCAAACGATCGATCGTATTGCCCGACACCGCCCGATGCGCCGGATCGGCGTCGCGGCCGGGATCGGTGCGTGGCGCATTTCGGCCTGACCGCTTTCCGGGGTAACATCGTCGTTGTTCTGGAGGGGAGTATCCCCCCGTCGCGGCGTCGTCAGCACGGCCCTCGGGCCCGGCACCGCGAGCCCCCTGCCGGGGCTGGGAGAGACCTCCGGCCGTGTTCACCGCGCCGGAGGAGTGTCCTTGAGCGTCCCGTTCTGGGCCTGGGCCCTGACAATCGGAGGCCTGGCGGCCCTGCTGCTGGTCGACCTGATGGTCGTCAACCGCGACCCGCACGAGGTGACGTTGCGGGAGGCCGGTGCCTGGTGTGGGCTCTACGTCGGCGCCGGGATCGCCTTCGGTGTGATCGTCTGGATCTTCTACGGCGGCGACTTCGCCGGGCAGTACCTGGCCGGCTACCTGGTCGAGGAGGGCCTTTCGGTCGACAACCTGTTCGTCTTCGTGCTCATTCTCTCGACGTTCGCCGTTCCGGTCATCCACCAGTATCGAGTGCTGCTCTTCGGTGTCGTGGGCGCCTTGATACTGCGGGGCATCGTGATCGCCGGCGGCGTTGCGCTGCTCGATGCGCTGCACTGGGTCATCTACGTCTTCGGTGCTTTCCTCATTCTCACCGGCGTCCAACTGGCAGTCCATCGGGACGAGGAACCGGATCTTGCCGAGAACAAGGTGGTGAAGCTCGTCCAGCGGGTGCTCCCAGCGACCGACGAGTACCACGGCGGGCAACTCGTCGCGCGGGTGAACGGACGCCGGCTGGTCACCCCGCTCGCATTGGTGATGGTCGTCATCGCGGTCACCAATGTCATTTTCGCTGTCGACTCCATACCGGCTGTCTTCGGCGTTACCCGGGAGCCGTTCATTGTCTTCACGTCCAACGCGTTCGCTCTCGTGGGTCTGCGGTCGGCGTACTTCCTGCTCGCCGGTGCCGTCCGGAAGCTGGTCTACCTGAACGTGGGGTTGGCTGCGGTGCTGGTCGTGGTGGGTATGAAGATGGTGCTCGAGGGCGTCATCGCGGTGCCGACCTGGGTGTCGCTGGCCGTCATCGTCGCCATCCTTGGCGCCACTGTCGTGGCTTCACTCCGCCGAGTGGCCGTCCTCGACGCAAGGCCCGACCGCCGGGAGCGGCCAGCCGGCATTGACCGCGCCCGTCCTGAAACTCTCGCTTCGGTGGAGGGTTGCGTCGGCCCGGCGGCACGGGAATGATCCAGGGCCAGCAATCGTGCGCACCGAGCACGCTGCCACGACACAGGGGGAGTCATGGCGTTTGTCCAGGTTGTTCAGTTCCGCACCAGTCGCCCGGAGGAGGTTCGGGCTCTCGCGCAGGAGTTTCGTCGCCAAGCCGGCGATACCCGGCCGGCGCGGGTGATGGCGTGCAAGGACCGAGACGGGACCGACCGGTATGTCACGGTGGCCGAGTTCCCCTCTTACGAAGAGGCAATGGCCAACAGCAACGCGCCGGCGACCCAGCAGTTCGCCGCCCGGATGGCCGAGCTGTGCGACGGCCCGCCCTCGTTCCTCAACCTCGACGTGGTGGAGACCTTCGGCGGCTGACCGCACCGCCCGACGCCGGCTCCTCAGGTGTCGGGATAGAGGCTGTACGACGCGAAGTTGCCGTACAGCCGCTCGTCGGCGGGTCCCTGCGTGACGGCCTGGACGAGCAGGTCCCCACCGACGAACGCGCCGCTCCAGGACGCTCCGCGGCCGCCGAAGTACTCGTTCTTGTCGCCGCGCGAGCGCGGCTTGTTCACGCCGACCTTGAAGGCCTGCAGCTGGGTGGCCAGCCGGGCGGCGGTCACCTCGTCGTCACAGGCGATCGAGGCCACGAGTGCGCCGTTCGAGGCATTCATCGCCGCCAGCAGCTCGGCTTCGGTGTCCACCACGGTGAGGGTGTCCACGGGGCCGAACGGCTCGGCGTGGAAGAGCGCCGTCGACGACGGCGGCTCCAAGATCACCACCGGAGCGGCGTACGCGGAGGTGTCCTGGCCGTCGAGGAAGCGGCCGTCCTCGACCCGGCCACGGTAGAGCGGGATGCCGCCGCGGTTGACCGCCTCGTCCACCTTGTCGGCGAGGTCCTTGGCCTTGGCCGGGCTGATGACCGACGCGAAGTCGAGCTCCGGCGGGTCGTCGTCCGGCGACTCGACGGCCAGTGGGTGGCCGAAGGTGATCGAGCGCACCACCGGCAGGTAGGCGGCGAGAAAGGAGTCGAATAGGTCTCGCTGCACGACGTACCTAGGGTAGGCCGTGCAGCGCTGCTTGGCGTACTCGAAGCCCTTGCGGAGGTGGGTGGCCAGCCCGTCCCAGTCGCTGAACTCCCAAATGCCCCAGCAGTTCAGCCCCTCCTGCTCCAGGATGTGCCGCTTGTCGTGGTCGAGAAGCTGCCCGGCGATCTGCCCGCCGGTGTCCCGGCCACCGACGAAGGCCAGCGCGCCGACCTCGGCGCCGGTGACCAGTACGGGAGACAGAGTCGACCCGGAACCGCTGATCAGCGAGATCGGCAGGCCCTCGCGGTGGGCCAGCGCCGCGGCCAGGGTCAGCGTCGCCACCCCGCCGTCCGTGGGTGCCTTGGCGATCGTCGCGTTCCCCGCCAGGATCTGGACCAGCATCCCGTGCGTGAGCACGCTCATCGGATAGTTCCAGCTGGCGATGTTGCTGACCGGCCCGGACAGCGGGCGGCGGCCCGCGAGCATCGGCTCGATCTCGTCCAGATACCAGCGGACGCCGTCGAGGCATCGATCGACATCGGCGGTGGCCGAGCGCCAGGTCTTCCCGATCTCCCAGACGATCAGTAGGGCGAGCAGGTCGCGGTGTGCGGCCAGAGCTTCGACCACGGCGCCGACCCGGGCCCGGCGCTCCTCGAGCGGTACGCCGGACCAGGCCCGATGCTGGTCGGCCGCGGCGTGCAGGGCGGCTTGCGCCTCACTCGCTGCCAGCATCGGCGGGCCGGCGATCTCTGAGCCGTCTACCGGCGAGGAGGCCGCCGCCGGTACGCCGTCCGGATGCCACTCGCCGCCCCACAGGTTGTGCACCCGGTCGGTCCCGAACGCCTCGGGGGCAGCCTGCACGCAGCGCGCGTAGAGGTCGGACCATGCGGTCCCGGGCTTCAGCTGCAGAGCCATGGTCAACGTCTCCAGATTTCTGTACCGGTGCAGTGTCCCCACGGCTACCAGCCGCGGACGCGCCATTCGGGCAGCGACGGTCGTTCCGCGCCGAGCGTCGTGTCGGCGCCGTGGCCGGGGTAGACCCACGTCTTGTCCGGCAGCGGGCCGAACACCTTCCGCTCCAGGTCGTCCATGAGCGCTCCGAAGTCTTGAAAGTTTGTTGTCCTTCCAGGGCCGCCCGGGAACAGCGAATCGCCGGTGAACAGGTGCGGGGCGTCGGCGAGCTCGCCGCCTGCGTCGTAGAGCAGCGCCACGCTGCCGGGCGTGTGGCCGCGCAGGTGGAGCACCCGCAGGGTGGCACGGCCGACCGCCACCGTGTCTCCGTCGTCGAGCGGCTCGGCCACCGGCACCGGCA
>JBPCOB010000111.1:0-3010 GCA_051000715.1 Mycobacteriales bacterium
CAACGGCGAGCGCGGCCACCTCCGGCCGCCCGGCCAACGCGGTCCGGGCGGCCTCGGCGTCGTAGCGACGCAGCGACACCCGCTCGGTGAGCAGCCGGGCGACCACCCCGACGAACAGGCTGTTCCCGGCGGTCTGGCGCGCGACGAGGTCTGCGTAGCGGTGGTCCACGTCCCCTCCGGCGACCGCGTTCAGGTAGTCCACGATCTCCGCGCGCTCCAGCCCACGCAGGACCCGGTGCTCGACGCCGGGCCGCTCCAGCAAGGCCGCAGTGAGGCCGGGCTCCAGCGGCAGTCGCGCGGTGCCGAGGACGAGGGCGCGCGAGCCGGTCACCTCGGCGGCCACCAACCCGAGCGCCGAGACCGTGCCGGAGTCCGCCCAGTGCAGATCCTCGACCACGACGAGCAGGCCGCCGGGCCGGGCGGCGGCCACGATCGTGTCGGCCAACTGCACCGACCTGGTGAAGAGGGCTGCCGCGGAGCCCTCGGCCGTGCTCCCGAAGCCCTCCTCGTCACCGGCCGGGACCGGCCACGGCCCGCCGGGGAGCCGCGCGACGATCCGCCGCAGGGGCCACAGCGGGGGTGCGCCGGCGTCGGCCGGGCACCGTCCCCAGACCGCGGGGACACCTGCTCGCCCTGCCGCCGCGGCCAGCTGCTCGGCGAGGCGGGTCTTGCCGACTCCGGCGTAGCCGGCGAGGAGCACCAGTCGGCCCCGGCCCGCACGCGCCTCGGACAGCCAGCCGGCCAATTCGTCGAGGTAGGTACGCCGTCCGACGAACCGGCCGCTGCCGGCATCGCTCATGAGCGAAGTATCGGGGCAAACCGCAGATATCCGTACTGCGATTCCGTACCGGCACTGATGTCCAGTCCGGTCCGGCGATCGAGGCTGACCTCCTCACCTACCCGAGGAGACCACCATGATCGTCCGGATTACCGCCCTCGACACCGACGCCGACGCGGCGATCGCCCAGCTGGCCGACCGGCCCGGCCTGCACGCCGCGTACGTCCTGCGCCCCATGGACAGCCGGCAGCTGCTGCTGGTGAGTGCCTGGGACTCCGTCGACCAGGCGGATCAGTCGCCGCTCACCAAGAGCGGCAAGCACTTCACCGACGCCAGCTACCACGACGTCGGAGGCACCGGCACACCGGCGTACGGCCAGCTCGTGCACTTCGACCGCCCGCGGACCCCGCGCGAGGCCGCGGCGATCGCCCGTGCCGACATCGAGCGGATCTGGCCCGCGGTCCGCGTCGTGCCGGGAAGCGTAGGCGCCCTGCTCGCCAGCAATCCCGACGGCACGTCGATGGTGCTGGCGCTGACGACCTCGCTGCAGGCCATCGAGGACTCGCAGCAGGCCATCCAGACCACCGAGCTGTTGCCCGGCGAGGACCCCGCGCTGCTCACCGGCCCCGACCGCATCCAGCTCGCGTGGGTGCTGTCCACCCTTCCTGTCCCCGCGCTGTCGGCCTGAATCCCGACCGCGCCCGCCCGAACGGAGCTGACCCTCATGCCCCCTTTCTCTGGTGCGGCTACCGCCCGCCTGGTCCCCGGCGTGGGCACGTGGATCCTGTCCGCGCCCGCCTCAGCCTGCTTCAGCGTCGGAAACCTCGTCGTTGGCGCCGTCCACGGCTCGGTGCCCGTGCGTTCGGCGTACGCCGAGATCGCTGAGGACGGCAGCGTCCGGGATGCCGGCGGCGTCCTCGACCTCGGCGGCATCGACACCGGGCACCCCCGGCGCGACAAACACCTTCGCCGACCGAGCCTGCTGGACCTGGACACCCATCCGGACCTCACGTTCGCCGCCACCTCCGTGCGCCCCGGCCCGGCCGGGTGGTCGGTGAGCGGCACCCTGACGGCCCGCGGCGTGACCAGGCCGATCGAGGTCGACGCCGCGGCGCAGGAGGAGCCCGACGGCACCGTTGCGCTGCGCCTGAGCGGCCGGCTGGACCGGGGGGACTACGGCGTCAGCGCACCGCGGTTCCTGATCGGCTCGGTGGTCGAGCTGTCGGTCGACATGGTGCTTGCCCGCCGCTGATCCCGACGGCCGCCGGGCGCACCGCGGGTGCGCTCGGCGGCGGTCAGCCGATCCGGGTCTCCGGGGTGGCGCCGGTCAGCCGGTACACCAGGTAGGCCGCGGTCTCCCGGATGATCGCCTTGATCTGGGTCTGCCGGCTGTAGACCGCAGGGCCCTGCCGGGTCGGCGAGGACAGCGTGGCCATCTGCAGGTCGGCGGCGATCCGGTTGCTCCGCAACTCGTGCCACGGGTCGGTCACCACGATGATGCGGTTCCAGTGGCGATTGGCGTAGACCAGCCGGACCGCCTGCATGCTGGTGAGGGTGTCCGTCCCGGTCTTCACCGGCACGATCGCATCGGCCGGTACGCCGCGGTCCTGCAGCCACGCCGATCCCGCCTCGGCCTCGGTGAAGCGGTCCCCGTCCCGCTTGCCGCCGACGGTGACGATAGTCGGGGCCAGCCCGTGCCGGTACAGGTCCAGCGCGTGGGCCAGCCTGGCCTCGAACACCGACGAGGGCAAGCCGTTGTACTGCGCGGACCCGAGCACCAGGATCGCATCCGACGGCGCCCGCTGGTCGACCCTCGCCTGCTTCCAGACCGCGAACGCCGTACCGGTCACGACGAGGACCGCGGCCAGCGCGACCGCGGCCACGACCCGCCCCAGCCAGCCGCCCATCGCTAGCGGGAGTCCGAGTCTGGTCCGCTGACGGCCGCCCGGCCGGCCTCCAGCCGAGCCACGGGCACCCGGAACGGCGAGCAGGACACGTAGTCCAGCCCGACCTCGTGGAAGAAGTGCACCGAGTCCGGGTCGCCGCCGTGCTCGCCGCAGATACCGATCTTCAGGTCACTGCGGGCGGCCCGGCCCTTCTCGACCCCGATCCGGACCAGCTCGCCGACGCCCTCGAAGTCCAGCGTCTCGAACGGGCTCACGCCGAACACGCCGAGGTCGAGGTACTGGGAGAAGAACGCCGCCTCCACGTCATCGCGGGAGAAACCCCACG
>JBPCOB010000112.1:0-3161 GCA_051000715.1 Mycobacteriales bacterium
CGGCGGGTTCGTCGACGGCGGCTGGTCATGCCGTACTTCGACTCGGAGACGGTGGGCGCGGTGATCGGTGAGGCCATGGCCGGCACGGACGCCCTGCTGTTCGGCCGGCGGACCTGGCAGTCATGGCCGGCGCGTGGCCCGGCCGAGCCGGTAAGCCGTTTGCCGACCGGGACCTTGACTGGGCCAACTCGACGCTGCTTCCGGCCGACAACCTCGTGGGCGCCGTGCAGCGGTTGCGCGAAGGACGTCGGAGACGTCCACGTCCGAGGCAGCGCAAGGTTGGCTCGGATCCTGCTGTCTGAGCACCTGGTCGACGAACTGAACCAGATGATCGAGCCGATCCTGCTCGGCCGTGGCAAACGGCTGTTCTCCGGCGACGACAAGGCCCGTCCACTCGTCTCGGTCACGACCGCGGCCACCGGAGTGCACATCTGCAAGTACCGGCTGGCCACCGTGCCAACGTGATGGTCGGCGACCGGCGCTACGACGTGACGGCCCTGGACGCCGCCGGCGTACGGCTGTCCACCGCGCGGTTCTGAGGCGGCGAGCTAGGTTCGGCCGGTGACCGGCGCAGCGTTGCGGGGCGCCCTGGAGCAGGGCCTCGACGGCTTCGAGCCGCGAGCGGTCACGGCCGCGGTACGCCGGCTCGTCGCGGGCTACCGCTCGGACAGTTCCGCCGATCTCAGCGACCCGGTCACGGTGGCGGCGTACGCGGCGTACCGGATGCCCGCGACGTACGCCGCCGTCCGCGCGGTGCTCGCCCAGATTCCGCAGTTGTCCGCGACCAGCCTGCTCGACCTCGGCGGCGGTACGGGTGCCGCGGCCTGGGCGGTGACCGAAGCGGTGCCGGAGTTGGGCTCGATCACCGTGACCGATCGGTCCGCCCCGGCCTTGGAGTTCGGACGCCGCCTGGCCGCGGCCGCGCCGTACCCGGCCTTGCGCCAGGCTCGCTGGGCCCGCGCGGAACTCAGCGCCACGTGGCCCGCGGCCGAGCTGATCACGGCGTCGTACGTGCTCGGCGAACTCGACCTCACGACGCGGGAGACCGTGGCCGCGGCGCTGGCCGGGACCGAGGCGACGGTGCTGATCGTTGAGCCGGGCACGCCCGCGGGGTACCGGCGGGTCCTGGCCGCGCGGGACCAGCTGCTGGCCCGGGGGCACCGGGTGCTGGCGCCCTGCCCGCACAGCGCGACCTGCCCGCTCGCCGCCACCGCCGACTGGTGCCACTTCGCCGTGCGGCTGGACCGCTCGGCGCTGCACCGCCGCGTCAAGTCGGCGGAACTCGGTTACGAGGACGAGAAGTTCGCCTACGTCGCGACCGCGCCCGAGGGGCACGCCGTCGCCGCCGGCCGCGTGGTGCGCCACCCGCAGATTCGCAAGGGACTGGTCGGGCTGACCGTCTGCCGGCGCGACGGGCACGTCGCCCAGGTGCCGGTCGGCCGGAGCCGGCCGGCGTACCGCGCCGCCCGCGCGGTCAGGTGGGGGGATCCGTGGCCGCCCGCCGGCGGCTGACCGGCCGGCCGGTACCGGGCTACTATCCCGTCGACTCCGGTACGGCGCAGCTGCTCGGTGACGCCGACCGGCCGGAGTCCTGGGTGCTGCTCGTCGACGGAACGCCGCAGTCCCACGTCGATCTGGCCGACCCGACCTACCTGGACTTCGAGTACGTCCGGCGGATCGGCCACCTGATCGATCTCGCCGCCCCGCCCGGTGCGCCGATCGACGTCCTGCACCTCGGGGCCGGCGCGCTGAGCCTGGCCCGCTACGTCGCGGTCACCCGGCCCGGGTCGCGGCAGCGGGCGGTGGACCACGACGGCGCTCTCGTTCGGCTGGTCCGCGACCGGCTCCCGCTGCCGCGAAACAGCAGGCTGCGGGTCCGGGTGGGGGACGCCCGCACCGAGCTGACGACGCTGCCGATGGCTTGCGTGGACGTGGTGGTCTGCGACGTGTTCCGCGGCGCCCGTACGCCGGCCGCACTGACCACCCAGGAGTTCTACGTCGCGGTCGCCCGCGCGCTCCGGCCCGGCGGGAGCTGCGCGGTCAACGTCGGCGACGGACCGCCGCTGCGCTTCACTCGCGAGACGGTGGCCACCCTGCGCACGGTGTTCGTCGACGTCGCAGTGCTCGCCGACCCGGCGGTGCTGCGGCAACGGCGCTTCGGCAACCTGGTCTGTACGGCGTCCGCGCAACCGCTGCCGCTGGACCAGCTGCGCCGCCGCTGCGCTGGCGACCCGGCGCCGGGCCGGGTGCTCGCCGAGGACGAGCTGCACCGGTTCGCCGGTGTGGCCCCGGTCATCACCGATCAGACGGCCGAGGACTCCCCGGCCCCACCGCCGGGACTGTTCGGCTGACCGGACACTCCAGCTTGAGGTGAACGACTGCGGGTGCGAGTGACGGCCACGGCAGCGTTCAGGTGGTGGGTCTTCGGCATCAGGTCCGGGACGTCGCCGGTCTCGATGGGTGGCCCCGGCCGCGGATCCTGGTCAGGTCGGCGACGGCGGGTGTGGCGGCGGTGGCGGTGCCGTGGTGTAGCTCTGTCCGGAGGGTCCGGCCTCACGGCGTGGGGGTGCGCGCTCGCCTGGCTCGGCTTGACCGGGCGCAAGATCGATCCCCCACTACACAGTGCCTCGCCGGAGGACAGGAGGCCACGCCCGGGGCGCTAAGTCGGGCAGCCCCGAGCGGGACCATTGTGTCGCTGCGGGTCGATCACAGGCCGGGCCGCGGATCAGGCGACGCGGCATGAGCGCAGTGTCGCCTGGGGCTGCGGCGGTGAGCAGGCGCTAGGCGCGCATGGCCTGGGCGGCGGGCAGCGCTATTGGAGTCGCCCCAGCGCTAACGTACGAAGCTAACTCGCGGTCGGGACCGGCATCTGCAGCTCGCCGCCGGAGCGGCCGCGTTCGGCGGCGACCACGGCGGCGACAATCGACAGCGCGATCTCGGCCGGCCCGCGGCTGCCGATGTCCAGCCCGCAGGGCGAGTGCAACCGCTGGACCTGCTCGGCCGGTACACCGTCGTCCAGCAACCGCTGCATCACCATCGGCGCGTGCCGCCGGCTCCCGAGCATGCCGACGAAGAACGCCGGGCCGGACAGGGCGACGGTGAGGACCTCCTCGACGTAGGGCGCATCGTGGTCGCAGAGCACCACGGCATCGGCCGCTGCC
>JBPCOB010000113.1:0-19929 GCA_051000715.1 Mycobacteriales bacterium
GCGCCGAGGATGGGATAGCGCGTGTTGGACGACACGTCCATGAACGGCACGAGCTTGCTGATCTCGGCCGGACCGATGACCTCGGAGGAGATGCCCTCCAGCTTGTTCACCTCTGCGCGCCAGCGCATGGTCCGTAACGAGCCGTCGTTGTGCGCGAGCGTCAGGTGACCACGCTGGGAGAACATCACGTTGAAGTTGAGCTCGGCAGCGAGCGACTCGTACAGCTTGACCGAGCGGTCGTAGAAGCGCACGCCTTCGGGCGTGAGGTAGTTCGACCGCACGATGGCGGTGTTGCGGCCCGAGCCACCGCCGCCGACGTAGGCCCGGTCCAGCACCGCGACGTTGCGCAGGCCGTGGTTGGCCGCGAGGTAGTACGCCGTTGCCAGGCCGTGCACGCCGGCCCCGATGATGACGACGTCGTACGCCGGCGCAAGGTCACGGTCGTGCCACACGCGCGGCCAGTCGCGGTGCACGAGCCCCCGACCGAGCAGGCCGATCGCCGAGTACCTCGCCATGCGGCGGTACCCGTGGGCAGCGCGACCTCCGTACCAGGAGGCGGCGCGGTCGATCGCTATAGCTCGCCGCCGTAGGCGAGGTTGTGCTCCAGCAGGCTGGTGTCGGAGCCGAGGAAGGCGTGCTTGGACATGTCGGCCGAGAATCGACTGGCCGGCGGCGTACGGCCGAGGGCTTCGGCCATGCTGCGAATATGGTGCGGGCCGGCACCGCAGCACACTCCGAAGTACCGAACGCCGAGCTCGCGGGCCGCTCTGGTGAAATCGGCGATCTCGTAGCGGTTGCAGGTGAAGGGGTCCAGCGCAGTGGGGAAAGGCCGCCCCCCGGGCAGGTCGCCATAGCCGGGATCCCGCAACGACTGGAAGCTCGGTTCCGCCGGAGACGTGCGGTAGGGGACCGGCAACGCCGCCACCGGAACGTTCACCGCCGGCACGATTTCGCGGAGCAGCGGCAGCATCGTCCGCGGGCCACGGATGCAGTTGAGCCCTACGACGTCGGCACCGGCGTCCGCCAGTCGCTTGCACGCCGCCGGAATGCTCCAACCCTCCCGAGTCTCGGGTGCCTGGTGCACCGCGAGCGTCATGACGGCCGGCAACCCGGCCTGCTGCACGACTTCCAGGGCGAGAAGCGCCTCCTCCGCGTAGCTGAAGGTCTCACCGATGATGCAGTCGACGCCGGCGTCGAGCGCCCAACCCACCTGCTCGGTGAACATCGCCCGCGCCTGGTCGGACGACGCCTGGCTGCCCGGCCGGTAGAGGTTGGTGTTGCAGATGTTGCCGGCCAGGATCGCCGAGCTCTCTCGAGCGACCTCCGCAGCGATCTTCAAAGCGTCGCGGTTGAGGCGCTCGAGCAGGTGCTCCTTGCCGATGAGCCGGAGCTTCTCCCGATGACCGTAGTAGGTGAACGCCTCAACCACATCGGAGCCGGCGTGCACGAACTCGCGATGCAGCTGGGCGACCGCCTCCGGTCGCTCGAGGACGACCTCAGGCACGAACGCGCCGGCCTGCAGGTAGCCGCGCCGCTCCAACTCGAAGAGATATCCCTCGGCGCAGACGACCGGCCCCTCGGCCAGCCGTTCCAGCAGGCCGGCGGACGCGGCGTCCGGCATCTGGTCACCTCCTAGATCGACCCGGAAGTCGCCCGACGGTTGCGTGCTCAAAGGCGCTGGAAGGGCGAGAGTGAACGCTTGCGCATGATGCACCCGATCTGGTAAGCCGACAACTGTGGTTGCCAGCAGAGCGGACGGCGTCTCCCGAGCGGCGGCGACCCTGATCGCGCTCGGCTCGGCAGAAACGCTCGAGCGCGGTGGGCTGGGCGTCGTTCGGGTGGCGGAGCTCACTGGCGGCGACAAGGGCCACGTCTCACGGTTGTTGAAGACGCTGGCCGCGTACGGCCTGGTCGAACGCGACGCCGACACCCGCAGCTATCGACTGGGCTGGCAGCTGTTCGCGCTGGCCGGCCGGGCCGGGGACCAGCGGTTGCTCGAGGTGGCAAAGCCGCTACTGGCTCGGTTGGTCGAAGGCCTCGGCGAGCGGGCGAGCCTGTCGGTCCTGCACGGCGCCGAGGTGCTCACGGTGTTGTCCGAGCCATCGCCTCGAGCCGTCCAGGCGACCGGTTGGGTTGGCCGCACCGTGCCCTCCTACTGCACGTCCTCCGGCCGGGCCCTGCTCTTCGACCACCGGCGAAACCAGCTCGCCACCTTGTTCGCCGGCACGGAGTTCCGTCGGCTCGGTCCGAACGCGCCAGCTGACGTCGACGAGTTGCACGAGCGGATCGTCGAAAGCCGGGCGCTGGGTTACGCCGCCGTCAACGAGGAGTTCGAGCCGGGGCTGGTCGCTGTCGCCGCGCCGGTGCGCGACTTCCGCGGCCGCATCTGCGCGGCTGTCAACGTGTCAGGACCCAAGTTCCGATTCGACGGCTCGAACCCGCTGGGGGCGGTAGGTTACGTGATCAAGGACGCGGCCGACGAGCTGTCCGAGCTCCTCGGCAGGGGCGGCGAAAGTCGCGTAGCGACCAAGGAAGGAAGCGACCGATCGTGAGCTTCCTCGAGTATCTGTCCCATCAGCGGCCGCGCATCACCCACGACATGGTGCAACACGCCCAGATCGTACTGGTCGCCATGGTCATCGCCACCCTGATAGGGATCACTCTCGGACTGCTCGCGCACGGACACCGACGGACGACGGACCTCGTGCTGGCCGTCACCGGGACCTTTCTGACCATCCCCTCCTTTGCGCTCTTCGCGCTCCTGATCCCATTGCTCGGACTCGGTTACGCCCCGACGGTCGTCGCGCTGGTCCTCTACGCCCTCTTACCAATCGTCCGCAACACCATCGCCGGCCTGGAGTCGGTCGAGCCGGCGGTGCTGGAATCTGCCAGGGGGATGGGACTCGCCGGTCGGCAGCGGCTCTGGCGCGTCCAGCTGCCATTGGCCTGGCCGGTGATCTTGACCGGCATCCGTGTCTCCACGGTCGTGGTCGTCGGTATCGCCGCCATCGCGGCCGGCGTCGTCAACGGCCCCGGTCTCGGTGAGCTGATCTTCGGCGGCCTGTCCGCCATCGGGAGCCAGTTCGCGCTCAACCAGACCTGGGCCGGCGTTCTCGGGGTCGCCTTCATCGCACTCGCTTATGACGGACTGTTCGTTCTGATCGCCCGGCTCACGACTTCGCGAGGTATCCGTGGCTGATGCACCTGGCTCGTCCTCGACCGGCGGCGAAGTCATCCGCCTACAGGAGCTCACGAAGGAGTTCCCCGGACAGGCGGGACCCGCGGTCCAGTCGCTGACGCTGGAGATCCCGGCCGGCGAGATCGTCGTCTTCGTCGGGCCTTCGGGATGCGGCAAGACGACGACGATGCGAATGATCAACCGCCTGATCGAGCCCAGCTCGGGCCGCATCTTCCTCGGCGACGAGGACGTCACCGGCATGGACCCGGACCGGCTGCGGCGTCGGATGGGGTACGTGATCCAGCAGATCGGCCTGTTCCCGCACATGACGATCGCCGACAACATCGCGGTGGTGCCCCAGCTCCTCGGCTGGGACAAGCGCCGGATATCCGAGCGGGTCGACGAGCTGCTGGAGCTCGTCGGCCTCGAGGCGGCGACCTACCGGCGCCGGTATCCCCGGGAGCTTTCGGGCGGCCAGCAGCAGCGGGTGGGCGTGGCCCGGGCGTTGGCCGCTGACCCTCCGGTCATGTTGATGGACGAGCCGTTCGGTGCAATCGACCCGATCACGCGCGACCGGCTCCAGAACGAGTTCCTGCGCCTCCAGAAGACCATCCGCAAGACGATCGTCTTCGTCACCCACGACATCCACGAGGCGATCAAGCTCGGCGATCGCATCGCGATCCTGGCGAAGGGCTCACGACTGGCCCAGTACGACACACCCGAGCAGATTCTCGCGCATCCAGCCGATGACTTCGTGGCCGACTTCATCGGCCCCGGCGCCTCCGTGCGCAGCCTCGGGCTCACGCAGCTGGGCGACATCACCCTTGACAAGCTGCCGGTTGTCACGCTCGAGGACTCCATCGACAAGGCACGCGCGATCCTGGCCAGAACGCAACAGGACCGCGCCGTCATCGTCGACGACCAGCGCCGGCCCCGTGGCTGGCGGCGGGTGTCCGACCTGGAGCAGGGCATGCCGAGCGGCGGCGGCCCGCTCGCCGTTCTGCACAACACCCAGAGCGTGCATGACGCGCTGAACGAGCTGCTGCACATCGGCGACACTGCCGCGGTCATCGTCGACTCGGACGGCGCTTACGTCGGGGCGCTACGCCTGGAGACGATCATGTCGTTGAGCGCGAACACCGAGAGAGCCGCGAACATCCAGAAGGCAGAGCGGATCCGGGAGGTTGCCCAACCGGTGATCGCCGGAGGGGGCGACCGCTCGTGACCCTCGCCCCGGAGCAGACCGCCGGCGTGGAGCCGGTGGCTGCTGCCAGCGCGGCGCACAGCGAGGCCGGGTCGGGCCGGCGCACTGCCCTCAGCTTCCTGTTCACCCCGGCCGTGCTCGCGGTCGCACTGCTCGGGCTGTATCTCTACGTGCACTCCAGGACTCTGGACACCATCGAGCAGCGCTCACTCACCCGTGCTGTCATTCGGCACCGGGTGTTCGAGCATGTGCGGCTTACCGCTGTCTCGACCGTGTTGGTCATCCTCATCGCGATCCCGCTGGGGATCATGCTTACCCGGCCGGCGATGCGCCGGGCCACGCCGTTCGTGCTCGCCATCGTCAACATCGGCCAAGCCGTTCCGTCGATCGGCGTACTGGTTCTACTGGCCCTACTCGTCGACGTCGGCTTCGGTCCGGCGGTTGTCGCGCTCGTCCTTTACTCGGTCCTGCCGGTCCTGCGCAACACCATGGCGGGCCTGCAGCGCGTCGACCGCTCGCTCATCGACGCGGCCCGGGGCATGGGCATGCCGAAACGCCTGGTTCTGTTCCGGGTCGAGCTGCCCCTCGCCGTGCCGGTGATGATGGCCGGCATCCGTACCGCCCTGATCATCAACGTCGGCACCGCCACGCTGGCTGCGTTCACCAACGCCGGCGGTCTGGGAGAAATTATCAACGCCGGCCTCGTCCTCGACCGCAAGCCCGTTCTCATCACCGGAGCGGTCCTGGTCGCCGTACTCGCACTGACTATCGACTGGCTCGCCTCCCTGGCCGAGCGTGTACTGCGGCCGCGCGGTGTGTAGGACGCGGTCAACTGCCACCGGGGGAATGAGCCCCCAGACCGAGGAGGACCCCATGCGCTCCATCACCCCCGTGCGCCGCGTTGCGGTGCTTGCCGCTATCGCCTTGCTCGCCGCCGCCTGCGGTGGTGGCAATGCCAAGAAGACGACGTCCAGCGGCAGCGGCGTGCTCAAGGGGGCTTCGTTCACCGTCGGTGGCAAGGAGTTCACCGAGCAGCGAATCCTGTGCGAGATGACCGCCCAGGTGCTCGAAGCTGCTGGCGCGAAGGTGAAGAGGCAGTGTGGGCTGTCCGGTAGCGCCACGGTGCGGACGGCGCTCACATCCGGCCGCATCGACATGTACTGGGAGTACACCGGCACCGGGTACATCACCCACCTGAAGCACACCACGCCGATCCCCGACGCCATGCAGCAGTACGCCGCGGTCGCCAAGGAGGACCTCGAGAAGAACCACATCAAGTGGCTGACTCCGGCTCCGTTCGACAACACCTACGCGATCGGCGTACGGGCGGACAACATGGCCGACGTGAAGACGCTGTCCGACTACGGCCAGCTCGCGTCGTCCAATCCGCAGCAGGCATCGCTGTGCGTGGCCACCGAGTTCGTCAACCGCGACGACGGGCTCCCCGGCCTCGAGAAGACCTACGGCTTCAAGCTCGGCGGCAAGACGCTCGCCACCCTCGACGCCGGCGCCATCTACAACTCGATCAAGAAGGGCAATCCCTGCAACTTCGGCGAGGTGTTCACCACCGACGGCCGCATCGCGGGACTCGGCCTGCGCGTTCTCGAAGACGACAAGAAGTTCTTCGCGATCTACAACCCCGCGCTGACCGTTCGCGAATCGGTCTTCAAGAGCAACCCGGATCTGGAGAAGGTCATCGACCCGGTGGCCAAGGCCCTCGACACGGCCACGATGTCGAAGCTGAACGCCGATTTCGACATCAACGGCGACACGGCCGCGGACATCTCGAAGAAGTTCCTCAAGGACAAGGGGCTGGTCAAGTAGGTCGCCCGCTGCTCGAGCGCCCCGGCGTCGTCAGGCGTTCCCGCCCTCGGCGATGAGGCGCTCGAGCTCCCTGACCAGCAGCCCGAGGCGGGCGTCCTTCAGCAGTGGCAGTTGCCGCCGCCGGCGACGCGCCGCCGCGACCTCGATCTCGACGACCACCAGAGCCTCCTCCTTGACCGGACCGGACAAGATCACCTCACCGGCCGGGTCGACAACGGCTGACCCACCCCAGAACTCGAGCTCTCCGATGTGCCCGACCCGGTTCACGAAGACGACCCAGAGCTCGTTCATCCGGGCCACGGCTCTAAGCAGGTCGCGCCAGTAGGCATGCGTGTCGAGAACGTCGGGGGCACGGGTGTCGACGCTGTTCGTCGGCACCAGCAGCACCTCGGCACCGTCCTGGGCGAGAATGAACGGCGGGCACGCCTGCCACGCGTCGTTACACGTGAGAATGCCCATTCGGCCAAGCGGGGTGGGGAAGGCGCGGAGGGCGTGCCCGGGACTGAAATGTTTGTGCTCCTCCCACACGTCATAGGTCGGCAGATAGAGCTTGCGGTGCACATGCACGAGCTGGTGGTCGACGAAATACCCGACGCTGTTGTAGCTGTGGGGACCAGCGTCTTCGTGAAAACCTATGACGACGGCCGGGCCCAGCGGCTGGGCGAGGTCGCGCAGCCGTGGGTCATCGGCCGGCAGGGCGAGACTGGCGTCGTAACGGCCGAGTGGATAGCCGTGCAGGGTCAGTTCCGGAAACACCACGAGGTCGGCCCGCTCGCTCGCCGCGCGGCCGATCGCCTCCTTGGCTGTTCTCAGGTTCGCCTCAACATCGCCGAGCACACAGTTCACCTGGGCCAGAGCGACGCGCATGGCCGGTCAGCTCCAGGGAAAGGGCGAGTGACTGACGGGATGGAGACGGCCCGCGGCGTACCGGGAGAACCGGAAGGGCTCGAGCAGCCGCTGCCGCTCCCCCAAGATCTCCCCGGCCACCAAGGCGCCGACGCCGATCATCTTGTAGCCGTGGTTGGAATCGGCGATTACGTAGGCGTTGTCCCGGAAGACGTCGAAGACTGGAAAGCTGTCCGGAGTGAAGCAGCCGATGCCGCCGGACGGCTCCTTCGAAAACAGTGAGCTCTTGCCTTCGAACCGCTTCAGGCAGTGCGCCAGCCCGGCCGTCCACATCCGGGCGAAATCCGAACCCACCACGAAGTCGGGGCTGGCGGGACCGTAGGGATCGACCGCCACGTCATCGGCCGGGCGATCCACCACGAACGGCATCGCGCCGCCCTGGACACCACCGAAGTTGAAGTCCGGCTTGAAGTAGATGCCCCACAGGCGGTCGGTGACCAGTGAGCCGTCCGTGTCGTCGTACAGCGGCGCGTCGGTATCGACGTGCACGACCGGTGGCATGCCGCCGGAACTGTTGGTTAGGAAGGTGGGGTCGACCCCTAGGGTGCCCTCCTGCAACGACCAGTAGGTCCACATCGGTCGCTGGTACGACGCGCCGTCCCGGCCTTGGACCGGGATGGTCTCCGGCAGGTCAAGCATCCGCCAGATGTCACGCACCCAGGGCCCGACCGCTACCACCACCGAGTCGCACTCGATCGTCCCGGCGGCGGTCTCCACGGCGGTGACCGCGGCCCCCTGCTGCCGCAGGCCGGTGACCTGGACCCCGGAGATGATCCGCACCCCGGCGGCCGTCGCCTTCGCGGCCAGACCGTGAAGCGACGCCCGGTTGTTGGCGTAGCCCCCTCGGCGCTCGTGCAGCACGCTGGTGATGTTGTGCGCCTGCCAGTCCGGAAATATCGACTGCAGGTAGAGCCTCGAGTCGGCTTCTCCCTCTATGAACGTCGACTCGTAGCCGATGGCCTGCTGCTGGGTGAAGATCGTCTCCACGTCCGCGCGCATGACCTCGGGGGAGATCTGCAGGTAGCCGACCGGGTGGTAGGCGAAGGCCCGCGGGTCGGACTCCCACACCGCCACCGAATGGGCCATGAGTTCGCGCATCGCCGGTTGGAAGTAGTTGTTGCGCACCACTCCGCAGGCGATCCCGGAGGCACCTGCCCCCACATCGCCCTTGTCCACGACCACGATGTCGGCCCCCGAGCCGTCGCCCCGGGCGGCCAGCCCCCGAGCTAGATGCCAAGCGGTCGACAAGCCGTGAATTCCGGCGCCGATGACGACGCAGCGAGCCCTGTCGGGCAGTCTCATGAGCGAGCCCTCGAGATTCTCAGCAAGCTGGGTTTCTGTGCGCACAGCCTATCTGGCGACCCAGGGCTGACCATCGTCTCCGGTGCCGAGCTGGCCCACGGCGAGGATCGCGGAACGCCACTTTGACCATCGTGTGCCGGTGCGATGTAAGAAGGGCGGGCTGGGCGGTGTTCTGATGGTTGTGACGCTTGCGTCGCCCGGAGCGAGCGAGGAGCCGACCGTGGTGATCGTGGACGACCGAACCCGGCCGCCGGTGGAGGTGGCCGGTGACAGGTTCGACCAGCTCTTTCGCGCCCACTACGGCGGGCTGTACGGCCTGACCTACCGGCTGCTCGGGGATCGGCATGAGGCGGAGGACGTCGTCCAGGAGGCGTTCCTCGCCTTGTCGGGTGCGGCCGTCTTGGGCCGGCCCGACGACGAGGTCCGGGCCTGGCTGCGCCGGGTCTGCCTCAACGCGGGCCACAACCGGCTCCGTAGCCGCTCCCGGGCCGTCAAGCACCTCGACCGCGCCGGCCGGTTGGCAGCCATCGACGAAACCGCCTGGTGCGAACCCCTCCCGGTCCTGCTGCGCGACGAGGAGCGACAGGCGGTACGCCGGGCGCTGGCGGCCCTGCCGGATCGGCAGCGAGCCTGCCTGCTGCTCCGGCACTCTGGCCACTCGTACGCCGAAATCGCGGCCACTCTGGATCTCGCGATCGGCTCCGTCGGCGTCTTGCTGGCCCGGGCCGAGAAGGCCTTTCGCAAGAACTACCCGAACCAGGAGAGCGACCGATGAGCTGCCCCGACGACGGCGCCTTGCGCTCGTGGATCGACGCCGAGCCCTCCGACCACCCGGCCGAGCTCGGCGAGCACGTGACCCGCTGCGCCGCCTGCCGGGAGCGCGGAGCGGAGCTGCGCCGCACCGCGGAGCTCGCCGTACCGGCGCTGGACCTCTTGGCGCCCACGCTGTTGCCTACGGCGGCGGAAACGGACGCCGCGCTGGCGCGAGTCCGGTCACTGGCCGCCGGCCCAGCGGCGCCGGCGGTTGCTGACCTACCGCTCGAGCCGCGTCGCCGCGACCGGCTCACCTCCCGGCTGCGCCGTCCACTCACCGCCGCGGCGACCGTGGCGCTTGCCTTCTCGGTCTTCGGTACGCCAGCCGGCCGGAGCGCGGCTAGCGAGTTCCTGGCCCAATTCCGCAGCGAGCGGTTCGCGCCGGTGACCGTCACCCAGCAGGACGCCGATGCCCTCGCCGACCTCCAGCACCTCGGTACCGTCACCGGCGACCTGACCCCGCCGCAGCCGAAACCGGCCTCGTTGGCGGTCGCAAGCAAGTTGGTCGGCTTCCCGGTGGCGAGCCCCGACCCGGCCCACCTCCCGGCCGGCGTACGGCGTACGCCCGAGGTGCTGGTCACCTCCGCCCGCCAGCTGCGCTTCACCTTCGACTCGGAGAAGGCCCAGCAGTGGGTCCGAGGCCACGGCGGCAAGGGGACCACGCTGCCGGACCGGTTCGACGGGGCGAGCCTCCTGGTCTCGGTGCCCGCGGCGGTGGTGCTGCAGTACGACGCCGCCGACGGGACGCCCGGAGTTGTGGTGGGCCAGGCCGGTCAGATCGACGTCCAGGCCGAGGGTGGTGTCGGCTTCGAGGAGCTACGGACCTTCCTGCTCGACCTGCCCGGTCTGAGCGCCGGCACCAGGGCACAGCTGGCCGCGATCGGCGACTGGCGCACCACCCTGCCGCTGCCGATCCCGGCCGGTCAGGTGCGCTGGACCCACACCACGATCGCGGGTACCGACGGCCTGCTCCTCGGGGACAACACCGGGCTGGGCAGCGCAGTCCTCTGGCAACGGGCCGGCCGCATCTACGGCGTCGCCGCGCCGGCTTCCGCCAAGGTCGTCCGAGATGTCGCAGCAAGTCTCCACTGAGCCGTCGACGGAGTCTGCCGCTCCGCCGACACCGACCCCCGCGATCGAGACCATCGGCCTGCGCAAGTCCTACGGCGACCGAGTGGCGCTGCACGACCTGACCATCCGGGTGCAGCCCGGCGAGGTCTTCGGGTTCCTCGGGCCCAACGGCGCCGGCAAGACGACCGCGATCAAGATTCTCACCGGATTGGTAAGGCCGACCGGCGGGGTGGCCCGGGTATTCGGCCGCCCAGCCGGGGAACCCCGCGGCCGGCGCGGGGTCGGCTACCTGCCCGAGCAGTTCCGTTTCCACGAGTGGGCGACCGGAGAGGAGCTGCTGGACTTCCACGGTCGGCTGGCCGGCGTACCGGCTCGGGAGCGGTTTGCCCGGATCGCCGAGGTGCTCGATCAGGTCGGCCTGGCCGGCCGCGGCCGGGACCGCATCCGCGGCTACTCCAAGGGCATGACGCAGCGGATCGGGCTGGCCCAGGCCCTGCTGGCATCGCCGGCGCTGATCCTGCTGGACGAGCCGACCTCCGCCCTGGATCCGGTCGGCCGCCGCGACGTCCGCGACCTCATCCGGACCTTGCAGGCGCAGGGAGTCACGGTGTTCCTCAACAGTCACCTGCTCAGCGAGGTCGAGCTGGTCTGCGATCGGGTCGCCATCGTCGACCGGGGGCGGATCGTGCGCATGGGTCCCCTGGCCGAACTGGTCGGACCGGCCACCCGCCTCAGGATTCTGGTGGACCGGGTCGACGGCGATCTGCTTCGGCTGTTGGAGGACCAAGGCCAGGTGGACGGCGTGACCGGCACCAGCGTGACGTTGGCGGTCGACCGGGCCGACGTCGCTCCGGCCGTCGCCGACCTGGTCGTGCGCAGTGGTTACCGGCTCTACGGACTGGTGCCCGAGCAGCGTTCACTGGAGGACGTCTTCGTCGACCTGGTCCACGGGGAGACGACGTGACCGCGCTTCAGGTCGCCCGCTGGACCATCAAGGAGGCGGTCCGGCGGCGGCTGCTGGTCGGCCTGGTCCTGCTCAGCACGATCTTCATCGGCCTGTTCGCGCTCGGCTTCGCGCTGCTCTATGACAAAGTGCGCGCCAGCGAGGGCGCCGACGCCTTCGTGGGCACGCTGGCCGCCAACGTCCTCACCCTTTTCGGCCTGTACGCCGTCCAGTTCCTGGCCGCGTTCCTCGCGCTGTTCCTGTCCGTGGGCGCCATCTCGGCGGACCTGGACTCCGGGATGCTGCACGCGGTGCTGGCCCGCCCGATTCCCCGGTCGCAGTACCTGTTCGGCCGCTGGCTGGCCTTCTCGGGGCTGCTGGTCGGCTACGTGATCACGATGGCCGGCGCGCTGCTGCTGATCGCGCGGCTGGTGGCCGGCTACCAGCCGGTCAGCCCGGTGCGCACGCTGGCGCTGCTCACCCTGGAGGTGCTGTTGCTGGTCAGCGTCGGCCTGCTCGGCAGCACGCTGCTGCCCACGCTGGGCAACGGTGTCCTGACCTTCAGCCTGTTCGGACTGGCCTGGCTTGGTGGGATCGTGGAGCTCATCGGCTCCGCGGTCAACAACGTCGGCATGGCCAACGTCGGCACCGGGGTAGCGCTGGCGTTCCCGAGCGATGCGCTCTGGCGCGGCGCGTCGTACTTCGCCCAGTCGCCGGCGTTCCTGGCGCAGACCTCGGCCATCGGCCAGGTATCCGGCGGCATTCCCTTCGCGTCGACCTCGCCACCCACCGCAGCGATCATGGCGTGGTCAGCGGCGTACCTGCTCGTGACGCTGGCCGTGGCGAGGGCCGCCTTCGCCCGCCGAGACCTCTGATCCGCTGGCCGTACCGCTCGTCACCTCCGCTCCCCCCTGTTCCGGGCCGCCGAGCACGACGCGCAGATCGAGATCTTCGATCGGAATCCCCGACCCGGGGTCCGGCCGTAGCACACTGGGGCCCGTGCCGGACGACTTCGTGGTAGCGCGCAACCCCGAGCCGGACTCGTCGCTGCCCTACCTGCTGCGGCTGCCGCTGGGCCGCGACGGCGTCGTCCTCAAGGCGCGCGACACCTGGCCGCGCACGGCGAAGGTCTACTGCCATCGCGCGGCCGGCTGGCCCACGGAGGTCGAGGTCGTCGAGCGGGTGGCGGTCCGCACCTGCGTACGCCGCGGACCGGCGGTCGACCTGGTGCTCGACCGCTCCCGGGAGAACCGGTCCCAGTTCGTCTTCACCCGCATCCGCGGCGGCCGGGAGGCGATCTTCTGGCAGACGCCCCGTACGGCGAAGCAGGCGCGTCCGGGAGTCCGGCTGCCCACCGCGCGGGCTGCCGGGGTTGCCGAGCTGGTCATCGTCGTGGACGAGCGGGAGCGTTACCCGTACCGCTTCGCCCACCAGCAGGTCACCACCCGCCGCGGCCGGCTCCCCGCCGGTGACTACGCCGTCATCGAGGGGACCGAGGTCCTGGCTTCGGTCGAGCGCAAGAGCCTGGCCGATCTGGCCGGCAGCCTGCTCTCCGGTCGCCTGGGGTACGCGCTCGCCGAGCTCGCGGCCCTTCCCCGGGCGGCCGTCGTCGTCGAGGACTCCTACGCGGCGGTGTTCAAGCTCGAGCACGCCCGGCCGTCGGTGGTGGCCGAGGCGCTCGCCGAGAGGCAGGTGCGCTGGCCCGGCGTACCGATCTTCTTCGCGGCGACCCGCCCGCTGGCGCAGGAGTGGACCTACCGCTTCCTCGGTGCCGCTTTCACCGAGCTCGCCGAGGAATCAGCTTCCGCTGGTCTGGAGGCGTCCATCGTCACGGCCGGCCCGTTGCCGCCGCGCCCCCCGACGGTGGCGGCGGTCCGGGCCTGGGCGGTCGAGGCCGGGCTGGCGGTGGCCGACCGCGGTCGGCTCCGTCCGGAGGTCTGGGCGGCGTACCACGCGGCGCAGCAGTGACCGGCTGACCCGCCCGGCAGCTGGTCGGTGGGCGGTCAGCTGCCTTTCACGCCCGGGCCACGGAAATTATTGGGTGCCAGGGCACCACATAATGTCCACGACCTCCAGCATCGGGCCGCCAACGACCTCCGCCGCTCAGGTGCCCTGAACGACCTCCCCCCCGGTTACGTGCACCGGGACCGGGCTGAGCGGCCGTGGCGCTGGACCGCTGACGTTCTTCCCGGTCGCCGCGTCGTACACCGAGCCGTGGCATGGGCACTGCAGCTGCTTGCCGGCCGGCGCGACGGTGCAGCCCTGATGGGTGCAGATGGCGGAAAAGGCGACCAACTGCCCAGCGCTCGGTCGGGCCACGATGAGCGGTCTCCCGTCGGCCCCCTTCGCGGACACCGCGCTGCCCACGGGGACGTCGGCGAGCTTGACCAGCGACATTCCAGTCGCCGCAGACCCGCTCGCCGACGCAGATTCCTGGGCCGAAGGGGATGCTTTGTCGGCCGAGCGCTTGTCCGCCTTTCCCCCACCGCCGCAACCAGCCAGGGCGACAAGGCCGACCGCGCTCATCGCACCCGCGGCGAGAACCTGCCGACGCGGCATGCGGCTCACCTCGCCGGTGCGCCCCCCAGACGCGCTGGCCACGGCGGCGGCCTGCGGTTGGGTCGCGCTCGCCTCTTTGCTGTCCATGCTGCCTCCCCGGCGTACGGCGGACCTCCTCACCCCTACACGGACGCTCCATCGCTCCGGTTCAGCCGGCCCAACCGGCGGCGCCGGAGTGCTTCTCACCCCGCGCGCCGTGGCGGCCGCCGAAGCGCAGACGGTAGGACCGTCACCGGGAACGGCTCGGTGCCGGCGTACGCCTCGTCGCCGCGAACGACCGCCTTCTCGACGTAGGAGGTGCCCTCCAGCCGGAGGACGGTCAACGAGGGAGCCGCCGGGTCGACGAGCCAGTACGACGGGATTCCGGCGGCGGCATAGTCGGCTCGCTTGGTAACCAGGTCGGTCGTGCGGTTGCCGGGTGACAGCACCTCAACCACCAGCCGGACCTCGGCAGCAGCAAAAACCGGGCGATCCGCGGCCACCGCGATTGCCTCGACGACGAGCGCGTCGGGGATGTACAGGGAGCGCCTCAGCGCTACGCCGGGGCCGCCCGGCAGCACCACGAGGTCCGGCGGAGCGGAGTCCTGCAGCAGCCTCACCACGGTTGCCACCGCGACGCCGTGCAGCACCGTGGGTGGCGGGCTCACCAGCAGGCTCCCGTCAACGATCTCGAACCGGTTGCCGTCCTCGGGGAGTCGGAGCAGGTCCTCCAGCGTCCAGGCGCCGGAGGGCGGCATCGCCAGCGCCTCGGTCACCTTGACATCGTGGCACGCATTGCACTCGGCGATTCAGCCATTGACTACCTCCTCGTCTGGCACGAGCATCTGACCACCCAGCAGCCCAAGATCAGTTGCGCCGAGCCGACGCCGGCCGGCTCGCTCGTAACATCGCTGCCGGCAACGCTGCGCGGGTCTACGGGCTGGAACCATCGGACTGAACCGAACACAACCGGTTCACCGCAAACCGCCTCTGGTGTACTTCGGTGGAGTGTGGAGCGACAGGAGACCGCCACCGGACGTGAGCGGGATGCGGGTCGGGCTCGTCTGCGGCTACCTGGTCCCAACGCGGGACGGGGTGGCCGACTACACGCGCCGGCTCGCCGTCCATCTGCGGCTCACCGGACTCGAACCGCTCGTCATCACCACCTACGAGTGCACAGCGGCCGCCGGAAAGGACGCCGTCGGCGTCACGCAGCGATGGGACGTCCGGCGCATCGCCGCGGCCGCCCGGGTAATGCGCCACCTGGACCTCGACCTGGTGCACGTGCAGTTCGCGCCGTCGGTCTTCGGCTTCTCGCGCGCGGTCGGCCTGCTGCCCCTCTTCCTGCCGAGACGCATCCCCCTCATCGTGACGCTGCACGAGTACGGCGTGTCGTCCGTGGCCGGCCGCGGACGCCGGCTCCGCTCCGCCCTGTGGTCGGCGGCCGAACGGCGCGGCTACGCCGACCGCGAGACGCTCCTGCTGGCGGCCCGGGCCACTTGTCTGCTGGTCACGTCGCCGGAGCACCTGGACGTGCTGCGGGTCCGCTTCGGCCGCCATGCGCCGGCCGCACTCGAGGTGCCGATCGGCCCTAACGTCGAGGTCGCGACCGGAGATCAGGCCCAGGCCCGGGCCGACGTGCGCCGTGAGATCGGCGCGGCACCCGCGGCGCCCTTGGTCGTCTTCTTCGGCTTCCTCCACCCCGAGAAGGCCCTCGACCGGCTCATCGCCGCGGTGGCCGCCGTACGAACGCACCGGCCAGGGACGCAGCTGCTGCTGATCGGCGGCACGGAGAGCCACTCCGTTTCCGGCACCGCCGCGCACCAGCTGCGCCGGGAGCTGGGGCAGGTCGCCGCGGCGTGCGGCGTACAGGATTCGGTCCACTTCACCGGCTACGTCCCCGACGCCGAGGTGTCCCGGCTGCTGCAGGCGGCCGACGTCGCGGCGTTCCCGTGGAACGCCGGCGTCACCCGGAAGTCCGGTTCGCTGCTGGCCGCGCTCGCGGCCGGCGTACCGGTCGTCGCCAGCGCAGCCCCGGGCGAGGTGCGCGGGCCGACAGAGGCGGACGGCGTGCTCCGGGTGCCACCGCGCGACACCGCGGCGCTGGCCGACGCGCTCCGGCAGGTGCTCAGCGATCGTGCCCTTGGCCAACGACTGACGGCGGCTGGTCGGGCGCTGGCGGCGAGCCAGGGCTGGGACGCCATCGCCGCCGTACACGCCGAGGTCTACGCGCGGGCCCTGGCCTCCCGACGAGACGGCGCGCCGGGGGCAGGATCGGCGGAACCGAACAGGTTGTGTCCGTCGGGTTCGGTGGAAGGGAATGCGGATGTCACTGCGTGACCGGGTGGTGCAGACCGCGGGCGGGCTGGCGGGCGGGCTGGCGGGCGCGCTTCGGCGCGGGGCGTCGGCACTGGGGCCGCCAACGGGAGCGAGGGAGACCGAGGACCCGGCGCTGTTCCGTCCCCTGGTGTACGGCGACCCTGCGCGGCTGCACATCTCGCCGACCGCGGTGGTCAACAACGCGCTGTTCAACCTCTCGTCCGGCGAGATCACCGTTGGCGAGTACGCGTTCTTCGGCCACAACGTCTCGGTGCTCACCGGCACCCACGACTGGACCACCTTCGGTGCGGAGCGCCAGGTCGCCGTGCCGGAGTCGGGGCGCGACGTCGTCATCGAGGAGGGCGTCTGGGTGTCCAGCAATGCCATCGTCGTCGCGCCCTGCCGGATCGGAGCGCACGCTGTGGTCGGGGTGGGGTCGTTGGTGTTGCGCGACGTCGCGCCCTACACGGTGGTCGCCGGCAATCCGGCCCGAGTCCTGCGAACCATCCCCAGGCCCGGCGAGGCCGCGGCGGGGAACGCGGACCCGGACAGCGGCGCCGCCGGAGCGGTGACGGCCGGATGACCTCGGCAGCGGCCGACGGGCGAGGGTCGACGTCGGCCGATCGTGCGGAGACGCTCGAGGCGCAGGTGCGCGACCTCGCCCGAGAGCTGGCCGAGACCTCGCAACGGGTGGCGGGGCTCACGATGGAGCTGCGCGAGCTGCGCGCCAAGGTCGACGGCAGTGGGCCCCGCTTCGCCACGCTGTACGCGAATTTCACCGACCGCTTCCGGGGGTCGACGGCCGAGGTGACCTCGAAGCTGGCGAGCTACCTCCCCGACGTGCACCGGCTGGTCGGGGCGGCTGCCGGAGCCGGCGGGGCGGGTGCCGGAGCCGGCGGGGCGGCTGCCGGAGCCGGCGGGGCGGGTGCCAGGGTCGTGGACCTGGGCTCCGGCCGCGGCGAGTGGCTGGCGCTGCTGCGGGATGCCGGCGTACCGGCCTCGGGGGTCGACGCCAACCCCGCCTTCGTCGAGGCGGGCCGGGCACGTGGCCTCGACCTGGTCCACGGCGACGCCGTCGCGCACCTCGAGGGCCTGCCGCCGGACTCGGTGGACCTGGTCACCGCGTTCCACCTCATCGAGCACCTCGACGTGGAGACCCTGCTCGCGCTGCTTGCCGCCGCCCGGCACGCCCTGCGTCCCGGGGGCTGCGTGCTGCTCGAGACGCCCAACCCCAGCAACCTGCGCATGGCGGCGTGCGACTTCTACAACGACCCGACACACCGCTCACCGCTGCCACCTGCCCTGACCGAGTACCTCCTGGCCGCAGCCGGCTTCGACGGCATCGAGGTGCGGCCCCTGAACCCCAACCGGTCCCCCTTCGAGCCCGCTGGTTCGGGCCCTGGCCAACAGGTCGAGCAGCTGGTGGCCGACACGCTGTACGGGCCCCAGGACTACGCGGTCCTCGGCTACAAGTCTTCGGCGGCCCGAGCTTGAGCCTGCCGGGCCAGCAAGACGTGCCGTCGAGATTGCGGCGGGTCCTCTACATCGACGGATACACCGTTCCGGCGGAGTCGGCGGGACCCAGCAGCAGCGCGCCGTCCAGTGACGCGATCGGCTACGGAATCACGGCCTCGGCCGCGATCCGGACGGGGCTGCGGGCCGCGGGATTCGATGTCATCCCGCCCGAGATCTCATTGCCCGATGAGGACGACGAGCGCGTCGCACGGCTGCGGTGGCTGCTGTCGTCCTACGACGGGGTGCTCGACGTCTTGAGCTCGTCGCCGCCCGACGTCGTCTTCTCCTTCCACGCCTTTTCCGTCTTTCCAGTCGAGATCCGGCGCATGCTGCTCGACCTCGGGCTCGAGCTGCCGCTGGTCGGCTACACGCACGGCAGCCACTGGGATCCGACCGACACCTTCCGATTCCAGGCCTATCCGGGGATGGAGCTGCTCGACCTGGCCAACCTGCACGTCCTGGACCGCGTCTTTCTCGTCTCGGACTATCTGCGGGCAACGATCTGGGACACCATCTCCGCCTTCAACGCGCCGCTGGCCAAGTCCCTGGACGCCAGGTGCGAGGTCGTGGGCCTGCCGCTGGACGTCGAGCGCATCGACGCTTGGCGCACGGACGAGCGGTGGGGGCGCACGACGGTCGTCTTCAACCATGCGCCGGTCGCCAGCAAGCAGCCGGATCTGTTCGTGCGTGTCATGCGCCGGATCCTGCCGCGGTACGACGTGCAGGTGCTGTTCACGCGCCGCTTCCCGCCGACGCAGGCGGGCGGGGCGGCCGTGGCTTCTCTCGCCGCGCACTTCCCCGAGCAGGTGATGCTGGGCAACGACCTGCCGCTGCCGGACTACTACCGGGCGCTGTGGATGGCCGAGTTGCAGGTCTCGACCGCGACGCACGAGAGCCTGGGCGTCTCGACGCTCGAGGCGATGCACACCGGCACCTGCTGCATCCTGCCGCGCCTCGGCAGCTATCCGGAGATAACCGGCGGACATCCCGACGTGCTGTACGACCTGGGGGAGGGCCAGCTGGAGGAACGGCTGACCTATTTCCTGGAGCATCCCGACCGGCGGCAGGCCGTGGCCGCCGACCTGCAGCGGGCCGCCGCCCGCTACACACCCGTCGTCGTCGTCCCGCGCATCGCCGACGTGTTGAACGCCCTGTGAACGACGCGGGTGACCGTGGCTTACGGCGTCGATGGGTCCACCTTCTGGCGGAACTACACCACCCCAGGGGACTCACCCCAGGATCAGGTACACCACGGCCAGCGTCCGGCCAGTCTCACCCGGGGCTCGCGCGACCGCCAGCCCCGACCGGGACGTGCCGACGCGCAAGGAGACGCCCATGCGGGTGTATAACGGGAATGCTCGTAGAAGATGATCTCGGGGGTCCACGACGACGCAGAGGTGAGGACCATGACCGGTATCGACAGCAAGAACTTCGACCAGCCCGACGAGACCCGGACGCCTGACAAGACGCGGGTGGACGTTGTGCGCCTCGGAGACACGGAGGTGGGGCGTTTCACGTTCCAGCCGGGCTGGCGGTGGTCTGAGTGCATCAAGCCGGTCGTGGGTACCGAGTCCTGCCAGACCGATCATGTCGGCTACGTGGAGTCGGGCCGCTTGAGCGTCGAGCACGAGGACGGCTCGCAGGTCACCCTTTCGCCCGGTGACGCCTACCGCATCGCACCAGGACATGACGCCTGGGTGGATGGGGATGACGTATTCGTCGGCTTCGAGTTCAAGGGTGCCGCGACCTACGCGAAACCCTGACCTCGATTTCTCGGGGCCTAGAGACACCTGTCTATTGATCGGCGAGGTCGGGCCGGCGATCGAGCGGAGCGGGGGCGAGCAGCTGCTGGGCTCGATTGACGAGCCTGAGCTCGCCTTCGAGCTCCTGCCGCAAGCACAAGGTCCAGGATCGCCACCGAGGCCTCGCGTGCCCTGCTGGAGGCCGCCTTCGGAACCGGCCGCCGGCGCATCTGGTGACTGTGAGGTCGTGGAACGAGCCATCTCTCCGGGTGCTCGAGAGGCTCGGATTCCGTCGCGATCACAGCACGACCGACGCTGATGGCGATTCGGCCTGGCTGGTCTGTGAACGGTGAGCGAACCGAGTCCCCTTCGCAGCGCAGCAGCTGACCGGCGACAAGCAAGGCCGGGATAGGCAAGGTGTGCGGTTCACCAACGGCGGCATTGGGTCAGGCTGGCCCGAGTGGTGCCGCGCTGGTCGAACGAACCCTTGCGCCAGGCCGAGGAACCAAGCTCAAGGTTGTCCACCTAGCGGAGCCGAAGCGGGCGCTGTAGATCACCATCCCCCTGGAGTTGT
>JBPCOB010000114.1:0-7896 GCA_051000715.1 Mycobacteriales bacterium
GGGTAGTGCGCGTGCCGCATCGCCGCCGCCAGAGCCGCCGGCCGGTAGTGCCACGCCGTCAGCGGCTCCAGCCCGGCCGGCCCAAAGTCGCCCAGCCAGTTGCCCCTGTAGTCAACAACGACGTAGCGCGGGTCGCCGTCGGCGTACTGGCGGCCGGCCGCCGCGTCCCTCCCTCCGCTCGCTGCCGCGGACTTCGCGCGCACCCTCGACAGCGCGTGGCGCCGGACGTCTTACACCGGCCTCACCGCTCCGGCGTACGAGTCGGCCGGGGTCGGCAGCGAGCCGGAGGACCCCGAGCGGCAGGACGAGGCGGCCGGCGCCGTGCCGCCGCTGGTGGCGGACACCGGCGACGACGAGCGGCTGCGCACGGTGCCGTCGCCGATGGCCGACCTGCCTGCCGGTACGGCGTTCGGCACGCTCGTGCACACCGTGCTGGAGACGGTCGACACCGCGGCTGCCGACCTGGCGGCTGAGCTGCGCGCGCGTTGTGAGGAGGCGGTCTCCGCCCGGCTGGGTGCCGGCGTCGCCGCCGCCGCGCTTGCCACCGCGCTGCTGCCGGTGCTGGAGACGCCGCTCGGCCCACTGGCGGACGGCGTTCGGCTGCGGGACGTGGCGCCGGCCGACCGGCTGGCCGAGCTCGACTTCGAGCTGCCGCTGGCCGGCGGGGACGAGCCGCGGTCCGGTGACGCGACGCTGCGCGACGTCGCCCGGCTGCTGCGAAGGCATCTGCCGGCGACGGACCCGCTCGCCGGCTATCCGGACCTGCTCGACGGGCCGTTGCTCGGGCACCAGCGGCTGCGCGGCTACCTCACCGGCAGCCTCGACGCGGTGCTCCGGCTGCGCAACGCCGACGGCGACCCGCGCTACGTCGTTGTCGACTACAAGAGCAACTGGCTGGGCGACTTCGGGCCGGCCGGGCCGGAGCCGCTGACGGCGTGGCACTACCGGCCGGCGGCTCTGGCGGCGGCGATGCGGCACGCGCACTACCCGCTGCAGGCGCTGCTCTACGCCGTCGCGTTGCACCGCTTCCTGCGTTGGCGGCAGCCGGCGTACGACCCGGACCGGCACCTCGGCGGCGTGCTGTACCTCTTCGTCCGCGGCATGTGCGGGCCGGCCACGCCGGTGGTCGGCGGCTCGCCGTGCGGCGTGTTCTCCTGGCGGCCGCCGTCGGGACTGGTCGAGGACCTGTCCGCGCTGCTCGACCGGGGGTCGTCGTGACCGCCGACCCGCCGAGTCCGGTACGCCGCCCGTCTCATCATCTTCCCGCGTCTCACTGGCCGTGGGATATCCTGCCTCCGGCGCAGTATATACGGGAGGCCGGATGACGAAGCGGCTGGTGGAAATCGACGACGCGGTGCTGGCGGAGGCCAGGCGGGCGCTCGGCACCGTGACCATCAAGGACACGGTGAACACCGCGCTCGAGGGCGCGGCCAGGGCCGCCCGCCGGCGTGCGGTCACTATCCAGGACCTCCGGAGTGTCGGCGAACTGCTCGGAGATCTCGGAGACCCAGAGATCATGGCCAGAGCGTGGGAGTGAGTCCGGCCCGCTGGTTGATCGACAAGTCGGCGCTCCATCGCCTCAGCCACGCTGAGGTGGCACGTGCCGTCCAGCCGCACGTGGCGGCGGGAGTGGTGGGCGTGTCGATCGTCACCGAGCTGGAGATGGGGTACTCGGCTCGCTCTGCGGCCGACTACCGCCGTGTCCGCGCCGATCTGGTCGACCATCTCCTCGCGGTAGCGATCCCGCTGCACGCTGAGCAGCGTGCGCGGGAGGTCCAGCTCAGGTTGGTCGAGCGCGGTCAACACCGCAGCGCCGGAGTGGCCGATCTACTACTGGCGGCAACGGCGGAGCTCGAGGGGCTCACCGTGCTGCACTACGACGCGGATTTCGAGGTCATCGCCGAGGTGACAGATCAGCCGACCGAGTGGGTAGTACCGAGGGGCTCCGTGCCATGAGCCGATCATGGCCACCGTCGGCACTGGTCTCGGACCTGTCCCCGTTGCTCGATCGCGGATCGCCGTGACCACCGACCTCTTCGACGTGCGGTACGCCGCCCGGGCGACTGGAACGCTCGCGGCCTTTAACCGGGCCGGCGTGCTGACCGCCGCCGACGCGCACGTCGCCGCGACGCTCGGCCGGCTCGCCCGTGAGAGCGACGAGGGCGTGCTGCTGGCCGCCGCGTTCGCGGTGCGCGGCGTACGGCTCGGGTCCGTCTGCGTCGACCTGTTGCAGCTACGCCGTACCGCCACCGCCGACACCGAGGAACCGGTCGACCTCGACGCGCTGCCCTGGCCGGACCCGGCCGAATGGCCCGCGGCCTGCCAGTCGAGCCCGCTCGTCGCGGCCGGTGTCACCGGAGCGGCGGACCGTCCGCTGCGGCTGGTTGACGGGCTGCTCTACCTGGACCGGTACTGGCAGCAGGAGGAGCAGGTCCGCGCCGAGCTTGATGCGCGGGCGACGCGCCCGCCGCCCCCCGTCGACGAGTCCCGGCTGAGCGGCGCCCTCGGTCGGTTCTTCCCCGGTGACGCACCGGACCACCAGCGGCTGGCCGCGGCTGCCTGCGCGACCGGCTGGGTGACTGTCGTGGCCGGCGGACCCGGCACCGGCAAGACGACGACCGTCGCCCGGCTGCTGGCAGTGCTGGGTGCCGTGCTCGACCCGCCACCGCGGGTGGCGCTGGCCGCGCCGACCGGCAAGGCGGCCGCCCGGCTGCAGCAGGCGGTCGCCGAAGAGACCGCGCGGCTCGTCACAGTCGGGTTGCCGGCTCCCGGGCCACTCGCCGCATCCACGCTGCACCGGCTGCTCGGCTGGCGGCCCGGTTCGCACAGCCGCTTCCGGCACGACCGGAGCAACCGGCTGCCCTATGACGTCGTGGTCGTCGACGAGACGTCGATGGTGTCGCTGACCCTCATGGCGCGGCTGCTGGAGGCGGTACGCCCGGACGCGCGGATCGTGCTCGTCGGCGACCCTGACCAGCTGGCGTCCGTCGAGGCCGGGGCGGTGCTCGGCGACCTGGTCGCCCGCCCGCCGCGGCCGTCGCCGGACCCGCGCGCCGATCGGGTCGCGGCGCTGTTGCCGGCGGACGTCGAGACCCCCGCCGAGGTCGCCGCGGAGCTGCGCAACGACGTCGTACGGCTGCGAACGACGTACCGCTTCGAGGGGACCATCAGCACGTTGGCCGAGGCCATCCGCACCGGCTGGGCCGACGACGTGCTGGCGGCGCTGCGCAGCCGCGAGCCGGACGTCGAGTTCCTGGAGTCCGCCTCGCCGGACGCGCGGACGCCGATCGGCCTGGAGTCGCTGCGACTCGACGTCGAGATCGCCGGGCGGGCACTCGTCGCAGCCGCCCTGGCGGGAGACGTCACCGGGGCGCTGGACGCGCTCGAAGGCCACCGGCTCCTGTGCGCCCATCGGCTCGGCCCGTACGGCGTGACGCGGTGGAGCGCCGAGGTCGAGCGCTGGGTGGCCGCGGTGGCCGAGAGCGAGGTCGAGGGTGAGTGGTACCTCGGCCGCCCGCTGCTGGTGACCACCAACGACTACGAGCTCAAGCTCTACAACGGCGACACCGGCGTGGTGGTGGACGGTGGCGCTCGGGGCCCGCTCGCCGCGTTCCGGCAGGGCGGCGAGATCGTGCTGCTGCCGCCCGGCCGGCTCTCGGCGGTCCAGACCGTGCATGCGATGACCGTCCACCGCGGCCAGGGCAGCCAGTTCCGGCGGGTCTCGGTGCTGTTGCCGCCGGCCGACTCGCCGCTGCTGACGCGCGAGCTGCTCTACACCGCGGTCACGCGGGCGAGGGAGTTCGTGCGGGTGATCGGGACCGAGGACGCCGTCCGGGCTGCGGTGGAGCGGCCGATCGTCCGGGCCAGCGGGCTGCGCCGGCGGCGGGACTGAAACGGAAACCGGGTGTCACCGGGGCAGCCGTCCCAGACTTGGGTGAAACGATCGCCTGACTCGAGTACCTCGACACCTGCGTAACGCAGCCGCCTCCCACGACGATGGACTGAGGACGAGGACCGATCATCAACCGCGAAGGGGGTCCGTTGGAGCAAGCGTGGAAGCAGATCCTGGCGTACGCCCATCGCTATCCCTCGCCGCACAACAGCCAGCCCATGAAGGTGCGGATCGACGGGGACACGCTGCATCTGTTCTACGACACGGCGCGCGGGCTGCCGGCGGAGCCCTACGGCATCCCGTTCGGATCGGTCTGCGCCGGTGTCTTCGTCGAGGCGGTCACGATCGCCGCACACGCACTGCATCTCGACGTCGTCGAGCGGCTGGACTACACGCCCATGGACTTCCAGTCGGCTCCGTCCCTGCACCCGCTCGGCGAGCTGAGGTTGGTGCCGAACGGTGATGCACCGGAGGACCTCGACCCGGAGCTCATGCTCTCCCGGCGCACGTCGCGCCTTCCCTACGAGAAGCGCAGCGTGCCGGAGGAGGTTTTGCGGGAGGCGTCGGAGGAGGCCGCACGCGCCGGGCACGTGCTGCGGACAGTCAGCGATCCGCGGCTGGTGAAGGACGTCGTCGCGATCAACCAGCGGACACTCTTCTACGACCTGGAGAACCCCGACGTACGCCGTGAGATCCAGGGCTACCTGCGCTACTCGGAACGAGAGGCCGTGGAGAAGGCCGACGGGCTCTCGGCCAGCTGTCTCGGCTTGCCCGGCCCCGTGATGCGGCTGGTGATGGGCAACTACTGGGTGTGGCGAATGCCCGTGCTGAGCACGGTCATGAGACGCGTCTACCTGAGCTCGATGCGTGGCGTCTCCCAGGTGGCCTGGCTCAAGGGACCTTTCGCCAGTGAGAGCGACTACATCAACGCCGGGCGGGCGCTGCTGCGGATGTGGCTGTTGTTCACCAGGCACGGGGTCTACCTGCAGCCATTCGGATCTGTGATCACGAACCCGCGAGCGCATCGAGAACTGGTGACGCTGGTCGAGGAGCGCGAGGACGGCGACATGGTGTGGCTGCTGTTCCGCCTCGGCTACTCGAAGCAACCGCCGCGGAGCCATCGGCGGCCCCTGGAAGAACTCGAGGTGCCATCGTGAGACGAGCTCTCATCTTTCGGTTCGTTGCAGTCCAGGACCTGCTGGTCGGACTGCTCCATCGCAACCTCACCGTCCACCGGGCCCTTTTCGCCCCCGGCCTGGAGAACTACCGCTGGGTCGTGGGGCGGTGGCGCGCCTGGCGCACGTTCGACTCCGCCCGGCGCAACGTCCCGGCGTACGGCGAGTACTTGCGGGCGGTGGCCCCCGAGGCGGACGTGCGCCTCAGGGGCTGGCACGTGGACCTCGCCGGCCTGCCGGAGATGGACAAGACGAGCTACATCAAGGCCTTCTCGACGCAGGACCGCTGTGTGAACGGCGCGATCCCTCGCCGTGGAGTGGTGGCCGACGAGTCCTCCGGTTCCAGCGGCACTCCCACTAACTGGGTCCGAGGCAGGAAGAAGCGCAAGGCGGTACGGCTGATCTTGCAGGCGACCTTCAGCCACTTCGTCGGTGACAAGCCCACGTTCGTGCTCAACGCTTTCTCGCTCGGCGCGTGGGCGACGGGGCTGAACGTCAGCACGTCGTTGGCAGACGTGTGCATCATCAAGTCAACCGGGCCTGACATGACCAAGATCATCGACACGATGACCAGCTTCGGACCGGGTTACAGCTACGTCGTCATGGGCTATCCGCCGTTCTTGAAGAACCTCGCGGACGACCCACGCAGCCGCCTGTCCGACTACGACGTCATCGCCTGCTTCGGCGGCGAGGGGCTCAGCGAGAACATGCGCCGCTATCTGCTCCGGTCGTTCCGTGAGGTGGTCGGCTCGTACGGCGCCTCGGATCTGGAGATCAACATGGCGGCGGAGAACGAGTTCACGATCGCGCTGCGGCAGGAGCTGGAGCACAGCGAGGCCCTGAGGAGGGCACTGACCAAGGTCGAATACGGCGTCCTGCCGATGGTCTTCCAGTACAACCCGTTCAACTACGTCATCGAGACGAACTCGGTCGGCGAACTGATCGTGACGATCAGCCGTCGCCAGAACCTGTCGCCGCGTATCCGCTACAACATCCACGACCGGGGCCATGTCCTGCGCATGCGCGACCTGGTGCCCGTCCTCGACCGACATGGGCTCACCAGCCTTCTCGAGCAACGGGTGCTGGACCTGCCGCTGCTGTTCCACTACGGGCGCTCGGACCTCTCGGTCGACTACTACGGCGCCACTATCTCGCCCGACTCGGTGCGCGAGTTCATCTACCGCGACCCCGCCCTCGCTCGGGACGTGTCGACGTACCGGGTCATCTCCTACGAGGACCACGACACCAACAAGCAGCTCCTGTTCGCGTTGGAGCTGAAAGCCGACGTGGCAGCGGGTGCGTACGCCGAGGACGACGTGCAGGCACAGCTGCTACGTCACCTCTGCACCGTGAACCGCGACTTTGCCAATGCCTACAAGGGCGCCATCCCGTCGAACAGGCCGACCGTGCGGCTGTTCGGCGCGGCGACCGGGCCGTTCGAAGAAGCGAACCAGAAGCTGAAGAACGAGTACGTGTGGCATCTGGAAGCCCCAGCGGCCGTGGAGTACGGACTAGTTGGTCCCCGGGCTGCGTCGGAAGCCGCGGATACCAACCTCTAGAGCGGCCGACCGCCGACAGCAACTGCGCGTCTTTCGGGCGACACGCCTACCGATGCAGCGACCAGCGGACCGGCACGACGTCCGCGGTGGAGCGGCCGATCGTCCGGGCCAGCGGGCTGCGCCGGCGGCGGGACTGACCCGGAGAGCGTCGTACCCGTGTGATCTGTCGACGGCACGTGAAAACTGACCCCCAGGCGGCAGCTGAAAACTGACCCCCTCCCGAGACCCTGGCTCCAGTCGAGCCAGGGAGGGAGCGAGGTGCAGTCAGTGGAGAACTGGGCGGAGATTCGTCGGTTGCATCGATCCGAGGCGATGCCGATCAAGGTGATCGCGCGGGTGATGGGGGTGTCGAAGAACACGGTGAAGGCGGCGTTGCGCAGCCAGGGTCCGCCAAGCTACGAGCGGATTCTGCGCGGGTCGATCGTGGACGCGGTGGAGCCGCGCATCCGGGAGCTGCTGGTCGCCTGGCCCACCATGCCGGCGACCGTGGTCGCGGAGCGGATCGGCTGGACCCGATCGATCCGGGTGCTGTCGGACCGGGTGGCCGAGCTGCGCCCGGTCTACCTGCCGCCGGACCCGGCCGGCCGGACCAGCTATGACCCCGGCGAGATCGCCCAGTGCGACCTGTGGTTCCCCGACATCGCCCTGCCGGTCGGGTTCGGCCAGGCCCGCACCGCCACGGCACTGCCGGTGCTGGTGATGGTGACCGGCTACGCCCGCTGGCTGGCCGCGCTGCTGCTGCCCTCCCGCGCCGCCGAGGACCTCTTCGCCGGCTGGTGGCGGCTGCTCGAGGGTCTCGGCGCGGTGCCGCGGGTGTCGGTCTGGGACGGCGAGGGCGCCATCGGCAGGCGCCGCGGCGGGGTGACGATACTGACCGAGGCCACGCACGCGTTCCGCGGCACCCTGGGCGCCAAGGTGATCATCTGCCGGCCGGCCGACCCCGAGGCCAAGGGGCTGGTCGAACGGGCCAACGGCTACCTGGAGACCTCCTTCCTGCCCGGCCGGACCTTTGCCTCCCCGGCGGACTTCAACACCCAGCTGGTCGACTGGACGGCGCTGGTGAACACCCGCCGGCGCCGGGTGCTGGGGTGTGCGCCGAGCGAGCGGATCGGCGCCGACCGGGCGGCGATGCTGGCCCTGCCGCCGGTGCCGCCGGCCACCGGCTGGGGCGCCTCACTGCGGCTGCCCCGGGACCACTACGTCCGGTTGGACGGCAACGACTACTCGGTGCACCCCGCGGCGGTCGGCCGCCGGGTGGCGGTGGCCGCGG
>JBPCOB010000115.1:0-24058 GCA_051000715.1 Mycobacteriales bacterium
GCTTCACCCGCCTCTACGCCTTCCTCGCCCAGGTGCTCACGCTCGGCGACACCACGCTGGAGAAGCGCTACCTCTACTGCCGGCTGCTCGCGCTGCGGCTGCCGAAGCGGTCGGCCACCGGGTTGAACCTCGAGCTCGACCTGACCCACCTGCGGGTGGCCCGGACTGGCGGATCGTCGATCGGGCTGACCGGCGAGGCGACCCCGCTGACCTCGTTCACCGGTGACGGCACCGGCAGCGCCTACCTGCCGGGGATGGAGCCTCTGTCGGAGGTGATCCGGCGGTTCAACGAGACGTTCGGGCTCGACCTCACCGACGCCGACGCGCTGCACCTGCAGGGGATCGTGGCCGACATGGCGGCCGACCCGACCCTGCAGCAGCAGGCCGCGGTGAACACCAGGGACAACTTCGGCATCCCGTTCGGGGCGGCCTTCGAGGGCGCCGTGGTCGACCGGATGAAGAGCGCCGAGGACTTCACCTACAAGCTGCTCGACGACGCGGACCTCAGCCGGCAGGTGCGCGCCTGGGTGCTACCGCAGGTGTATGAGAAGGCCCGGGTCGGCTACCAGAGGACCTGTCCGATCGGCGAGCTGCTCGAGCGGGGCGAGGACTCCCACCTGGAGTACAAGTCGACGCTGCGCTGGGATCTCGCCAAGTCGGAGAAGAGCCGGATCATCGAGGGCGCGTCGCTCAAGACGGTGGCCGCCCTCCTGAACAGTCGGTACGGCGGCACGTTGCTCATCGGCGTTGCCGATTCACCTTCGGCCAGCGGTGGCCGCGTGGTCGGGCTCGAGCCCGACTCCACGACGATGCACAGGGGCGGCAAGGACGATGCCGACCTGTTCCAGCTGCACCTGACCCAGCTTGTGGCGAACGCCGTCGGTCTAGCCGCCGCCGCGAACGTCACGACGCAGGTGCACCGGGTCGACGGGCATGACGTCTGCCGCATCCACGTCGAGCCCAGCGGGCACCCCGTGTACGCAGAGATTTCGACGACTGGGGGCAAGAAGCGCTCGTTCTTCATCCGGCTGAACAACGGCACCAAGGCGATCGATGACGAGGTTGAGCGTCAGCGCTACGTGAGCCAGCGATGGAGTTCCTGACGGAGGCGTCTCGCCGCGTCGAAGGGTCGCTTGCCGATCGCTGAGAACTGGCGATTACGGGCGTGGGGGGCCCGGTTGGCTCCCAGGTCCTGCCCGGTTCTTGGGTGGGCGGCAGCGGGCTGTCTCCCACTTCGATCGTCACCTTCCGGGGTTTGGCTACCTCGCCGCCGCGTGGGCCGCGCTCGACGTACTCTCCCGGGCGGTCCGGAGTCTCACCCGGCTTCTGTAGAGCCGTCGTACACCCGAGCGACCTTGGCCGAGGGTCCGGGTACCACGTGGTACTCCCCCTCCCAAACCTCGGCGAAGAGTCCTGGCCAGTGCGCGGCGTCTCTCGATCCACCCGGCCAGCTCGGGGGGCCGTTCGCCGATTGCCGCCCGACGACGAGACCGGCCGGCGGGCGGGTGCTGCGCCTCGTCGACGCGCTGGAGGACTGCGACGACGTGCAGAACGTCTGGGCGAACTTCGACGTCAGCGACGACGTCCTCGAGTCGGTCAGCTGAGTCCGATGCGACTCGAGCGGGACACCGAGGAGCGCGCTCGCCGGGCCGGTCCGGCGTTCAGCAACGACGACAGTGCGGCCGACGCATCAACGACGATCACCGAGCCGCGCGGCCGGCATCTACGCCGACGTTGACGTCCGCCGTGTCGACGTCCAGATAAGGTAGCGCTCCCAGCAGCGCAGGGTTGTCTGCCCTTCGCGACACCTCGGTGAGCTCTCGAATCGCGACTGGGCTGACCGAGGTGGCGTCGCGCGCAGCCAAGCCTCTAAGCGCCGCTGCACTCACCGGTGCGGGAACTGGTGTGGAAGTAATGGAGGCAGGCGTCCATCTTGTAGGCCGCAAAGGATTGGCGGCTCGTGTCCGCCCAGAAGAGGTATCCCAGCGGGCTCTGGGCGTGGTAGTACACGAAGGCCTTGACCGCCGGCCACTGTGGAAGCGTCTTCGCCACGCTGGTCATCCAGCTGGCCTTGTAGCTCGAGTCATGGGGGTTCTCTCGCACTCCGGCCCAGATGAGCAGCGGCTTGCCGGGGTGTTTGGACGTCGTCGACTTGTAGAAGGTGCTGAAGATCGAAGTGAAGCTCGGCCAAGAGCCCACCGGGACGGAGGAGGCTCCGATCCAGTTGACGTAGGCGTCCCCCGGATAGAATGACTCCGCGACGTTCTTGTTCCAGGCGCCCGCCCGCGGCGCCCATACGAAGGCGGCATTCGTTGCGCCGTGAGCCTGGAAGATCTTGTAGATGTGCTTCCAAGCCGCGACGAATTCAGTCGGCGAGCCAATGTGCTGGCGGCTGCCCGGCGGCTGGTCCATCTCCCAGTTGAACCGGAGGAGCACTCCACCGTTCAACCCCCTGATGGCGTTGGCCGTGGCGGTGATGGTTGCGTCGTAGTTTCCCTTGGCGATCGCCGCTGCGCGGTGAGAGTCGTTGGAGTTGTCGGTGCCGCGCCAGGAGATCAGCGGCGTGGTGCCGCTCGCGATCAGGCTCGCCTCAACCTTGTAGTTGTGGTCGCTGAAACCGTGGTACTTATTGGCGACATCGAGGTGCCGGTCGAGCTGGCTTTGGAAGTAGTGAATGCTTTCCAGCTGGCTCTTGTTGTAGCGGGGATTGACATGCGCGCCGAACCATGCGCCGGCCGCTGGCGGTTTGGGTTGCGAGGCCACCAGCGGTGCGTCGGTCACGCGTACGCCGGCCGACGACGATGGAAGTGAGGTGCCGGCCACCACGGCCGCGGCCGACGCTAGGACCAGAAGGCGTCGGACGTGGCGGCGACGATCCGCGGCAGCGTTGGTTGGTGGCATCATGCTTCCCTTCGATCCGCTCGGGGTTACGGCCGATGCCCCGGCGGGAGTCGCTCGGGTGCCGGTATGCCAAGGAACTCGGCGATCGTACGCTCGAAGCGGATCGAGGCGCCCGCCACCGTGGGACGGCTCGCCATGAGGAGCCCGGCGCGTCGTAGGCCGGTTTGTCGGCGGTCGGCAGTAACGTCCCAGCCGAACACGTGTTCGACGGAAGGCGGCATGCGGGTACTCGGCGTGGACCCCGGCCTGACGCGCTGCGGGCTCGGCGTGGTCGAGGGCCGGCCGGGATCGCCGCCGCGACTGGTTGACGTGGGCGTCGTGACGACGCCGGCGGCCGCGTCGATCGGCGTCCGGCTGGTCGCGCTGGAGCGCGAGATCGAGCGCTGGCTGACCGAGCACCGGCCGGACGCCGTCGCGGTCGAGGAGGTCTTCAGCCAGTCCAACGTGCGCACGGTCATGGGTACGGCGCAAGCCGGCGCGGTGGCCATCACCTGCGCCGCCCGCCGCGGGCTGCCGGTGGCGACGCACACGCCAAGCGAGATCAAGGCGGCAGTGACCGGGAGCGGTCGGGCCGACAAGGCGCAGGTCGCCGCGATGGTGACGCGCCTGCTGTCGCTGCCGGCGCCACCTCGGCCGGCCGACGCTGCCGACGCGCTGGCGTTGGCCATCTGTCACCTCTGGCGCGGTTCGGCGCAAGCCCAACTCGCCGCCGCCGCGGCGGCGGTGACCCGATGATCGCCAGTGTCCGCGGCCTGGTGGCGGCGGTGCATCCCGACGGCGCCGTGGTGGAGGTCGGCGGGGTGGGTTTGTTCGTCTCCTGCGCGCCGGGAACCCTGGCCCGGCTGCGGGTAGGCGAGGCGGGTTGGCTGGCCACCTCGCTCGTCGTACGGGAGGACTCCCTCACGCTCTACGGGTTCGGCTCGGAAGACGAGCGCTCGATCTTCGAGCTGCTGCAGACGGCCAGCGGCGTCGGTCCGCGGTTGGCGCAGGCGGTCCTGGCCGTGCACACACCGGTCGCCGTACGTCGGGCCGTCGCGACCGAAGATCTGGCCGCGCTCACCCTGGTGCCCGGCATCGGTCGCAAGGGTGCCCAGCGGATGGTCCTCGAGCTCAAGGACCGGCTGACCGGCGAGCCGGTCTCGCTGGAGACTCCCGCGGCCGGCGCGGAGGCACCCTGGCGGGAGCAGCTGCGCGGTGCGCTGACCGGACTGGGCTGGTCGACTCGGGAGGCAGACGAGGCGCTTGTCGCGGTGACGCCTCAGGCCGAGGCCGCCACCGAACCGGACGTCGCAGCGCTGCTGCGCAGCGCACTGCGCCTGCTGAGCCGCCGATGACCGACTCCCCGACCACCCGGCGAGACAGCGGACTCGACTCCGGGACGGACGTCGTCTCACCGCTTCCCGAGGACGACGACCTGGTCATCGAGGCAGCGCTGCGGCCCCGGCGGTTGGCGGAGTTCGTCGGACAGGAACGCGTTCGGGAGCAGCTCTCGCTGGTCCTCGAAGGGGCTCGCCGCCGCGGCCGGCCACCCGACCACGTGCTGCTGTCCGGACCACCCGGGCTGGGCAAGACGACGATGGCGATGATCATCGCGGCCGAGCTCGGAGCGCCGATCCGGGTGAGCAGCGGCCACGCCATCGAGCGCGCCGGCGACCTCGCCGCGCTGCTGTCGACGCTGGCCGAGGGTGAGGTGCTCTTCCTCGACGAGGTGCACCGGATCGCCCGCCCGGCGGCCGAGATGCTCTACGTCGCCATGGAGGACTTCCGGGTCGACGTGGTGGTCGGCAAGGGGCCGGGTGCCACCGCCATCCCGCTGGCCGTCGCACCGTTCACCCTCGTGGCCGCGACCACCCGGGCCGGCCTGCTGCCCGGTCCGCTGCGGGACCGCTTCGGCTTCGTCGCCCACCTCGACTTCTACGCGCCGGCGGACCTGCAGCGGGTGCTGACTCGATCGGCCCGGCTGCTCGACGTACCGGTCGAGCCAGCCGGTGCGACGGAGATCGCCGGCCGGTCCCGGGGCACGCCGCGCATCGCCAACCGCCTGCTGCGCCGGGTTCGCGACTATGCCGAGGTGCGAGGCGAGGGTGTGGTCACCCTGGAGATGGCCACCGCCGCGCTGGCCGTCTACGAGGTGGACGACCTTGGCCTGGACCGGCTGGACCGGGCTGTCCTCGACGCGCTGCTGCGGCTGTTCGCCGGCGGCCCGGTGGGGTTGTCCACCCTGGCTGTCGCGGTGGGGGAGGAGCCGGAGACCGTCGAGGAGGTCGCCGAGCCGTTCCTGGTCCGGCTCGGGCTGCTCGCCCGTACGCCACGTGGCCGGGTGGCCACGCCGGCCGCCTGGGCCCACCTCGGGCTGCGTCCACCGGCCGGAGCCGCGCAACCCGTCACGCCGAGCACACCTGCACTGTTCGACCCGGCCGAGGGTGCCGGGGAGGATGCTGGCTGAGGGAACCCGCCCCGTACGCCGGTCGTTGCCCCGCGGACGCGACTCGCCTAGGATGGCTGCGGCCACGCAGCGTCGTGGCCTTTCGTGTGTCCCGGTAGACGACTCCTCGACATCGGAGGCAGCAGGCCCGTGCAGCCCCTGGCGCTTGTCGCCGCCGCCGACTCGCGGGGCGGCAGTCCGCTCGGCCTGCTGTTGCCGCTGCTCCTGCTCGGCGCGTTCTTCTTCTTCGTCGTTCGGCCGCAGCGGGCTCGCCAGCGCCAGTTCAGCTCGACTCAGGCGTCGCTGGCCGAGGGCCAGGAGGTGGTGACCACCGCCGGTCTGTACGGCAGGTTGGCCGAGGTCGCGCCCGAGTTCGTGCTGCTCGAAGTCGCGCCGGGCGTACGGGTCAAGGTGGCCAGGGCGGCGGTCGCCTCCGTGGTGCCGGTGGTCGAGCCGGCAACCGACGTGCCGCCGGATGACCAGCCGTAGGCCTCACCGGCGATAATCGAAACGCAGGCGTAACTCCAGACAGGAGAGTTCCACCGTGGCACCACCTCCCAACGCCCCACGCCCGGGCCGAGCCATGGCGGTCGTGGCGCTGGTCCTGGTCGGCCTCTACACCGCCCTCTTCCTCGGCAAGCCGCACGCTCCGAAGCTCGGCCTGGACCTGCGGGGCGGCACCAGCGTCATCCTCACGCCAAAGGCCGGCGGTGGGGCGAAGGTCTCGAAGGCCTCGCTGGCCAAGGCAGTCGAGATCATCCGGCAGCGGGTCAACGGCATCGGCGTCGCCGAGGCGGAGGTCACCACCCAGGGCGGCAGGAACATCGTCATCGCGGTCCCCGGAAAGGGCCGCTCAGAGGTGCTCAACAAGCTGGTCACCACGGCGCAGCTGCGGTTCCGCGAGGTGCTCACCGTCGCCGCCGCGAATGCGCCCCCGGCCCCGAGCACGACGCCCACCCCGAGTGGCTCGGCGTCGACCAAGCCCTCCCCGGGCTCGTCCATCGCTCCTGGTCCCAAGCCCACCGCCAGCTCGACCAGCAACGGTCGGGCGCTCACCGGCGCCCTGCTGCCGGCAGCCACCCCGAGCCCGACCGCCACGTCGTCGGCCAGACCGAGCGCGTCACCGCCCCCGGTCCCCACCCCGCCCCCCTCAGCGAGCCCGAGCGCCGACCCGGCGGCTGCGGCGCAGTTCGCCACCATCGACTGCGCGAAGGTGACCAACCGGGCGGGGGGCAGCGAGGACGACCCCAACAAGGAGCTGGTCACCTGCAACCAGGACGGCTCCCAGAAGTACCTGCTCGCGCCGGCGAAGGTCATCGGCACCGACGTCAAGACCGCGAACGCCAACCAGGGCAACTCGCAAAACCTGGGCGAATGGCAGGTGGATATCCGGTTCACCGGCAAGGGCCAGAAGAAGTTCACCAGCCTCACGCAGGCCACGGTGGGCAAGCAGGTGGCGATCGTGCTCGACGGCATCGTCGTCTCGGCGCCGAGGATCCAGACCGTCATCAACGGGGACGCGCAGATCACCGGCACGTTCTCCCAGAAGGAAGCCAAGGACCTGGCCAACGTCTTGAAGTACGGTGCGCTGCCGCTGACGTTCGTCACCCAGTCCGCGGAGACAATCTCGCCCACCCTGGGCGACGACCAGCTGCGAGCCGGTCTGCTGGCCGGCGCGATCGGGCTCGGCCTGGTGGTCATCTACTCACTGATCTACTACCGCGGCCTCGGCCTGGTGACGATCGCCAGCCTGGCGCTGTCCGGCCTGGTGATCTTCGCCGGCACCACCTTGCTCGGGCGCGCCATCGGGTACACGCTGACCCTGGCCGGAATCGCCGGCTACATCGTCGCGGTCGGCATCACCGCCGACTCCTTCGTGGTGTTCTTCGAACGGCTGCGCGACGAGGTACGGGAGGGACGCACGCTGCGCTCCGCCGTGGACAAGGCCTGGCCGCGGGCGCGCCGTACGATCATGTCGGCCGACACCGTCTCGCTGCTCGCCGCCGGGATCTTGTACTTCCTTTCCGTCGGCAGCGTCCGTGGTTTCGCCTTCACCCTGGGCCTGTCCACCATCGTCGACCTGTTCGTGGTCTTTCTGTTCACCAAGCCGCTGCTCAACGTGCTGGCCAGGACCAAGCTGTACGGGAGCGGCAGCACCTTCTCCGGGCTTGGGCGGGCCCGAATGGGCAACGTCACCGAGCCGGTGCCGGCCGCGGCGGGTCGCCGTACGACCGCCCCGAAGGAGGCCTGAGCATGGCGCGGATCGGGATCGCCAGCCGCCTCTACCGCGGCGAGGTCTCCTACGACTTCGTCGGCCGACGCCGCCGGTGGTATGCCCTCAGCGGCTTGGTGCTTGTGATCAGCCTGGCCAGCCTGCTGTTCAAGGGCGTGCACCTGGGGATCGACTTCAAGGGCGGCGCGGAGTTCCGGCTCCCCAGCCACGGTCACTCCACCGGCGACGCGCAGGAAGCCGCCACCTCGGCCGGCGTCACGCAGGTGGCGGCGGCCAAGATCGGTCAAGGCAACCTGCGGGTCCAGACCGAGGCGCTGTCGAACGAGCAGACCAACAAGGTGCAGGCGGCGCTGGCCCAGCGGTTCGGCGTCGCCGTCAACGACGTGGCGGTCACCAACGTCGGCCCCACCTGGGGAAATGAGATCACCAACAAGGCCGTGCAGGGCCTGGTCGGCTTCCTCGTCGCCGTCGTGGCCTACCTGTCATTCCGGTTCGAGCCGAAGATGGCCGCCGCCGCGATCATCGCGCTGATCCACGACCTCATCATCACCGCCGGCATCTACTCCCTCGTCGGTTTCGAGGTCACCCCGTCCACCGTCATCGCGCTGCTGACCATCCTGGGTTACTCCCTCTACGACACGGTCGTGGTCTTCGACAAGGTGCGGGAGAACACTCAGGGACTCGCCGGCGGCAGCCGGATGACCTTCAGCCAGGCCGCCAACCTCGCGGTCAACCAGACCCTGGTGCGCTCGATCAACACCTCCGTGATCGCGTTGCTGCCGGTGGCCGCGCTGCTGTTCATCGGCGCCGGCCTGCTCGGCGCCGGCACGCTGAAGGACCTCTCGCTGGCCCTGTTCATCGGGCTGGCCTCGGGCGCGTACTCCTCGATCTTCACCGCGACCCCGCTGGTGTGCGACTTCAAGGAGCGGGAGTCGCAGTTCAAGGCGCTGGCCCGCCGGGTCCAGGCCCGGCAGAGCGGCCTGGCACCCCGGGGTGCAGGCTCGGTGGCTGTGGCCACCGCCACCGCGGGCGCACCCGCCGGTACGGCGACCGCCGTACTGGAGCGGCCGGAGCCCTCGTCGCCGGCCGCGTCGCCGCTCGCGTCGTCACCCGCCCGGCCCAGTGGCGCCCGACCTTCCCGCCCTCAGCAGCCCCGCCGGCGTGGCGGTCGGTCGGGCCGGCCGAGCGGGAGCAAGCGGCGGCGTTGAGCTCGCCGCCAACCGACCTGGCGAGAGCCCTGCTCCCGCGGATCCGGGACATCGCGGATTACCCGCGTCCGGGGATCGTGTTCAAGGACATCTCGCCGCTGCTGGCCGATCCCGCCGCCTTCGCGGCCGCGGTCGACGCCGTCGCGGGCGACCGCAGGTGGGGAGCGGTGAACAAGGTGGTCGGCATCGAGGCCCGGGGTTTCATCTTCGCCGCCCCGGTCGCCTACCGCCTCGGTGCCGGCTTCGTGCCGGTCCGCAAGGCGGGCAAGCTGCCGTCGACGACGTACGGCGAGAGCTATGAGCTCGAGTACGGCTCGGCCACCATCGAGGTGCATCGCGACGCCTTCGCGCCGGGAGACTCGGTGTTGATCGTGGACGACGTACTGGCCACGGGGGGCACGGCGGCCGCGGCCCGGCGGCTCGTCGAGCGGGCCGGCGCCAAGGTGACCGGGCTGTCGGTGCTGATCGAGCTCGCTGCGCTGGCGGGGCGGGAGCGGCTGCCCGGTCTGGACGTCGACGCGGTGCTGCTGGTCTGAACCAGCACGCTGAACGGCGGGGCCTGGTCGTTACCATGGAGTCCCAGACCCGAGGAGCGGCCCGTGCCCCGTGACGCGGCGCCGGTCGACGCCGCCGCCGCCAAGCCGGTGGCCGTCGGCGTACCGGTCGGCGCGCCGGAGGAGCCGTCCGGTGGTACCAGCCGCGGGGTCCGCAACCGGTTGGCCCGGATCGGCAGCACCAAGGCGGGCTCCGGCCCGCCGGTCCTGGAGCCGCTGTTCAAGGTCGTCCGCGGCAACCACCCCAAGGCCGACCTGCGAGCGGTGCAGCGCGCGTACGAGGTGGCCGAGGCCTGTCACCGCGGCCAACGTCGGCGCAGCGGTGATCCCTACATCACCCACCCGCTCGCAGTGACGACCATCCTGGCCGAGCTCGGCATGACGCCGCCGACCCTGTGCGCGGCGCTGCTGCACGACACGGTCGAGGACACCACGATGACCGTGGCCACGATCGCCCGCGAGTTCGGCGACGAGGTTGCCGCCCTGGTGGACGGGGTCACCAAGCTGGACAAGGTCAAGTTCGGCGAGGCGGCGCAGGCCGAGACCATCCGCAAGATGGTGGTGGCGATGGCTCGCGACATCAGGGTGCTGGTGATCAAGCTGGCCGACCGGCTGCACAACGTACGTACCCTGCAGTACCTGCCGCGGGACAAGCAGGAGCGCATGGCCCGCGAGACGCTGGAGATCTACGCCCCGCTGGCGCACCGGCTGGGCATGAACACGATCAAGTGGGAGCTCGAGGACCTTTCCTTCGCCAACCTCTACCCGAAGCGGTACGACGAGATCGTCGAGATGGTGGCCGAGCGGGCACCCAGCCGCGACAACTACCTCGCGAGCGTGGTCGACTCGGTCGGTGCGGACCTGAAGGCGGCCAAGATCCGAGCCACCGTGACGGGGCGGCCGAAGCACTACTACTCGATCTACCAGAAGATGATCGTCCGCGGCCGGGACTTCACCGACATCTACGACCTGGTCGGTATCCGCATCCTGGTGGACAGCGTGCGCGACTGCTACGCCGCGCTCGGCACGATCCACGCCTCGTGGAACCCGGTGCCGGGCCGGTTCAAGGACTACATCGCGATCCCGAAGTTCAACATGTACCAGTCCCTGCACACCTCGGTGATCGGACCCGAGGGCAAGCCGGTCGAGATGCAGATCCGCAGCTTCGACATGCACCGGCGGGCCGAGTACGGGATCGCGGCGCACTGGAAGTACAAGGAGACCGCGGTCACGGCGGTGTCGAACACCCACCGCCGGACCGACGTCGGTGGCGCCGACCCGGGCGAGATGGTCTGGCTGCGCCAGCTGCTGGACTGGCAGCAGGAGACCTCCGACCCGAGCGAGTTCCTCGACTCGCTGCGCTTCGACCTGCACGCGGCCGAGGTCTTCGTCTTCACTCCCAAGGGCGACGTCATCTCGCTGACCACGGGTGCCACACCGGTCGACTTCGCCTACGCCGTGCACACCGAGGTGGGTCATCGCTGCATCGGCGCCCGCGTCAACGGCCGGCTGGTTCCGCTGGAGTCCGCGCTGCACAACGGCGACGTCGTCGAGATCTTCACCTCCAAGGCGCCCACCGCAGCTCCCAGCCAGGACTGGCTGGGCTTCGTTGCCAGCGCTCGGGCCCGCAACAAGATCCGCCAGTGGTTCGCCCGGGAGCGTCGCGACGACGCGATCGACGCCGGTAAGGAGTCGATCGGCCGGGCGATGCGCAAGCAGGGCCTGCCGCTGCAGCGGCTGTTCGCCGGCGAGGCGCTCGTCACGTTGGCCAGAGACCTGCGCTACCCCGACGTGTCGGCGCTCTATGCCGCGGTGGGTGAGGGCCACCTTTCGGCTCAGACCGTGGTGCAGCGGCTGGTCACCTCGATGGGCGGACCCGAGGGCGCCGCCGAGGACCTGGCTGAGACCGCGCTACCGACCCGCTCGGCACCTCGGCCGGGGACCGACCCGGGTGTCGTCGTCAAGGGCGCCGGTGATGTCTGGGTCAAGCTGGCCCGCTGCTGTACGCCGGTGCCCGGTGACACCGTCGTCGGGTACGTCACCCGGGGCCGGGGAGTGTCGGTGCACCGGGCCGACTGCGACAACGTCGACGGGCTGGCCGCCGAGCCCGGGCGCCTGGTCGAGGTGGAGTGGGCGCCCTCGGCCGCCTCGGTGTTCCTGGTAGCGATCCAGGTCGAGGCGTTGGACCGCAACCGGTTGCTCTCCGATGTGAGCCGGGTGCTCTCCGACGCCCACGTCAACATCCTGTCCGCGATGGTGACCACGACCCGCGACCGGGTCGCGGTGAGCCGGTTCACCTTCGAGATGGGTGACCCCAAGCACCTGGGTCACCTGCTGCGCGCCGTACGCGGCGTGCAGGGCGTGTACGACGCCTACCGGGTGACCAGCGGCAAGGCCGGCTGACCCGAGACCAGCCGGGGCTGACGCCGACCTTCGCCGCTACCGAGCGGTCCGCCGGCCGTGGCCCGGCCGGAGCAGGAGTCTGCCGACCGGTTCCGCGGCGCGGGCTGCCAGCGGTCCGGTCACGGCCATGAGCAGGACGTAGGTCGCGGCCAGCGTCGCCAGCCTTGGCTCGAGCCCGGCTGCGACGGCCAGCCCGGCGATGACCACGGAGAACTCGCCGCGCGCCACCAGAGCGCCACCAGCCCGCAGGCCGGCCAGCGTCGGCAGGCCTGCACGACGGCCGGCGTACCACCCGACGGTGACCTTGGTCGCGGCGGTGACCAGCCCAAGCAGTAGCGCCGGCACCGCGACGGCGGGGATGGAGCCTGGATCGGTCTGCAGGCCGAAGAACACGAAGAAGACGGCTGCGAAGAGATCTCGGAGTGGCCGCAGGACCACCCGTGCGCTGCCGGCAACCTCCCCGGACAGCGCGAGGCCCACGAGGAAGGCCCCTACCGCAGCCGACACCTGAAGCTGCTGAGCCAGGCCGGCGACCAGGATCGCCAGCCCCAGCACGCGAAGCAGCAGCAGCTCGTCGTCGGACGTGAAGACCGCATTGCTGATCTGATGGCCGAAGCGAAGGGCTGCGAGAAGGACCAGCACCACGACGACAACTGCGATGCCGATGGTGGTCAGGCCATGAACCACGCCGGAGCCGGCGAGTACCGCGGAGAGGATCGGCAGGTAGACGGCCATTGCGAGGTCCTCGATGACCAGCAGGCTGAGCACCGTCGGCGTCTCCGCGCTGCCGGTGCGCCCCAGGTCGGACAGCGTCTTGGCGATCACCCCGGAGCTGCTGATGTAGGTCACGCCACCCAGGACGACGGCCGCGACCGGCCCCCAACCCAGCAAGAGAGCGGCGACCGCCCCCGGGAGAGCGTTCAGCACGAGGTCGACCAGGCCGCTGTCTGCATGGGCGTAAAGCCCACCAAGTAGTTCCTTCGCCGAGTACTCCAGCCCCAGGGTCAGCAGCAGCAGCACCACGCCGATCTCGGCGCCGGTGCTGACGAACTCCTCGCTGGTGGCTAGGGGGAGCAGGCCGCCCTGGCCGAAGGCGAGCCCGGCGAGCAGGTAGACCGGGATCGGCGAGATCCCGATCCGCTTGGCCAGGGTTCCGACGATCCCCAACCCGAGAACGACACCGCCGATCTCCATGAGCAGCGCGGCTGGGTGCATGACGCTCCCGGTCTCGCCAGCGGGCGGTCAGGCCTTCTTCGCGACAGTGAAGGTCTCGATCGTCACGGGCGACTTGGGCTTGCCGTCACCGGGCGGGTTGGAGCCCGCGGCGGCAATCTTCTGCAGGACGTCCAGCCCGGAGGTGATCCGCCCGAACGGGGTGTAGTTGGGCCCGAGCTGGCTGTCCTTGTAGACCAGGAAGAACTGGCTGCCGTTGGTGTTCGGCCCGCTGTTGGCCATCGCCACCGTGCCGGCCGGATAGGTCGCGCCGGTGAGGTTCTCGTCCGGGAAGGCGAAGCCGGGACCGCCACTGCCGGTGCCGGTCGGGTCGCCGCACTGGAGCACATTCAGCCCGCCCGACGTGAGCCGGTGGCAGGGTGTCTTGTCGAAGTACCTCTTGGCGGCCAGGTACCGGATCGCGTTGGTGGTGCAGGACGCCCTCGAGGTCAACAGGTCGAACTTGACCGTGCCCCGGTTGGTCACCACGGTGGCGGCGTACGGCGTGATCTTGTCCAGGTTCGTGGCGGAGGGCAGGCCGACGTCGCGGGCGGCCTTCTCCCCGGCCGAACGGGTGTAGGCGCAGGCACCGGCCACGCTACCGGTGGGGGTCGGGCTCGCGGTGCCGGTCGGGTTGGCCGCCACCTTGGCCGCGCCGCTGGAGCCGGCCAGCTTGACGGCGATGAAGACGACTCCGCCGAGCACGAGCAGAGCGGACAGCACCGCTCCGATGGCGGCGTTGCGGCGCCGCGCCCGCTGCCGGGCGGCGATGCGCCGGGCGGCCTGCCGTGCCAGCCGCTGCCGCTCGTTCTCGCGTATCCGTCTGCTGCCAGCCACGCCGCTCCCAATCGTCGTCTTCCCGGGCCGACCGGAGTCTAGGGAGTTCACCGGTATCGGTTCGCCGGTCGGCGTCGGCCGCCGGTAGCCTTCCGGTGTTCCCAGTCGGTCGTCTCCGGGAGGACGCGCGTGCTCATAGCCGGGTTCCCGGCCGGCGTGTTCGCCACGAACTGTTACGTCGTCGCACCGGCGCCCGGCGAGGACTGCGTGGTGGTCGACCCCGGCCAGGACGCCACCGACGGGGTGGCCGAGCTGGTCCGCGAGCACCGGCTGCGGCCGGTCGCGGTCCTGCTCACCCACGGCCATCTCGACCACGTCTGGTCCGTGGTGCCGGTGTGCGGCGCGCACGACGTGCCGGCCTACGTGCACCCGGCGGACCGGGCGCTGCTGTCCGACCCGGCCCGCGGCCTGTCCCGTGACATGGGCGCGCTGCTCGGCGGGTTGACCTTCACCGAGCCGGCCGACGTACGCCCGCTCGAGGAGACCACCGGGCTCCGGCTGGCCGGCCTGGAGATCCGGGTGGACCTCGCCGCCGGCCACACCCCCGGATCGGTGACCTTCGGGCTGCCCGGGGACGAGCCGGTGCTGTTCTCCGGTGACCTGCTCTTCGCCGGCTCCATCGGCCGGACCGACCTGCCCGGCGGGGACTACGCCGAGATCCTGCGTTCCCTGGCCCGGGTCTGCCTGCCGCTGCCGGACTCGACCGCGGTGCTGTCCGGGCACGGACCGGCCACCAGTATCGGCCGTGAGCGGGCCGCGAACCCGTACCTGCGCGAGGCGGCTCCGCTGGTCGGCCCGCGCCGGAGCATGTAGATGGCCGGCGCCTTCTCCGCCCCCAAGGGCACCTACGACCTGCTGCCACCGAGGTCGGAGGTATTCCTCGCCGTCCGGGAGGCGCTCTCGGGGCCGGTACGGCTGGCCGGCTACGGCTACGCCGAGACCCCGACCTTCGAGGACACCGCGCTGTTCGAGCGGGGGATCGGTGAGTCGACCGACGTGGTGACCAAGGAGATGTACACCTTCGCCGATCGCGGCGAGCGCTCGGTCACGCTGCGCCCCGACGGCACCGCGGGCGTCCTGCGCGCCGCGCTCGAGCGCGGACTTCACCGGGGATCGCTGCCGGTCAAGCTCTGGTACTCGGGGTCGTTCTACCGCTACGAGCGACCGCAGGCCGGCCGCTACCGGCACTTCTCCCAGCTGGGCGCGGAGGCGCTCGGCGTCGAGGATCCCGCGCTGGATGCCGAACTGATCGTGCTGGCCGCGGACGGCTACCGTCGGGCCGGGTTGGGCGGCGTGCGCCTGGAGCTCAACTCGCTGGGCGACCGCGCGTGCCGGCCGGCGTACCGGGCCCGGTTGCAGGAGTTCCTTCGCGACCTGGAGCTGGACGCGGAGACCCGGCGACGGGTCGAGCTCAACCCGCTGCGCGTCCTTGACGACAAGCGGCCCGAGGTCCGCGCCCAGCTCGCCGAGGTACCCCTCGTAGGCGACTTCCTGTGCGCGGCTTGCAGGGCGTACCACGACGGCGTCCGCCAGCACCTCGCCGACGCGGCGGTGTCGTGGCAGGACTCCCCGCGGCTGGTTCGCGGCTTGGACTACTACACCCGTACGACGTTCAGCTTCGTTCACGACGGGCTGGGGGCGCAGTCGGAGATCGGCGGCGGCGGTCGGTACGACGGGCTGTCGGAGCTGATCGGTGGTCCCGAACTGCCCGGCGTCGGGTGGGCGCTCGGTGTCGACCGTACCGTGCTGGCCCTCGAGGTCGAGGGCGTCCCGGTGCCGGTGCCGCCGCGGTGCCAGGTCTTCGCCGTACCGCTGGGCGGGGCCGCGCGGCGGTACGTCTTCGGCCTGGTCCGAGCGCTGCGCGAAGACGGAATCGAAGCCGACATGGCCTTCGGCGGCCGCGGGCTCAAGGGCGCGATGAGGGCGGCGGACCGTTCCGGAGCGCGCTTCGCCGTGGTCGTCGGGGATCGGGACCTGGACACCGACACGGCCGAGGTCAGGGATCTGACCAGCGCGGAGCAGGTGACCGTGCCGCTCGCCGAGCTGGTCGGCACGGTGCGTGAGCGGCTGTCGTGATCCGTAACCACGAGGCCGGGACGCTGCGCGCCGGGGATGCGGGCAGCGCCGTCACGCTGGCCGGCTGGGTGGCCCGCCGGCGGGACCACGGCGGTGTGATCTTCATCGACCTCCGGGACGCCTCGGGGGTCGTACAGGTCGTCTTCCGGGAGGACGAGCCGGCCACCGCTGCCGCTCGGTTGCGGGCCGAGTTCTGCGTGCTGGTGACCGGCACCGTGGGTGCCCGACCCGCCGGCAACGAGAACCCCGAGCTGCCGACCGGCGAGGTGGAGGTCAACGCGTCCGAGCTGGAGGTGCTTTCGCCCGCCGAGCCGCTGCCGTTCCCCATCGAGGGCCAGGCGGGCGCCGTCGACGAGGTGTTGCGCTACCGCTACCGCTACCTCGACCTGCGGCGCGCCGGCCCGGCGGGGGCCCTGCGCACCCGCGCGCAGGTCACCCGGATCATCCGCCGGGTCATGGACGAAGCCGGCTTCCTCGACATCGAGACGCCGTACCTCACCCGGTCCACCCCCGAGGGCGCCCGCGACTTCATCGTGCCGGTGCGGCTGCAACCCGGGCACTGGTACGCGCTGCCCCAGTCGCCCCAGCTGTTCAAGCAGCTGCTGATGGTCGCCGGGCTGGAGCGCTACTACCAGATCGCGCGCTGCTTCCGGGACGAGGACTTCCGCGCCGACCGGACCCAGGAGTTCAGCCAGCTCGACATCGAGATGTCCTTTCTGGACGAGGAGGACGTCTTCGCGCTGACCGAGCGCCTGCTCGTGGCGCTGTGGCGGGAGATCCTCGGCGTGGAGCTGGCGACGCCCTTTCCCCGGTTGACCTACGCCGAAGCCATGGCGCGCTACGGCTCGGACAAGCCCGACCTGCGCTACGGGCTCGAGCTGGTCGACCTGACCAAGCACTTCGCCGGCACGGAGTTCCGGGTCTTCCAGGCCGAGCACGTCGGGGCGGTGGTGCTCCCGGGCGGCGCCGGGTCGACCCGGCGGGAGCTGGACGGCTGGCAGGAGTGGGCCCGCGGAAGGGGCGCCAAGGGTCTGGCCTACGTCCTCGTCGACGCCGACGGCTCCGTGCGCGGCCCCATCGCCAAGAACCTCTCCGAGGCCGAGGTCTCGGGGTTGGTGGAGGCAGCGGGGGCGTCTGCCGGTGACGCGATCTTCTTCGCCGCCGCAGCCCGGCGCGAGGCACTCGAGCTGCTCGGTGCGGTTCGGGTGGCGATCGCGGCCCAGCTCGGGATGGCCCGCGAAGGGGACTGGCGCTTCCTGTGGGTGACCGACTTCCCGATGTTCGAGCCGACCGACGACGGCGGCTGGACCGCCGTCCACCACCCGTTCACCGCACCGACGCCGGAGTGGGCGGACCGCTTCGCCGACGAGCCCGGAGCCGCCCTGGCCCGGGCGTACGACGTCGTGGGCAACGGCATGGAGCTGGGCGGTGGGTCGATCCGGATCCACTCCGGTGAGATGCAGCAGCGGGTCTTCGACGTCATCGGGCTCTCCCGGGCCGAGGCCGAGTCGAAGTTCGGCTTCCTGCTGGAGGCGTTCAAGTATGGGCCGCCCCCGCACGGCGGGATCGCCGTGGGCCTGGACCGGCTCGCGGCGGTCCTGGCGGGGACCGACGCGATCCGTGAGGTGATGGCTTTTCCGAAGGCGTCCTCGGGCGGTGACCCGCTCACCGGCGCCCCGACACCCATCACCCCCCAGCAGCGGAAGGAGGCCGGCGTCGACGTTCGCCCAGGGGCCGCCGCGCCGGTGCCGAACCGCCCCGCCGGCGAGACCCGCCCGGACTCCGCCCGCGGCTGACGCTCGACCGCCCGTTCGACACGAACGATCAGATGACACACCGCACCGCGCCGCACCGCGCCAGGTGGTGCAGCAGCTCGTGGGCAGGGCACGGTCCCCGCCCACTTTACTCGTTGAGACATGCGGGTCCGGCCCGATTCGCCCTGTTTGTACCCCACGCCGCCGAGCAAAGTCTCAGGTGACGAGCAAAGTGGACGGAAAGGGCCGCGGTGCGGCGCTAGGCCAGGCCGGTCCGGCGCCACGCCGGCTTGCGTGCAGTTGTCGGGGAGGCTCGAGCGGCGGACACCCGTCAGCTACTAGGAAGCTGCGCTTACAGGCCACGGGCACACACCGGCCGCGCCAGGCGAGACCCGCCGGAAAACCGGTCGCGCGGGTGCGCCGACCTGCGCGACCGTGGGGGGCATGGAGGTCACCTGGCTCGATCCGGCGCGGCTGGACCGTCGCGACGTGGACGCAGCGGTCGCCGTCCTGGAGGCGGCCCGCCAGGTCGACTGCCCGCACGAGCTGAGCCCGACCACCACGGCGTACGCCGCCAGGCTCCGCCATGGCTGGGACGGCACCCCGCCGCTGGCCGGGCTGGCCAGGGACGGCGACGGCCGGGTGACCGGGGTGCTCGAGGTGGTATTGCCGCACTGGGACAACACCCACACGGGGTGGGTCGAGCCGACCGTGGACCCGCTGGCCCGCCGACAGGGCATCGGCCGCCGGTTGTTCGAGACCGGCGTGGACACGATCCGGGCCGCCGGGCGCTCACTCGTCCTCGCCGACTGCTTCGACCTGCCCCCTGCCGTGGCGTTCGCCAAGGCGATGGGGCTCGACCGGGTGTCCGAGGAGGTGCAGCGACGGCAGGACCTGCGCCGATTGGACCGGTCCCACCTGGACCACGCGCTCACCGCCGCCCGGGAGCTGGCCGGCGGGTACGAAGTGGTGCGGCTCCCCGGCCGGACGCCGCAGGACCTCCTCGACGAGGTCGTCGAAATGACCGCAGCGATCAACGACGCGCCTGTCGACGACTTCGACGTCGAGGACGACGTGTTCAGCCCGGAGCGGATCCGGGCGTTCGAGGCGGCGCAGGTGTCCCAGGGCCGGCGGCTCTACCGCCTGGTCGCTCGTGAGCGGACCACCGGCGTCCTCGCCGGGCACACCGTGGTGGCGGTGGACATGGAGCGTCCGGGCTACGCCGAGCAGCTCGACACGAGCGTGCTCCGCGCCCATCGCGGTCATCGCCTCGGTGTGCTGCTCAAGGCCTCGATGGTGCACTGGCTCGACGAAGAGGAGCCGCAGCTGCGGGTCGTCGACACCTGGAACGCAGCCTCGAACGCCCACATGATCGCCGTGAACGAGGCGCTCGGGTACTCCGTGGTCGCCCGGGGGATCGGCTGGCAGCGACACCTGTAGCACCCGGTGACGTGCCGGGTCTCGGGCTCGCCCCGGAGGAAACGGCCGGACTCCAGCCGTACGCCGGACGGGACGCTCGTGGACCTCGATGCGATGCACGGCGCTCGACCCCCTCAGCACCGGTGCAGCAGGCCGCTGGTGAAGTGGTGGTCGGCGGCGTAACCCAGCCGGTCGTACAGACGCAGGCCCACCGGTTGTCCGCGTACACCCCGAGGGTGACCAGGTCGAACTCGGCCAGCAGCCGGCGGGTCAGCCAGCCGGTCACCGCCGTACCGAGGCCGTGTCCGCGACACTCGGGTCGGGTGGCCGGGCCCGACACGTGGCGGACGTCCGAGAGGTAGCGCACCCGCCCCTGCGCATCGATCCCCATCCATCCGACCGCGCCGTCGAACGACCAGGCTGGTCCCAGGCGCCTGGCGCCTCGGAGCTGGCTGCGGACGAAGGGGTCCGATCTGGTGGCCGCCAGCAGCTCGGCCGGCCCGGCCGGTGGTGGAGCATCCGGCCACAGGCTAACGCCCCACAACCGCACCGGGCGCTGCGGCCCGCTCAACGGACCGGCTGTGCCGCCTCGTCGTCGTGCGCCGCCGTGCGCTGTTGTGGCAACACGAACGCGGAGGCTTTCTCGCCCTCCCGCAGCCCGAACCGGTCGTGCAGCCGGCGCAGCGGCGCAGGCGCCCACCAGTTCCAGTCTCCGAGCAGCGACATCGTGGCCGGCACCAGCAGCACCCGGATCAGGGTCGCGTCGATCAGGACGGCGAGCGCCAGGGCCAGGCCCATCTCCTTGATGCCGACCATCTGGCCAGCCGCGAAGCCGGCGAACACGATGATGATCAGCAACGCTGCCGAGGTGATGATCTGCCCGCTGCGCTGCAGCCCGATGGCCACGGCGTCCGCGTTGCTGTGGCCCGCGTCGTACAGCTCCTTGATCCGCGCCAGCAGGAAGACCTCGTAGTCCATCGACAGCCCGTAGGCGAACACGAACACGATGATCGGCACCCAGGTCTCGATGGCACCCGTCGGCGTAAAGCCCAGCGGCCCGGACAGGTGGCCCTCCTGGAAGATCCACACCAGCGCGCCGAAGGACGCTCCGAGGGACAGCACGTTCATGACCAGCGCCTTGATCGGCACCAGCACCGAGCCCGTCATCAGGAAGAGCAGCACGAACGACGCCAGGGCGATCATCCCCAGGGCCTTCGGGAGCCCGTCCCGGATGGCGGCCTGGAAGTCGGCGAGGTACGCCGCGTCGCCGGTGACGTAGGTGGGGAAGTCCGGCCGTTCCTGCCGTAGCCGCTCCACCAACGCCAGTGCGGTCCTACCCTGGGTGGGCCCCTGCGGCGTGACCTCCACCGCGCTGACGGCTCCGGTGTAGCCGGTGCGGACCGATGCGCCCACCGTACCGGGAAGACCGCGCAGGGAGTCCGCGTACGCCCCAACTCGAGGGTCCTCGGCCGGCAGCGGGATCGCCACGATGACCGGGTCGGCCCCCTCGCCGGCAAAGCCGCTGGAGATGCGGTCGGCAACCTGCCTAGTCTCGAAGGACTTCGGCAGCAGGTTGGAGCCGCCGTTCTGGTAGCGGGCGCTGAGGAACGGCACCGCGACGGCGGCCAGGGCGAGTGCCACTACCAGAATGACCGGCAGCGGGCGCCGCTGCACCCGGCGGGCCAGGCGGTAGAAGGCGCCGTCATCCGCGCGTGGCGTCGCCGGCGACTTGATGCGCCGGCCCCACAGGCCCAGCAGCGCCGGAACGAGGGTGAGCGCGCCGGCCAGGGCGACGAGAATCACGCCGACACCGGCCGCACCGAACGAGCGGTAGGTCGGGTCGTCGAAGAGCAGCAGCCCGCCGAGGGACACCGCGACGGTGAGCGCGGAGAACGCGATGGTGCGACCTGCCGTCGCCGAGGTGCGCTCGACGGCGGCCGGCACGTCGAAGCCGTGTGAGCGCTCCTCGCGGAACCGGCTGACGATGAGCAGGCAGTAGTCGATCGCCAGGCCCAGGCCCATCACCGTGACCACCGACACGACGTTGGGCGACACGTCGGCGACGTAGCTGAAGCCGAGCAGCAGCAGCAGCGTCCCGGCGATGCTGGCGATCGCGCCGAGGAACGGCAGCCCGGCCGCGACCAGGCCGCCGAAAATCAAGATCATGACTACCAGCGCGATCGGCAGGCTGATGAACTCGCCACGCTGCAGGTCCGAGTTGACCGTCGCGTTGATCTCCTCGTCGAGCAGGTGGTTGCCGCCAACCATCACCGTGGCGCCGTCCAGGCCGGCACCGATCCCGCGAAGCCGCTCGATGGTGGCGTTGACTGCCTTGTCGAATCGGGCGTCGGGGAGGTTGCGGCGAAGGTCGACGACTACCAGGCTGGCTCGCCCGTCGCGGGCTCGCAGCTTCGGCTCGCGGGTGGAGTAGTAGTCGTAGACGGCCGCGACGTCCGGGATCGCCCTCACATCGGCCACCGCCCCGGTGACCGCCCGCCGAGTGGCCGGATCGTCGACCGGCGCCCGGTCTACGACGCCGAGGATCCGGGCGCCGGTGGTGGCGGCCGTGTGCAGCAGCTTGCCGCCGCGTACCGACTCGGCCGACTTCGCGCCCTCGGAGTCACTCATCCGGCCGAAGACGGAGCTGCCCACACCGAAGCCGACCAGCAGCAGCACGAGCCAGCCCAGGGCTACCGCGCGGCGTCGTCGGTAGGAGAACCGACCCAGGGCAGCGAACATGCTGGCAGGCTCCCCGAAGGCGCATCCGATGGTCAAGCTCCGCGACTCAACATGCCGGGCCCTACCCTCGGCGGATGGCCGGAGAGTCGCTCTTCGATGCCGCCGCCCGCGATGCCGAGGCGGCCGTGGCGCCGCTCGCTGTCCGGATGCGGCCTCGTACGTTGGACGAGATCGTGGGCCAACGCCACCTGCTCGGCCCGGGCACGCCGCTGCGCCGACTGGTCGAGGGCGACGTAGCCATGTCGCTGTTCCTCTGGGGACCGCCAGGCACCGGCAAGACCACGCTCGCCCACGTCCTGTCGCAGGCGACCCGACGCCGGTTCGTCCAGCTATCGGCGGTGACGGCCGGCGTGAAGGACGTCCGCGCAGTGATCGAGGGGGCGCGGACGGCGCTGGGCATGTCCGGCGCGCAGACCGTCCTGTTCATCGACGAGGTGCACCGGTTCTCCAAGACCCAGCAGGACGCGCTGCTGCCGGCGGTGGAGAACCGCTGGGTCACGCTGGTCGCCGCCACCACGGAGAACCCGTTCTTCTCGGTGATCTCCCCATTGCTGTCCCGCTCGCTGCTGCTGACGCTCGAGCCGCTGTCCGACGACGAGGTCCGCAGCGTCGTACGCCGCGCGCTCGCCGACCCCCGCGGCCTCGCCGAGTCGCTCGAGCTGCCGGCGGAGACGCTCGAGCACCTGGTCCGGATCGCCGGTGGCGACGCCCGCCGCGCGCTCACCGCGCTCGAGGCGGGGGCCGGTGCCGCGGCGGCCGCGGGCGCGGGCCACCTGGACCTGGCCACGCTGGAGGCAGCGGTCGATCGGGCGGCGGTGCGCTACGACCGGGACGGCGACCAGAACTACGACGTCGTGAGCGCGTTCATCAAGAGCATGCGTGGCGGCGATGTCGACGCAGCGCTGCACTACCTGGCCCGGATGATCGAGGCGGGGGAGGACCCCCGGTTCATCGCCCGTCGGATGGTGATCCTGGCCAGCGAGGACATCGGGCTCGCCGATCCGAGCGCCCTGCCGTTGGCCGTCGCGGCGGCCCAGGCACTCGAGCTCATCGGCCTGCCGGAGGCCCGGCTCAACCTGGCCCAGGCGGTGATCCACCTATCGCTGGCGCCGAAGTCCAACGCCGTGATCGCGGCTGTCGACAGCGCCACCGCCGATCTGCGGGCCGGTCGGACCGGCCCCGTTCCCGCGCACCTGCGCGACGCCCATTACGCCGGCGCGCACCAGCTCGCCCATGGCCAGGGGTACCGGTATCCGCACGACTTCCCGGGCGGCGTGGTACGGCAGCAGTACGCGCCGGATGCCGTCGTCGGACGGAACTACTACGCGCCGTCGCCGTACGGCGAGGAAGGTCGCGCCGGTGACCGTGTGGGGGAGCTGCGTGCGGTGCTGCGCGGCGCGGCGACGGCGGCAGGGGAGCGGGCGGGATTTCGTCCGAGGTGCACGCCGGTGCCGCCGACCGAGACCGAACTGGCCGAGAGTGGCCCGCACGACCCAGCCGAGTGACCTCGGCGGCCCCGCCGCGTCGCTAGCCGCGCGGAGCAAATAGGCCGGTGCAGCAGCGACGTTCAACCGGCTAACCTCGGCGGTCGCCGTACGACCGACTAGACAAGGAGCGATCGCCGCATGCTGACCGGTGGCCAGGTCGCGGGGCTCATCATCGCCGTCTTCTGGGCGATCCTGGTGTGTTTCCTCGCCTACGTGCTCATCCAGCTCGGCAAGGTGCTCGCTGAGGCCACCCGGCTGGTCGCCGGGCTCTCGGAGCAGTCGGTGCCGCTGCTCGGCCAGGTCACCACCTCGGTGGTCCACGTCAACGCCGAGCTCGAGCGGGTCGACGCCATCACGGCCAACGTGCAGTCGGTGACCGGCAACGTCTCGGCCCTGACCGCGCTGTTCGCGGCCACGCTGGGCGGGCCGGTCGTCAAGGCGGCGGCGTTCTCCTACGGCGTGCGCCGGGCGCTCGGCGTACGCCGGCGCGGCGAGGTGGAGAGCCGGGTCAAGGCGGCGATGAAGGCCGACCGCACAGCCGCCCGCGGACGTCGGCGCGGCTCCAGCCCGGTGGGCTGAGCGGTGCGGCGGCTCTTCTGGGTGACCCTCGGCGCGACCGCGGGGGTCCTGTTCGTACGCCGGCTCACCGCCGCCGCCGGCCGGTTCACCCCCGAGGGCGTGGGTCGGGGCCTGGACGGGCTCGGCCAGAGGTTCTCGGCGTTCGCCGAGGAGGTGCGGGCCGGCATGACCGAGCGCGAGGTCGAGCTGCGTGCCGCCCTCGGCCTGGACGGGCGCCACGACGTGGTGGAC
>JBPCOB010000116.1:0-3503 GCA_051000715.1 Mycobacteriales bacterium
CGTTCAGACCCATGACCTCGAGGTAGCCAAGGAGACGCCCGATCATGAGCGTGGTGCGGGTGTCGAGCCGGTCGAAGCCGTGGTGGTGGGCGGCCCGCGTGAGGTACCCGAGGTTGAAGCCGACGTCCTGGAACTCGAGGTGGGACCCGACGAAGACGAACGATTGCCCCTCGGCCAGTCGCTCGAAGAACCGCTCGCGCTCGGTGAACGCGCTGAACACCGCAACGTTGGCGGGGGCGAAGTCGCCGTGGAGGACCTCGAGCAGGGAGAGCGCTGCTTCGGTGTCGGCCGACGAGAGCGGCGACGATCGGAGGAACGCCTGATCGTGGTTGATGGCATCCGGCCGGGGCTTGGCGGCGAGGAGCTCGGTGGGGATGGGGTTGAAGATGCTCTCGAACTCGATGCCGCCGACATGTCGGGCCGACTCGAGCAGGAGCTTGTCGAGCTGGCGGTGCACGCCGAACATGTCGGCGATCTGCTCCGCTGCGGCGTGGAGGCGCCCGTCCGTGCGGGCCGCCCCATGCACTGGGAGCTCGGTCTCCGGCGTCACGGTCGGCGCCAGCCCCACAGGTGCCCCAGGAAGACCATCGGTGCCGGGAGGCGCAAGCTGCAGATGATCTAGCGGATCCAGGCCGAGATGCGGTCCAGCGCGGCCGCCGCTTCTGGCACGCCGTCGATTGCCGGCCACACGTGGATTAGGCCCTCCTCGACGTCGAGGTCGACGTCCACCCCGGCGGCTCGCGCCCGCTCGGCGAAGGTGCGGCTGTCGTCGACGAGGATGTCCGCCGTGCTGGCGAGGATCAGGAGCGGCGGTAGTCCGGCGGGATCAGCGAACACCGGCGACACGAGCGGATCCTTCAGGTCATCGCCAGCGTAGGACTGCGCACTCGTGATGAGGCTCTCGGCCGTCAGGATCGGATCATCCGCAGCCAGTGCGGTGATCGAGTCGCTCGAGACCGTCAGGTCGAGCCACGGCGAAATGAGCACCGCACCCGAAGGCATTCGATCGCCGGCGTCGCGCAGAGCGAGCAGCAGCGCCACGGCCAAGCCAGCGCCCGCGGAGTCCCCCGCGACGGTGACACTGGCGGGATCGGCGCCTTGGCTGACCAAGTGCCGGTAGACGGTTGTCGCATCCTCGAGGGCGGCCGGATGGGGATGTTCGGGCGCCAGGCGGTACTCGACGCTGAGCACCTCGCAGCCGCAGGCGCGCGCCAGTCGCCCCGTGAGGGAGCCATGGCTCACGAGCGACCCTGCGGTATACGCCCCGCCGTGGAGGTAGAGGATGCACCCGCCGGCTGCATCGTCTCGGTGCGCCGGCCGGAAGCGCTGGCACCGAACTCCCTCGACCTCAAGGGGTTCGACATCGATGCCGTCTGGGATCGGAAAGATCGTCCCCATCTGATCGAGTCGCGCCCGCGACGCCTCCACGCTCGCGTCAGCAGGAGCTTCCGCCGCCATCGACCGAATCAACGCAACCGCCTGCTGATGTTCTGCACTCGGCATACGACACCTCACCCCTGTTGATCCGGTGTGCCTGGTCCCGTTGGACCGTAGCGGAGCTCGATGGAGGCTCCGGCCTCTGTCGTAGACCATCACGACGGCTCGAGTTCCGCCGTGCCGTGTGGAGCTGAGGTGATCGGCACGCCATTCACCGGGTAGGACTCCTTGCAGCCACGGGGTCCCGGACGAGGAGGGCAGGAAATGAACGATTCGGAACGCCGTGTGACTGCCCGTCGGCGGACGGACCGGCGATGACTGCGCCGGGCCGCCTCGTCGCGGGCCGCTACCGGCTGCGGGGGCAGATCGGCGGCGGCGGAATGGGGGCAGTCTGGCTCGCCCGAGACGAGCGGCTGGACCGCGACGTTGCGATCAAGCAGGTTCTGCCTCCGGTCGACGCCGACCCCTCGGCCGCCCGCCAGCAGCGGGAACGGGCGCTACGGGAGGGCCGCATCGCCGCCCGGCTGAGCCATCCGCACGCGATCTCGGTGTACGACGTTGCCCTGGAGGACGACCAACCGTGGCTGGTCATGGAGTATCTGCCCTCGCGCAGCCTGGCGGCCGTGCTCGCCGAGGACGGCGTGCTGCGGGTCGACCAGGCCGCTCAGATCGGTGCCCAGATCGCCGACGCGCTCGTCGCCACGCACGCGGCCGGCATCGTGCACCGGGACGTGAAGCCGGCCAACGTGCTGATCGGACGGGGCAGAGGGATCCAAGGTCTGGTCAAGATCACCGACTTCGGCATCTCACACGCCAGCGGTGATGTGAACCTGACGCAGACCGGCCAGATCACTGGGACACCGGCCTATCTCGCCCCGGAGGTGGCGCGGGGCATCGAACCGGGACCGGCTGCGGACGTCTTCTCCCTCGGCGCCACCCTCTACACCTGCCTAGAAGGGCAGCCCCCATTCGGCACGGGCGACAACGCCCTGCAGCAGCTGCACCGGGTCGCAGCGGGCACCATCCAACCGCCACGCCACTCCGGTGCCCTCACCGGTCCGCTGCTGCGGATGCTCGCGGCCGACCCGGCATCCCGGCCGAACATGAAGGACGTCCGAAATGAGCTCGCCGGGATCGCCGCCGGCAGGGAGGGCGACACCACGACGGTGCTTGCTGCGCCGACGGACATCACCTCCCCAGGTGGGACCATCCCCGGGAGGACGTCGGCGTTCGCCGGAGCAGCCCCCGGAGCCTCGTCTGAGGACCACGAGGAACCGGCACCCACCGCTCCGGAGGCGCCCCCAACGGTCCGGCCGCCAAGCCCTGCGCCCACCGGCGACGCCAGCGGCCGTCGCCGGCCCCGGATCCCCCCGCTGGGCTGGGTGGCCGCCGCCGTGTTGGCGGTCCTCGCGGGCCTGGTCGTCTGGGCGCTCGCCCAGAACGGGGACCCCGGCACCGGCACCGCCTCCCCCCGCACAACGTCGCCCACCTCCACCGCAACCCCCCGTACGACGACGACTGGCACCGGCACCGCCTCCCCCCGCACAACGTCGCCCACCTCCACCGCAACCCCCCGTACGACCGTCCCCCACGAGCCAGCGACGGGTGGGGACGGCAGCAATGCGGCCGTCAGTGCGAACGCGACGACGACTACAGGGACGGCGCCGGCAGGAGGGGTCGATGGCGTGGCGACGATCAAAGCCACCTCGGTCAAGCAGTATCTCGACGAGTACCACAAGGCTGTGGTCGACGACCCAGCAGCAGCGTACGAACAGGCCGGGCCCACCTTGCGCAGCTCGATCAGCCTTGCGGGCTTCGAGAAGTTCTGGGCCCCGTTCAGCGACGTTTCCATCAGCGAACTCCAGACCGAAGGGGGCGGGAACACCGCGCTGGCGCTCATGGAGCTCCGATATCCCGACGGCACCCGGCAGGTCGAACGACATCAGTTCCGCTTCGTCGACAAGGACGGCCACTTGGCGCTCGACCGCGACCGCTTCGTCAAGATGATCAAGTCCCGGAGCTGATCGCCCTGATGGCGCCCGGTCCTGGGGGCGATGGCGAGCCCG
>JBPCOB010000117.1:0-2520 GCA_051000715.1 Mycobacteriales bacterium
GTGATCTCCTCGCCGTACGCCGACCTGGACCGACCACCGCTGTCCGCGACGGCGCTGAGGTCGGCGCTGGTCCGGGACGGCGGCCTGTGGCGGGAGCTGCGGGTGGTGGCCGAGACCGGCTCGACCAGCGCCGACGCGGCGGCCGCGGCGCGGTCCGGGGCGGCGGAGGGTCTGGTGATCGTGGCCGAGCACCAGAGCGCCGGCCGAGGCCGGCTGGACCGGTCGTGGCAGTCGCCGCCGCGGGCCGGGCTGACGATGTCGGTGCTGCTGCGTCCGGCCGTCCCCCGGGAGCGGTGGGGGTTGCTGACGTTGGTCGTGGCGGTGGCCGCCGCCCGGGCCGTGCGCGAGCGCACCGGGGTGGCGGTCGAGGTCAAGTGGCCCAATGACCTCGTCGTCAGCGACCGCAAGCTGGCCGGCGTCCTCGCCGAGGTCGTTGGCGACGCGGTGGTCGTGGGCCTGGGTCTGAACGTGTCGACGCGGCCGGCCGAGCTGCCGCCCGGCGCGACTTCGCTGGCGGTGGAGACCGGCGAGGCCGTCAACCGGCAGCCGGTCCTGCTTGCGCTGCTTCGCGAGGTCGGGGTGGCGTACGACAAGTGGGAGAGCACCGGTGGCCCGGCCGAGCCGATGCTCCGGTCCTACCGGCAGCTGTCCGCAACGCTCGGCCGGACCGTGCGAGCGACATTGACGGGCGGCGAGACGCTCACCGGCCGCGCCGTGGCGGTCGACGGCACGGGCAGGCTGGTGGTGACCCCTGAGGGCGGGCCGAGCCGGACGTTGTCCACAGGCGACGTCGTGCACCTGCGCGAGTCAGGTCTTGGTCCAGACCGTTGACCGGTTGGGCACCCTTTGCGCACGATACCGCGAGCCGGCGTGCGGCAACCGGGCCGCCCCGGCAACGAGAAGGGTGCTCGATGAAGAGATCTGTCGTCGCGTTCGCCTTCGCCGTGACCCTCGGAGGGTCCGTCAGCCTTTCGAGCGCAGCGACCGCCGCTGCCGGGACCGGCACAGGCTCGCAGGTGGCCGTGACGCCGGCCGGCGGCCAAGCCATCCCCGGCCAGTACGTCGTGACGCTGCGGGCGGCCCAGGACCCGGCCGCCGTAGCCCGGGCCCTCGCCGTCGTACCGCGGTTCGTCTACGACACGGTGCTCAACGGCTTTGCCGCCCGGCTGACGGCCGGCCAGCTGCGGGCCCTGCAGCGCAGCCCCAACGTCGTACGGATCGAGCAGGATGCGGTCTTCCACGCGGTCACCACGCAGTACATGGACAGCAACGGCGACCCGTGGGGGCTGGACCGCATCGACCAGCGGTCCCGGCCGCTGTCGGGCTCCTACACCTATACCCACACCGGCTCGGGCGTCCGCGCCTACGTGATCGACACCGGCATCGCAACCGCCGACAGTGACTTCGGCGGCCGGGCCTCCGACGTCTATGACGCCCTGGGGGGCAACGGGCAGGACTGCAACGGCCACGGCACCCACGTCGCCGGCACGATCGGCGGTACCAAGTACGGCGTCGCGAAGTCGGCCTACCTGCGCGGCGTGCGGGTGCTCGACTGCAGCGGTTCCGGCGCGACCAGCGGGATCATTGCCGGCATCAACTGGGTGGCGAGCAACGCCATCCACCCCGCGGTGGCCAACATGAGCCTCGGTGGCGGCTACTCCTCGTCACTGAACTCGGCCACGACCAGCCTGGTCAACAGCGGAGTCTTCACAGCGGTCGCGGCCGGCAACTCCAACGCGGACGCTTGCAACTACTCGCCGGCCTCCGCCTCCGGGACCCTGACGGTCGCCGCGTCCGACCGCAGCGACGTCCGGGCCAGCTTCAGCAACTACGGCGGCTGCGTCGACGTCTACGCGCCCGGCGTCGCGATCAAGTCGGACTGGCTCAACGGCGGCACCAACACGATCAGCGGTACGTCTATGGCCTCGCCGCACGCGGCCGGGGTCGGAGCGCTCTACAAGTCGACGTACGGCGACGCCGCGTCATCCACGATCGTCAGCTGGATCGTCAACAACGCCACGACGAACGTCATCTCGAGCAACCCGTCGGGCACCCCGAACCGGCTGCTGTACAAGAACAGCCTCTAGCCCGACCCACGAAGGGCCCGTGGCGGGCGGTCGCCACGGGCCCTTCGCCTGGGAGGTCAACGGACGGTGAAGCTCTTGTCGTCGGGGAAGGTGACCGAGCCGTCCTTGGCCGAGGACAGGTATCCCCGGACGGTGTAGCTGCCCGGGGCCAGCCGGACCGTGATGCTCCACGGGCCGCGCGCCGGCGCGCCGACCCCGGTGGCCGACCCGCGCTTGACCACGGTCCCCCCGGAGCGGACCACCCAGCTGACGGTGCCCTCGAAGGCGCTCTCGGTCCCAGAGATCGTGACGTCGCGGCCGACGGTCGCCGCGGTCACCGGCTGCAGGACCCACACCGGGCCGAGGATCTCGTACTGGGGCGCGGGGAGCCAAGGATTGGAGGCCAACACACCAGCCCCACAAAAAGCGCCGAGATCCCTGATCTTGAGGTGGC
>JBPCOB010000118.1:0-18531 GCA_051000715.1 Mycobacteriales bacterium
CGTGATGTCCCCGGACAGGCTCGTGCTGGCGGCCGAGGACGTGCTGAGCAGCGCCAGATCGTAGATGCCGGCCCGGCTCCCCCGGTTGGCCAGGAACTTGGTGAGCCCGTAGAGCTGGTCGTCCAGCTCGGTCGGGTCGGTCCGGTCGGAGGCGGAAAGGTTGGTCTGGAGGTAGGCCAGCCCGTTGGCCGACTCGACCAGGCCCGCCTTGGTCTTGGCGCCCAACAGGCCGTGGGAGACCTGCTGGAGGACCACCAGCCCCAGCAGCAGGACGACCGTCGCCGAGATCAGCAAGGTGCTGACGACCACCCGAGTCTGCAGCGAGCGGCGCCAGCGCGCCAGTAGGCGGTGGCCCGGCAAGCGCAGCGACCGGCGTACCGGAACGGCCGCAGTGAGCGCGGTCACGGCGGGCCGGCCTTGTAACCGACCCCGCGCACGGTCAGCACGATCTCCGGATGCTCCGGGTCACGTTCGATCTTGGAACGGAGCCGCTGCACGTGCACGTTGACGAGCCTGGTGTCGGCCGCGTGCCGGTAGCCCCACACCTGCTCGAGCAGCAGCTCACGGCTGAACACCTGGCGTGGCTTGCGGGCCAGCGCCACCAGCAGGTCGAACTCCAACGGGGTGAGTCCGATCGACCGGCCGTCGCGAGCGACGACGTGGCCGGCCACGTCGATCGTGACCTCCCCGATGGACAGTGACTCCGGCACCGGGTCGGCCGACTGCCGCAGCCGGGCCCGGATCCGGGCCACCAGCTCCTTGGGCTTGAACGGCTTGACGACGTAGTCGTCGGCGCCCGACTCCAGCCCCACCACGATGTCGACGGTGTCGGTCTTGGCCGTGAGCATGACGATCGGTACGCCGGACTCCGCCCGGATCTGGCGGCACACGTCGATGCCGTCGGTGCCGGGCAGCATGAGGTCGAGCAACACGAGGTCGGGTCTGGTCGCCCGGAAGGCGCTCAGCGCCCGGTCGCCGTCGGAGACGAAGAAGCACTCGAGCCCCTCGCCCCGCAGCACGATGCCGAGCATCTCCGCGAGCGCGGTGTCGTCGTCGACGACGAGCACCCGGCCCTTCACCGCAGCGGCTCCTGCACGTTCACAATCGTCGCACTTCCTGCCGCCGTTGCCATCCGCCGAGCCATCCCGATTCGGCATCGACGGGCGGCACCGTGCAACCATCCCCGCAGCCGGCCGGTCGCCGCGTTCGCCGGCGGAGAAGTCGAGGAACGAGGACCAACGATGAGCGAGCCGCCGGGCTGGGCGCCACCGACCGGCCCGTCTGAGTCGGCCGGCGAATCGTCGGGTTGGCCGGCCCCGGCCGGCGCGCCGTCGGGCTGGAGCGGGCCGCCGCCGGGTGCGGGCTGGGGGCCGCCACCCGGTTGGTCACCACCGCCGCCACCGGCGCAGCCGGGCGTCGTACCGCTGCGGCCGCTCGCGGTCGGGGAGATCCTCGACGGTGCATTCCGGACGGTCCGGCGGCAGCCGCGGGTGACCCTCGGCGTGGCCGCCGTCGTCACCCTGGTGCAGCTGGTGGTGTCACTGCTCGCGGCCGCCGCCACCGGCGGAGCGCTGATCTCCACGGTGCGGGTGCAGGGTGGCTTGCCGTTTCGCTCCGCGTTCACCGGCGCCGGCCTGCTCAGCGTCCTGATCGGCGCGGCGGCCGGAGCGGTGCTGACCGCCATGATCGCGGTCATTGCCGCGGACACGGTGCTCGGCCGGCCCACCGGCGCGGGCGCCGCCTGGCGACGGGTGCGGCCGCTGGTATGGCGGCTGCTGGTCATCGGTGTGATCACGACGATTGGACCATTGCTTGGTCTGCTCCTTCTGGTGGTACCCGGGGTCTTCCTGTGGGGCGCCTGGGCCCTCGCGGTCCCGGCGATGGTCCTCGAGCGGGCCGGCGTGGCCGGCTCGCTGCGGCGGTCCTGGCGCCTCGCCGTCCCGGACTGGTGGCGGGTCTGGGGCACCCGGGCGTTGTCGGCGCTGCTCGCGTTCCTGGTGTCGTCCCTGCTCTCGCTGCCGGCGCTCTTCTACGGCGCCTTCTCGCTCTTCCGCACCGAGGGCCGGGATGTCGGCGTCGGCTCGGCGATAGCCCTGACCGTCACCTCGTCCGTCGCCTCGATCGTGGTCGCGCCGTTCGTGGCCGCCGTACTCGCGCTGCTCTACGTCGACCGGCGGATGCGGGCCGAGGGGCTGGACGTCACGCTCGCCCGCAGTGTCGGCCGGTGACCCACCTGCTCGGCCGCCTGCTGGCCGCGCTCGGTGACCCGCTCGACCGGACCGGCGCCCGGGAAGCCGCGCGACGTGAGCTCAGCAAGGCGGTTTACCACCGCGACGACCCGCCGTTGCAGATGCGAATCCTGCAGGCGGTGCTGCGATGGCTCAACCGGGCGTTCGACGTCGCCGCCGGGGCGGCGCCCGGCGGCGCGCTCGGGCTCGTGGGGCTGGTCGCGCTGGTCGTTCTCGTCGTGGTGGTGATCCGGCTACGGGTGGGCCCGATGCGACCTACCGGCCAGCTGGATCCGGACCGAGCCGCCCTGCGGCCGCTGACCGCGGCGGACCACCGGCGGGCGGCCGACCGGTTCGCGGCGGACGGCCGGTGGGCGGAGGCGGTGCGCGAGCGGCTGCGCGCGGTCGCCCGGGAGCTTGAGGCCCGCGGTGTCCTCGACCCCCGCGCCGGCCGGACCGCCGACGAGGTCGCCGCTGAGGCCGGCACCGCACTGCCCGAGCTCGCGCCACGGCTGCGCGGCGCCGCCGCGCTCTTCGACGAGGTCTGGTACGGCGGGCGCCCCGCCACCGCCGAGACCGACGGCCGGTTGCGAGAGCTCGACGAGGCGGTACGCCGGCGCCGGGTACCGGTTACGGCCGGCCGATGATCAGTCCGGCTCCGGCCGACACCTCGACGGCCGCGGCAGCCGAGCCTGCGGTCCGGCTTCCGGACAGCACCGGGGTAGGCCCGCGGGCGAGTGAGATCTGGCGGGCCGCGCGTGCGCCGCTCGCCATCGCCGTCCTGCTGGTGGTGCTCGGCACGCTGCTCGCGGTGGTCCGCAGCGGTGGCCGCCGCGGCCAGCTGGACCCGGCCGGCGTGGATCCCGCCGGCAGTCGGGCGCTGGCCACCTTGCTACGCGAGCGCGGGGTCGACGTACGTCGGGTGCACACGGTGGCGGAGGCGGCGAGCGCGGGCCGGGCCGGCGGCACCGTGTTCGTGCCGCTGCCGGAACGGCTGCCGCGCGGCAGCCTGACGGGGCTGGCTGACCGCGGCGGCGCCGACCTGGTGCTCGTAGACCCCGACGACGACACGCTCGCAGCGCTGGCGGGCAGCGTACGCCGGAGCGGGCCGGTGGCGGTCGCGAGCCGCCAGCCGGCCTGCGACCTGCCGGCGGCGACCGTCGCGGGAAGTGCGGAACTGGGCGGGACGGCGTACGCCGTGACCGACCCGGACGCGACCCAGTGCTACGCGAGCGGTGGCCGTCCCACCCTGGTGGCGCTCACCGCGGCGGCCGGCCGGGTGACCGTGGTGGGCGCGCCGGCCCTGTTCACCAACGAGCGGTTGGCCGACGACGGCAACGCCGCGCTGGCCGAGGGTCTGCTCGGCCAGCAGCCCACTCTTCTGTGGCTGCTGCCGGCCCCCGCCGAGCTCCCCGCGGGGCCGGCCGCCGAAGACCCGCCGGGCCTGCTCGACCTGCTGCCCAGCCGGGTGCTGCTCGCGGTCGGCCAGCTGGCGGTCGCCGTCGTCCTCTTTGCCCTGTGGCGAGCGCGCCGGCTCGGCCCGGTGGTCGCCGAGACATTGCCGGTTGTGGTTCGCTCCGCGGAGACGGTCGAGGGCCGGGCGCGGCTCTACCGGGCGTCAGGTGCCCGGCCGGAGGCCGCCGAGGCCCTGCGCGCCGGCGTGCGCGCCCGCCTAGGTGATCTGCTCGGCCGGCCGCCCGACGGGTCTCCGGGCGCCCTGGCCGAGGGGACCGCGGCCCGCACCGGCCGGCCGGCGGTCGAGGTCAGCGGCCTCCTGTACGGTGCCGGCCGGGACGTGCCGGACGACGCGGCGCTGGTCCGCCTGGCCGGAGAGCTCGACGCCATGGAGCGGGAGGTACGCCGCCCGTGACCTCCCCCGCCGCTGCCGGAGGCCCGGCGCCCGTCACCTCCCCCGCCACTGCGGGGTCGGCCCCGCACGGTCCCGACGACCCCCGCCGCCCGCTTCTCGCGCTGCGCGAAGAGGTCGCCAAGGCGGTCATCGGGCAGGACGCGGCCGTGAGCGGCCTGGCCGTGGCCCTGCTCTGCCACGGGCATGTGCTGCTGGAGGGCGTGCCCGGCGTGGCCAAGACGCTGCTGGTGCGCGCCGTCGCCGCCGCGCTGGCCCTGGACACCAAGCGGGTGCAGTTCACCCCTGACCTGATGCCCGGCGACGTCACCGGCTCGTTGGTCTACGACGCGCGCAGCACCCGGTTCTCCTTCGTCGAGGGGCCGGTCTTCACCAACCTTCTGCTAGCCGATGAGATCAACCGGACGCCGCCGAAGACCCAGGCCAGCCTGCTCGAGGCGATGGAGGAGAGGCAAGTCACCGTGGAGGGCTCGCCGCGCCCGCTGCCGGAGCCGTTCCTCGTTATCGCAACGCAGAACCCGATCGAGTACGAGGGGACCTACCCGCTGCCGGAGGCCCAGCTGGACCGGTTCCTGCTCAAGCTGACCATGCCGTTGCCCAGCCGGGATGACGAGCTGGCGGTGCTGCGCCGGCACAGCGCGGGCTTCGACCCGCGCAACCTCGCCGCCGCCGGCCTTCGGCCGGTGGCCGGGCCGGGCGAGCTCGACGCTGCCCGGAAGGCGGCTGCGTCGGTCTCCGTCACGCCGGAGGTGCTCGGCTACGTCGTGGACGTCTGCCGCGCGACCCGGGCGACGCCGTCGCTGCAGCTGGGCGCTTCCCCGCGCGGAGCCACCGCCCTGCTCGCGACCAGCAAGGCGTGGGCGTGGCTGTCCGGGCGCGACTACGTGACGCCGGACGACGTAAAGGCGCTGGCCCGGCCCACGTTGCGGCACCGCATCTCGGTGCGGCCGGAGGCCGAGCTCGACGGGGCGACCGCGGACGGCGTCCTGGACGGCGTACTGGCCTCGGTGCCGGTCCCCCGCTGAGGCCGCGGTGGCCCTGACCTGGCGCGCCGGTGCGGTGGCGCTTATGGGCGTCGTACTGGTCGTGCTGGCACCGCTGGGCGGCTTGACGCCATGGCTGGTCAACGGCGCGCTGGCCACCGGCGTACTGGTGGATTTGGCACTCGCCGGCAGCGTCCGCGGTCTGCGGATGTCCCGCTCCGGTGACACCTCGACGCTGCTGGGCGAGACGGCCACGGTGCGGCTCGGCGTCACCAACCCGGGGCGGCGGCGGGTACGGGGTGTGCTGCGGGACGCCTGGCCGCCGGGCGCCGGGGCGACCCCACGCCGGCTGGCGGTCGACGTACCCCCCGGCGAACGGCGCTGGCTGGAGATCTCCCTGCGGCCGACCCGGCGCGGCGACCGGGCCGCGGCGCGGGTGACCGTGCGCTCGGTTGGCCCGCTCGGGCTGGCCGCCCGGCAGGGCAGTCACGTGGCCCCCTGGGTTGTCCGGGTGCTGCCGGGATTTCCCAGCCGGCGGTACCTGCCAGAGAAGCTGGCCCGGCTGCGCGAGCTCGACGGCGCGGCGGCGGCCCGGACCCGAGGGTCGGGCACCGAGTTCGACTCGCTGCGCGACTACGTCGCCGGCGACGACGTGCGGTCCATCGACTGGCGGGCCACCGCGCGCCGGGACGCCGTGGTGGTGCGCACCTGGCGCCCGGAGCGGGACCGCCGGATCGTGATCGTGCTCGACACCGGCCGCACCTCCGCCGCCCGGGTCGGGGACATCCCGCGGCTGGACAGCGCCCTGGACGCCGCCCTCCTGCTGGGCGCCGTCGCGGGCCGGGCCGGTGACCGGGTCGACCTGGTGGCCTACGACCGGCGGCTGCGGGCCAGCGTCGAGACGGCCGGCGGAACCTCGCTGCTGCCAACGTTGGTCGCTGCGATGGCGCCGCTGGAACCGGAGCTGGTGGAGTCCGACGTACGGGGCATCGTCGCGGCCGTGCTCCGCCGGGTCCGGCGGCGCTCGCTCGTGGTGCTCTTCACCGGCCTGGATCCGGCGGTGGTGGAGGAGGGCCTACTGCCCGCGCTGCCAGCGCTGAGCTCCCGGCACCTGGTGCTGGTCGCCGCGGTCGCCGATTCCACGGTCGCCGCGCTGGCGGCCGGGCGAGGGGACGCCGCCTCGGTGTACGCCGCCGCCGCCGCCGAGCGCGCGACGGCCGACCGGCGACGGATGACCGCCGCCCTGCGCCGCCGTGGCGTCGAGGTGGTCGACGCACCGCCGGAGGAGTTCGCCTCTGCGGTGACGGACGCCTACCTCAACCTCAAGGCCGCCGGTCGGCTCTGACCGGTCGCCAGCCGGCCAGCTCGAGTGATCATTGTGACCTCCGCCTGAGGTTCCCGGGAATTTCCTGCTGCGGACGTCACGATGATGGCTCCTGTGCGCGTCACCCTGAGGTGGACGCGACGTCAGGGCGCAGGCCAAGGGGTAGGTCACCGGTCTCCCCCGCCCGTACGGCGCGCCGGCCGAAGACCGCCAGGTAGGCCACGAAGCCCGTCTCCGCCAGGACGCCGATGCCGATCCGCCCCCAGGTGGGCAGGGCCGACGGCGTGACGAACGCCTCGATGGCCCCGCTGACCAGCAGCACCACGACCAGTCCCACCGCGATCGTAACGGCGGCTCGGCCCTCCTCCGCCAGCGCGTCGACCCGGCGGCGAGGCCCCGGGTCGACCACCGTCGCGCCGAGCCGCAGGCCGGTCGCGGCCGCCACGAAGACAGCGGTCAGCTCCAGCAGGCCGTGCGGCAGGATCAGGCCGAAGAACAGCCCGCCCTTGCCCGCAGCCACCAGGTAGCCGCCGGCGATGCCCACGTTCACCGAGTTCTGCAGCAGGATGAGCAGCGTCGGCAGGCCGAGCAGGACGCCGAGGCAAAGCGCGATGGCGGCGACCCAGGCGTTGTTGGTCCACACCTGCGCGGCGAAGGCACCGGCGGGATGGCTGCGGTAGTAGCCGGCGAAGTCCGACTCGACCAGCCGGCGTACCTGGCCCGGCGGCAGCAGCGCCGACTGCACGTGGGGAGAGGTGGCCACCCAGGCGCCGAGGGCGTACGCCACCAGCAGCGAGCCGGCAGCGGTAGCCGCCGACCAGCGCCAGGTGCGGTACGCCGCCGCCGGGAACGTGACCCGGAAGAAGCGGGCGAGGTCCTGCCAGGCGGGGGCGGAGCCCCCCGCCACCGCGCCGCGGGCCCGAGCCACCAGCGCCGACAGCCGGGCGACGAGCACCGGGTCCGGCGAGCGGGACTGGACCACGGACAGGTGCGTGGCGACCCGCTGGTAGAGCCCGATCAGCTCGTCCACCTCGGCGCCGGAGAGCCGGCGGGGCCGACCGGCCCGGCGCAGCAGCGCCTCCAGCCGCTCCCACTCGGCCCGATGCGCCCCGACGTAGGCGTCGACGTCCAGCGCGCATCCCTCGTTTCCCGGCTCGTTAACGCCGCCACGGCGCGCCCGCCGGGGACACTATCCCGATGAGCGATCTCGTCACCGGCGAGGCGGTGGCCCTCGACCTGCGGCTAGCGGCGCTGCCGTCGAGGGCGCTGGCCGCGCTCGTGGACCTGCTCGTGCAGTTGCTCGCGCTTCTCCTACTGACCCTGGTGCTGGCCCAGCTTCAAGTGCAGCTCGAGCCGGCACTGCGGGCGACCCTCAGCGTCGTGGTCACCGTCGCGATCCTGGTGGGCTACCCGGTCGCCGCCGAGACGCTGTGGCGCGGGCGGACGATCGGCAAGGCGGCGCTGGGACTGCGGGTGGTGCGCGACGACGGTGGGCCGATCCGGTTCCGGCAGGCGCTGGTCCGCGGCTTGATAGGCGGCATCGTGGAGAAGCCGGGGCTGCTGTTGTTCACCGTGGTCATCAGCGTGGTCACGTCGTTGCTGAGCCGGCGGGGGAAGCGGCTCGGCGATGTGCTCGCCGGCACCGTCGTGCTGCGGGAGCGGGTGCCGGTGCGGGGCGGTCCGGTCGCCGCCATGCCGCCGGCGCTCGCCGGGTGGGCGACCACCCTCGACCTGTCCGGGCTGCCCGACGACCTGGCGCTGGCCACCCGGCAGTTCCTCGCTCGCGCCAACTCCCTCGACCACGGCCCCCGCGAGGAGCTCGGCGGACGGTTGGTGGTGGCGGTCGGCGCCGTGGTCCGTCCGCCACCACCACCAGGTGCGACGGGTTGGGAGTACCTGTCCGCCGTCCTGGCTGAACGCCGGCGCCGGGAGGAGGAGCGGCTGGGTCGTCAGGCCAACGCCCCGGCCTATACCGCCCCTCCGGCTCCGGTCCTCCCGGCGGGCGCTGTCGCCCACCCCGCCGTACCGAGGCCGCCGCTACCTGCGGCTGATCAGCCCACCAACGGCTTCATGCCTCCCGGCTGACGCCACGTGTCGGGGCAGCCGGTCAGGAGCCGTGCTCCCAGGAGCTGAGGTAGTCATCCTGCGCAGCCGTGAGTACGTCGATCGCCACGCCCATGGCGGCCAGCTTGAGCCGGGCGACCTGCTTGTCGATCTCCTCCGGCACGTCTAGCACGCCCGCTGAGAGGGAGTCGGCGTTCTTCGCCAGCCACTCCGCGGTCAGCGCCTGGTCGGCGAAGGACATGTCCATGACCGCGGCGGGGTGGCCCTCCGCGGCACCGAGGTTGACCAGCCGGCCCTCGGCGAGCAGCAGCAGCCGCCGGCCGTCCGCCATCACGTACTCATCTGTCTGGTGGCGGATCTTCGCTCGCTTCTCGACGGCCAGCTCTTCGAGCGCGCGGATGTCGATCTCGATGTCGAAGTGCCCGGAGTTGGCGAAGATGGCGCCGTCCTTCATCGCCTCGAAGTGCTCCCGGCGCAGCACGTCGCGGTTGCCGGTGACGGTGACGAACACGTCGCCGATAGCGGCGGCCTGCGCCATCGGCAGCACCCGGAAGCCCTGCATGGTGGCGTCCAGCGCCTTGGTGGGGTCGATCTCGGTGACGACCACGCTGGCGCCCATGCCGGCTGCCCGGGCCGCGACGCCCTTGCCGCAGTAGCCGTAGCCGGCCACCACGACGGTCTTGCCGGCGAGCAGCGTGTTCGTCGCCCGGAAGATCGCGTCGATCGTCGACTGCCCGGTGCCGTACCGGTTGTCGAACATGTGCTTGGTGTCGGTGTCGTTGACGGCCACCATCGGAAACGAAAGCGCGCCGTCCTTGGCCATCTGCCGCAGCCTGATGACCCCCGTCGTGGTCTCCTCGCAACCGGCTCGTACGCCGTCCAGCAGCTCGCGGCGGCTGGTGTGCAGCACGTTCACCAGGTCGCAGCCGTCGTCGAAGACAAAGTGCGGCTGGCAGTCCAGGGCCGCGTTGATGTGGGCGTAGTAGCCGTCGCGGTCGACGGCGTTGCGGGCGTAGGTGGCGATCCCGTACTCGTGCACCAGCGCGGCCGCGGTGTCGTCCTGGGTGGACAGCGGGTTGGAGGCGCACAGGTGCAGCTCGGCACCGCCGGCCTTCAGGGCCCGCATGAGGTTGGCGGTCTCGGTGGTGACGTGCATGCAGGCGGCGATTCGGACGCCGTCGAACGGCCGCTCCTTCTCGAAACGCTCGCGGATCTGCCGCAGCACCGGCATGGACCGGTCCGCCCACTCGACCCGCAGCTTGCCGGCGTCGGTAAGAGAGGCGTCCGCGATGTCGGACTTCGGTAGGTCGGTCATGCGGTACTCCCGGGCGCTGGAAGGGGTGTCGACCCCGACGGTAGCCGCGAAATAGTCCCCTGCCGTAGCCCAAGCCGGCTTTTATGACACGGATCCGTCAAGTTGTGGGACGCTGGCATCGTGCAAGCCGGCCTGAGCATCGGAGCAGCAGCGGCCCGACTGGGAACGACCGCGCGGATGCTGCGCTACCGCGAGTACCTCGGCCTGCTCGCCAGTCCCCGGCTCGTGGAAACTCTCGGGCGCCCCAACGCCCACAAGTCTCCACAGGTCCCCGGTCGCGGGCCCTCTCGCGCCGGGTCGATGGGACGCGTGCCCGCCGACGGTCGCCGGATCGCGTCACACCGCCGGTACGGCGAAGCCGAGCTGCAAGCGGCTGCGTACGCGATCCGGCTCGAGGCCCGCCACGACGTCAGCCCGAAGGCGCTGGCATTCGCGCTGCGCGCCCTCACCGAACCGCAGGTTCACGCCGAGGTCCGCGAGCTCGGCCGGCTCTGCGGCCGGCTCCCGTGGCAGCTCGCCGCCCTCGACTTCGAGCAGCAGAAGGCGCAGCGACTCCTCCGACGCGACCGGTAACGCCGCGGCCGGCTTCCCGCCACGCTCGGCCGCTTGCGCTCGTCGACGGGCGAGGTGCGAGACGGTACTTTCGAGAGATGTCTCTCACGAACCCCTTCGGCGACTTCGAGCTGACCGACCCCAAGGCCATGCGCGCACTTGCCCATCCGGTCCGCCTGGCGATCCTGGAGCAGCTGCAACGGCATGGACGAGCGACCGCCACCGGGCTCTCCGCCGCGGTGGATGCGAGCCCGTCGGTGGCGAGCTGGCACCTGCGTCACCTGGCCGGCTTCGGCCTGGTCGAGGAATGGGACGGCGGTGAGGACCGGCGGCAGCGCTGGTGGCGGGCTACGGCGTCCGGCTTCCGGTTCGAGGCGCCGGCGGACGACGCTGAGGCCTCCGCGGCCGCCCGGCAGCTGAGCCGGCAGATGTTCTCCCGGTGCGCCGACCTGCCGGCCCGCTGGCTGCAGCATGACGAGCCCCGGCTCGAGCCGGGCTGGCGCCGGCTCGCCGGTCTGTCCAATACCGGCGTCGTCGTGACGGCGGAGGAGCTGCAGAGCATCGAGGAGGGCATCGAGCGAGTGCTGGCGCCGTACGTCCGCCGGAAGTCCGAGGAGCCACCCGAGTACGCCCGCGGCGTGCGGCTGATGCGCTATGTCCTGCCGGAAGCGCCGGGAGAACCGGAGTGACCCCAACACTGGCGCCGGCGCCGCGTAGCAAGCTGTGGCGGGATCGGGGCTTCAGTACCTTCTGGGCCGGCTACACCGTCTCGCAGTTCGGCGACCGAGTGACCGAGCTGGCCCTCCCGCTCATCGCCGTCGTCATGCTAGGCGCGACCGCCGGCCAGGTGGGCGTGCTCACGGCCGCCATCTGGCTGCCGAGCTTGCTGTCGCTGCTCGTGGGCGCGTGGGTCGACCAGCAGGACCGCAAGCGTCGCCTGATGGTGCTCGCCGACATCGCCCGGGCCGCCGTACTCCTCAGCCTGCCGGTGGCGTACCTACTGGACGCCGTGACGTTCGGGCAGCTGATCGCCGTGGCGCTGCTGACGGGCGCCGGCCAAGTCGTCTTCAACATGGCCTACCCGAGCTTCTTCGTCGCGTTGGTCGACCGGGACTCGTACCTGGACGCCAACAGCAAGCTGAGCACGAGCCGGGCCGCCTCGTTCGTGGCCGGGCCGGCGGTCGGCGGAGCCCTCATCCAGGCGGTGACCGCGCCGGTAGCCGTCCTCGTCGACGCGGTGTCCTTCGCGGTGTCGGCGGTCCTTCTCGGCCGCCTGCGCGTCGACGAAGGCGTCCGTGTCCAGGAGCAATCCTCCCCGCTGGCTGGCCGGGCGGCCGAGGGGCTGCGGTTCATCTCCCGGCACCCGATCCTGCGGGCCTGTCTTGGCTGCTCGACCACGCTGAACTTCTTCACGTTCGTCGGCAACGCGCTGCTCGTGCTGTTCGCCAGCCGGCAGCTCGGACTCTCGGCCGGCGTCATCGGCCTCGCCTTCGGCGTCGGCGCCGTCGGCGGTCTGCTCGGCGCGGCCCTCGCACCTGCACTCGCCCGCCGGATCGGCGTGGGCCGCAGCATCGTCGCCGGTGCCGTGCTGTTTCCCGCGCCCCTCGCGCTGGCCGCCGCCGCCGGCGGCTCGCCATTGATGAGGGCAGCCGTCCTTTCCGCGGCCGAGCTGCTGTCCAGCATCGGTGTGATGCTCTTCGACGTGAACCAGAACGCCCTGCGGACGGTCGTCACGCCGGACGAGCTGCGCGGCCGGACTGCCGGTGCGTTCAGCGCCGTCAACTACGGAGTACGCCCGTTGGGGGCGGTCGTCGGTGGCACTCTCGGCACGACTCTGGGGCTGCGCCCCACGCTGCTGGTGGCCGCCGTCGGAGGCACGCTCGGCTTTGTTTGGCTCTTGCCTTCACCGATCCCGCACATCGCGGACCTGCACGACACGAGCGGGAGGACGCGCACCGCATGACCGCCGTCTTGTCCTGGATGTCACCGACGACGCATCCATGCGGGCCGCCGTGCCTGGACCGGGCACGGGCCCACTTCGAGACCAACGTGTCCTGCCTGGCCGGGATGTGCCAGCTGGTGCCCGGCATGCGCTCGGCTGGGACAGGACGGGATCATCAACATCGGGTCGATTCCCCCGGTCGCGATTAGACCGGCTTGGCAAGGTCGGCGCGGTAAAGGTCCGGTTCCAGGTACATCAGTGACACCAGCGGGACCGCGGCGCGGACCCGCGCCTCCGCGGCGTTGATGCCGCGCGCGACGTCTGCCATGTCGGCGTCGGGCCGGAACGCGACCTTGGCGGCCACCAGCACCTCCTCCGGACCGATGTGGACGGTCCGGAGGTGGATCACCCGGGTGACCTCTCCGTCGACCAGCGCGGTGCGGATGGCTTCGACGTCCGGCGGGCTCGCGGCCTCACCGATGAGCAGGCTCTTCATCTCCACCGCCAGCACGAAGGCGACCGCCCCGAGCAGTACGCCGATCGCCAGCGTCCCGACCCCATCCCAGCGCGGCTCGTCGAACAGCAGCGTGAGGCTGACGCCGGCGAGCGCAAAGATCAGGCCCAGCAGGGCGGCCGTGTCCTCGAGCAGCACGACCGGCAGCTCCGGGTTCTTGCTGTGCCGGATGAACCCGGGCCAGGACATCCCGGCCGGCTTGACCTTGACCGACTCCCGGTAGGCGGTCCGGAAGGAGAACGCCTCGAGGGCCATGGCGACCAGCAGTACGCCGATGGCAACCAGTGGCGACTCCAGCTCGTGCGGGTGCCGCAGCTTCTCGTAGCCCTCGTAGAGCGCGAACAGTGCGCCGACGCTGAAGAGCACCAGCGCGACGACGAAGGCGTAGAAGTAACGGTCCATCCCGTAGCCGAAGGGGTGCTGCTCATCCGCCTCCCGCTCGGCCCGGCGGCCCCCCAGCAGCAGCAGCCCCTGGTTGCCGGTGTCGGCGACCGAGTGCACGGACTCGGCCAGCATCGACGACGACCCGGTGAAGGCGAAGGCGACGAACTTGCTGACCGCGATCCCGGCGTTGGCGAGCAGGGCCGCGACGACCGCGGCCTTGCCACCGCTGGCGCTCACTGAGCGATCCGCTCCTTGAGCTCGGAGATCGCGGTCACCGGCGTCGGGTCCAGGCCGAGCAGCACCGCGAGGTAGACGGTCGCGTAGTCGATGAGCGAGACCAGGCTGGCCATCCGCTCCAGCGGCGAGTTCCCCTCGGCGACCAGCTCACTGACCTCGATGCCGCGCTGGTTGGCCAGTTCGCGGGACACCTCCGCCCGGCGGGCGGTCTGGGGGTGCTCGTCCCGGTCGCGCAGCAGCACCAGCCGTAGCCGGGCCGGACCCTCGGACTCCTCCTCCCGGTCGCGGAAGAAGTCCGCTTCCGAGGTCCGGCCGGCGAACACGCCGTCGAAGGTCACCACCTGGTTGTGGTTCGCCTCGGGCAGCACCCCGAAGATCCCGGGGTACTTCGCGTTCTCCGCGAGCTGGGTCTTGAAGCGGTACGCGGCAACCCCGGCCAGCGGCGAGCTGCCCCAGATCATCGGCACCATGCCGGCCAGTTCGATCGCCAGCGCCTTGGCCGGGTTGACGAAAGAGTCGCTGGACGGGCGGCAGCGCTCGCTGACCGCCTCCAGGCGCGCCGCCGTCGCTTCGAGCACCGCTGGGGGGGCCGGCACCAGCTCGAGCGCGTGCGCCGCCATGACCAGCGGCACCGTCAGCGCCCACAGGCTGGCGCGAGGCTGCCGGCCGCCGGGCACCACGACGTACGGTGCGCCGGCCTGCTCAGCCCGCTCTGACAGCGGCGAGTCGGCCCCCCCGACCATCAGCAGCCGGCAGCCGCGGCGGATCGCCTCGTCTGCGGCGGAGAGAGTCTCCTCCGTGGAGCCGGAGCACGACACGGCGGCCACCAGGTCGGCCGGACCGACCCAGCCAGGCAGGCCGTAGCCGCGGTGGGTGACGATCGGGACCGGGCAGCCGCCACCGGCCACCGCGGCCAACACGTCGCCGGAGAGCCCGGAACCGCCCATGCCGGTGACGACGACCGAGCGGGGGCGGCCGTCGCCGGCCAGCCGGGCGACGCCGGCCTCCTCGGCCAACGTGACGGCGGTTCGTACCTGGGCGGCGGATGACGCGACCGCGCGCAGCATGCCGGCCGGGTCGCCGGTCTCCAGGGCAGCGAGGTCGTCCAGCCGGGCTTCGGCGTCCGCCGGCTTCACGGGGAGGCGGGAGCGGCGTCGGGCCGGCGCGCCTCGTCGATCAGCAGCACCGGGATGTCGTCGCGGACCGGATAGGCGAGTCCGCAGCCGGTACAGACAAGCTCGTCGGCCGCCTCGTCCACCCGCAGCGGGGCGTGGCAGGCCGGGCAGGCGAGGATCTCCAGCAGCCAAGGTTCCAGGTTCACGATCGCTCCAGTTCGAAGGAGGGGCGGTGATAGCCGCCGCCGGCGGTCAGCCGCGGATGCGGGCGAGCGCCTCGTCGCGGACCCGGGCCATCGTCGGCTCGTCGGCCGCCTCGACGTTGAGGCGGAGCAGCGGCTCGGTGTTGGACGGCCGCAGGTTGAACCACCAGCCTTTCCCCTCGACGGTGAGCCCGTCCAGGTGGTCGAGAGTGACCCCGGGCGCATCGGCGTACGCCTGCTCGACCTCGACCAGCTTGGCGGCACCGTCGGGAACGGTGGAGTTGATCTCGCCGGAGGCGGCGTAACGCGAGTACGCCGCGAGCAGCTCGGACAGCGGTCGGTCCTGGCTGCCGAGGGCGGCGAGGACGTGCAGAGCGGCCAGCATGCCGGTATCCGCGCGCCAGAAGTCCCGGAAGTAGTAGTGCGCCGAGTGCTCGCCGCCGAAGACCGCGCCGGTCTCGGCCATGGTGGCCTTGATGAACGAGTGGCCGACCCGGCTGCGGACCGGTACGCCGCCGTGCTCGCGGACGATCTCCGGCACGGCGTGGGAGGTGATCAGGTTGTAGATGATCGTCGAGCCGGGGTGCCGGTCAAGCTCACGGACCGCGACCAGGGCGGTTACCACCGACGGCGGCACCGGCTCGCCGCGCTCGTCGACGACGAAGCAGCGGTCGGCGTCACCGTCGAAGGCCAGCCCGATGTCGGCCGAGGTCTCACGCACCTTGGCCTGCAGGTCGCGGAGGTTCTCCGGCACCAGCGGGTTGGCCTCGTGGTTGGGAAAGCTGCCGTCGAGCTCGAAGTACAGCGGGGTGAGCTCGAGCGGGAGCCCGGCGAAGACCGTCGGCACGGTGAGCCCGGCCATCCCGTTGCCGGCGTCGACGACCACCTTGAGCCGGCGGCTGCCGGAGGTGTCCACGAGCTTGGTGAGGTAGTCGGCGTACTCGGTCAACAGGTCCCGGCTGGACACCGTGCCCGGCTTGCCGTCGTAGGCCGGCAGGCCGTCCCCGAGGTACCCCTCGGCCAGGGCCCGGATGTCCGCGAGGCCGCTGTCCTGGCCGACCGGCGCGGCGCCGGCCCGGCAGAGCTTGATGCCGTTGTAGCGGGCCGGGTTGTGGCTCGCCGTGAACATCGCCCCTGGTACGTCGAGGTAGCCGGCACCGAAGTAGAGCAGGTCGGTGGAGGCCAGCCCGGCCGCCACGACGTCGGCACCCTGGCTGCTCGCGCCCTCGGCGAAGGCGGTGGACAACGGCCCTGAGGACGTTCGCATGTCGTGCGCCGTGACGACGGTCGCGGCCTCGGTGAACCGGACGAACGCCGCTCCGACGGCGCGGGCGACGTTCTCGTCGAGCTCGTCGGGCACCACGCCACGGATGTCGTAGGCCTTGACGATCGTCGACAGGTCACGCACGAGGCTGCTCCGGTTCGCCGGTTTCAGGCCGTCGGTCCCGGTCGCCGACGCGAGCCCGAGCCTACCGGTGCGCCGAGGTCAGCTCCGGGCTCGAGTGCTTCGGCGTCGGGTGAGAAGTCGGCCCCCCGTGCCTATCCGGACGACCGTACGGCTCGCAGGTGGCCGCGCCGGGCGCCGTCTCCCCCATCGCCATCGCCATCGCCGTCCGGCGGTGGCCGGCGCCCCTGCCGGCCGGCGGCACGGACGGCGTCGGCCAGTGCCTCGAGGTCGTCGGCGCTGGGTCCGGCCGGCAAGCCGGCGTCGACCTGCCGCAGCACCTCCCAGCCGCGGGGCGCGGTGAGCCGGGCGGCGTGCTGCTCGCACAGGTCGTAGCAGTGGGGCTCGGCGTAGGTGGCGAGCGGGCCGACGACCGCGGTCGAGTCGGCGTAGGCGTAGGTCAGGGTGGCGACGGCGGGGGCACCGCACGCGATCCGCGAGCAGCGCCGAGAGGGCCTCACGAGCGCGAACGGTAACGCGCCGAGGGCCTCGGGGCCATCACCGGGCGGCCGTGTCGTGCGACTACGCTCCCGGTCGTGAGCTCGCAGCGGACCGCGGCGGCGGCCGGTCGGCCCGTTCGGGCTCGACGTCGGGACCGGCACGGCCGCGGACTGCGCGGTCCGCTGGTGCCACCCGGCGTACCGCTGGCCCGGAGCCGGTCGGAGCAGTTCGACGACCTCGTCCTCGATGCGGTTGAACACCTCGAGGTCCGGTGGGAGACCGAGCTCGCGCACGTCGAGTTCGCAGTCGAGGAGGTCCCCCGCATCGGGGCGGCGCCGAGCGCGGGGGAGGACCTCACCGGCGTGGGGGAAGAGCTCACCGGCGACGACGGCGTACCTCTGGCCCGGCTGCTGCCCGGATCCGGCGAGACGCCGAGCCGGATCGTGGTCTACCGCCGGCCGATCGAGGCGCGTGCCCCCGACCGTGGCGAGCTCGCGGACCTCGTTCACGACGTGATCGTGGAGCAGGTCGCCCGGCTGCTGGGGCTGGATCCGGACGCGATCGACCCGCCGTACGAGGGCGGCTGACCGCCGGGCCTGCCTCAGGAGTGACTACGGCGTGGCGGCCGTCCCGGCGGCCGGGTCCGGCACGACGGCGGGCACGGTGACGGTCGCCTCCGTCCGCTCCAGGCTCAATGTGGACAGCAGCAGGCCGCGGCTGCCCAGCTCCACGAGCACGCGCGCGGCGTACACCGGGCCGGAGTCGGTCGTCGGGGTGACCACGAGTGCGAAGCTGCCCGGCGGGATGGCCAGGGCGTGCAGCGCAACGACGATCGTGTGGCCGGCCGGCACCTGCACGAGGAACGGGCCGGCGACCGGTCCCGCACCGGCGGGCAGCGCGGTGACCGAGACGGTCGCCGCCGCGCCCGGAGCTGAAAGCTGCAGCACGCTGTCGACCAAGTCGCCCGTCCGGTTGTCGGGCAGCAGTGCGGAGCCGCTCAGCGGTACGGTAGCGCCGGTCCAGGCGAACTCCCCGACGCCGGTCCGGGGGTCCACCGCACTCGCGAAGCCGCCGGCGAGAACCGGCACGTCGCTGGTGGCCACGACACTGGCCGGGCGGCCGGCCAGCACGTTCCCCAGCTCGACCGGCACCACGGTTCCGGCTGGAACCCGGACCGCGTTCAGCGCATCGGGCACGAACGCTCCCTCGGTGCTCACCACCCGCAGCTCGACCGTCGCGTCGTCGGTCCCGGGCGCGGCCAGGTACACCCGGCGGACACCCGGACCTGCGGGCAGGCCCGGTACCACCACGGTGTCCGCGGCCGCGGCAGCCGGCGGGAGGTAGTCGACGCCGAGCGGCAGATCCGCCCGGTGCCGGCTGTCCAGTACGGTCGCGGCCAGCCGGCCGGCACGGACGACCACGTGGGTGGCGAGCGCGGCCGCGTTCGGAGCCAGCGTCTCCAGCGCAAGCCGCACCGACCCACGGGCCGGCACCTCGACGCCCTGGGCGCTGCGCGGCGTGACCGGCCCGCCCGGTGTGAGCAGGCCCACGTCGGCGGTTGCCGGTACGTCGTCCGGATTGACCAGCAGCAGCGTCGCAGCGGCTCCCACCCCGGTCGAGCCGCCTACGAACCAGCGCTCGGCAGCGGCGGCGGCGCACCGGGTCTCGGCCAGGCCGCGCGCCAGGCCGCCGTCGGAACGGGTGACCTGCTCGGCGGCGACCCGCGCCGCCAGCGGGCCCCGAGCGGTCAACCGGGCCGGTCCGCTCGGGACCGCGACGTCGGTCTGCGCTACCGCCCCTGCGGCAGCCGCCGTGCCTGCCAACCGCGGCAGAGGTGCCGGGAAGCCGTCCCCCAGGCCCGACATCTCCGCCGCGCCGGCACCGTCCGGTCCCGGCAGTGCGGCCACCGTCACCCGGG
>JBPCOB010000119.1:0-5376 GCA_051000715.1 Mycobacteriales bacterium
ACCTGGCCCTGGCTGCTCGACGACGGCCGGCTGCAAGACGGTGAACCGTTCCTTGCCGGCACCGCCAAGCACCCGTGCCTGCACCTGTCTGCTGCGACCGCTGCCGAGATCGGGGCGGAGCCGGGCAGCGCGGTCACGGTGAGCACCGAGCGGGGCGCCATCACGCTGCCGCTTGTGCTGGCCGACCTGCCGGACCGGGTGGTGTGGCTGCCGACCAACTCGACCGGCTCGGCGGTCCGGTCGCAGCTCGGCGCCGGCGCCGGTTCGGTGGTCCGGATCGCCGCCGGAGGAGCGTCATGAGCCCGCTCGCCGCCCGACCGGCTCCCACCTTGGCTGCTTTCGGACACGACGTCTGGTGGCTGATCCTGGCCAAGGCGGTGTTCGTCTTCGTCTTCCTGGTGCTGACGACGCTGTTCCTGATATGGGCCGAGCGCCGGCTGGTCGCCCGGATGCAGCAGCGCCTCGGACCCAACCGGGTCGGGCCGATGGGGATCGGGCAGGGGCTGGCCGACGGGATCAAGCTCGCCCTCAAGGAAGACATCATCCCCAAGATGGCCGACAAGCCGGTCTACCTGCTGGCCCCGATCATCTCTGCCATTCCGGCGTTTCTCGCCTTCGCCGTGATCCCGATCGGCCCGTCGGTATCCATCTTCGGACACCACACGCCGCTGCAGCTGACCGACCTTCCGGTGGCGGTGCTGTTCGTGCTGGCCAGTTCGTCGTTCGGCGTCTACGGCCTGGTGCTCGCCGGCTGGTCCAGCGGCTCGACGTACCCGCTGCTGGGTGGACTGCGCTCGGCGGCGCAGGTCGTGAGCTACGAGGTGGCGCTGGGCCTGGCCCTGGTACCGGTGTTCCTGCTCGCCGGGTCGCTGTCCACCTCGGAGATCGTGAACGCTCAGGCGCGCCTGTGGTTCGCGCTCTCGCTGCTCCCGTCGTTCGCTATTTACGCGGTGGCGGCGGTCGGCGAGACCAACCGGGCGCCCTTCGACCTGCCCGAGGCCGAGGGCGAGCTGGTCGGCGGCTTCCACACCGAGTACAGCTCGCTGAAGTTCGCGATGTTCTTCCTGGCCGAGTACATCAACATGACCACGGTCGCGGCGCTCGCGACGACCCTGTTCCTCGGCGGCTGGCGACCGTTCCCGATCCCGTACTTCTCCCACTTCACGACCGGCTGGTTCCCGGTGCTGTGGTTCATGATCAAGCTGTTCGCGCTGCTCTTCGGCTTCATCTGGCTGCGCGGCACGCTGCCGCGGCTGCGCTACGACCAGTTCATGAAGCTGGGCTGGCAGTTCCTGATCCCGTTCAGCCTGGTGTGGATCATGTTCGTGGCGGCCGGCCGGGTGCTCGAGCGCCGGCAGCTGCTGATCTACATCGGGACCCCGGTCGCGCTGGCGTTCCTCGCCTTCGCGTTCTGGCCGCAGGCCAAGGCGACCGGACCGGTCGAGGGCGCCGACGGGCTGGACACCAGTCCGTACCCCGTTCCCGCCCTGCCGGCAGACTCCGCAGCAGCCGGCGACGGCGCCGGCTCGGAGGTGGTCCGTGTTTGAGTTCTTGAACCCGGTGAAGGGGTTTGGCCTGACCTTCGCGACGATGTTCCGCAAGGTCAACACCGAGCAGTACCCCGAGGAGAAGCGCCCGACGGCGCCGCGCTACCACGGCCGGCACGTGCTCAACCGGCACCCGGACGGCCTGGAGAAGTGCATCGGCTGTGAGCTGTGCGCCTGGGCCTGCCCGGCGGACGCGATTTACGTCGAGGGCGCCGACAACACCGAGGAGGAGCGGTTCTCCCCCGGTGAGCGGTACGGCGCCATCTACCAGATCAACTACCTGCGCTGCATCTTCTGCGGGCTGTGCATCGAGGCCTGCCCGACGCGGGCGCTGACGATGACCAACGAGTACGAGCTGGCCGACGACAGCCGGCTCGACCTGATCTTTACCAAGGACCAGCTGCTGGCTCCGCTGCTCCCGGGCATGGAGCCGCCGCCGCACGCCATGCGCCTCTGCGACAACGAGACCGACTATTACGCCGGCCCGGCCGTCCGGTCGGTGCCCGTGGGCGGCGACGCCGCTGTCGAGGGCCGGCTGGAACCGGTGCAGACCGCCGCGCGCAGCGGGCCGCTGCACCAACCCGGGAAGGGGAACCCATGAGCGGCGCGCTGGCCGGCACCGCCACACTGGCCCTGGCCAATATCGGGCCGGGGGAGTCCGTCGCCTTCTGGATCCTGGCCCCCATCGCGGTGATCGCCGCGCTGGCCATGGTCTTCAGCCGGCACGCGGTCCACGCCGCGCTGTTGCTTGCCGTGGTGATGCTGTGTCTCGCGACCTTCTACGCCGCCCAGGACGCCCCGTTCCTGGCCTTCGTGCAAGTGATCGTCTATACCGGCGCCATCATGATGCTGTTCCTGTTCGTACTCATGCTGGTCGGCGTGGACGCCTCGGATTCTCTGGTCGAGACCCTGCGCGGCCAGCGGGTGGCCGCCGGGCTGCTCGGCCTGGGCTTCGCCGCCCTGCTGATCGGGGCCATCGGCGGGGCCGTCGGCCGGCTCACCACGGTGGGACTCACCGAGGTCAACCGGGAGGGGAACGTGGTCGGGATCGCCCGGCTGCTGTTCACCCGGTACGTCTTCGCCTTCGAGGTGACCAGCGCCCTGCTGATCACCGCGGCGCTCGGCGCAATGGTGCTCGCGCACAAGGAGCGGCTGGTCCCCAAGCGGACGCAGCGGGACCAGATGCAGCAGCGGTTCCGCGGCCCCACGGCCTCCCCCGCGCCGCTGCCGGGTCCCGGTGTGTTCGCCACCTCCGACTCGGTCGACACGCCGGCCCTGTTGCCCAGCGGCGCCGTCGCGCCGGGCAGCGTCTCGCCGACGCTGCAGACCGTCAGCGCCGGCCGGCATGCGGCCCGAATTAGCGCGGCAGCCGGCGCCGGCGTTGGCGCTGACTCGGGCTCTCGCGCCATCGAGTCCGGGGAGCCGCGGTGACCCCGGCGTACTACCTCTACCTGTCCGCGGTGCTCTTCACGATCGGGGCGGTCGGCGTCCTGCTGCGGCGCAACGCGATCGTGGTGTTCATGTGCGTCGAGCTGATGCTCAACGCGGTGAACCTGACCCTGGTCACCTTCTCGCGGACGACCGGCACCCTGGACGGGCAGGTGATGGCCTTCTTCGTCATGGTGGTGGCGGCTGCGGAGGTCGTCGTCGGACTGGCCATCATCGTCACGATCGTCCGCACCCGCCGCTCGGCCTCGGTCGACGACGCCAACCTGCTGAAGTACTGACCCGGAGAGGCTGCACCGTGTCCCTTCGCGCCGGCGCGCCGCCGGGAGCCACGCCGTGACCGACGCCGTGACCATCGCCGCCCCGGCCGCGGCCGCCACCGGGGTCTTCTCGCTCAGCTGGGTGCTGATCGCGCTGCCGCTGGCCAGCGCCCTGGTGCTGCTGGTCGGCGGCCGGCGTACGAACGGCTTCGGCCACGTCCTGGGCGTGCTCGCGCCGTCGGCCTCGTTCGTCCTCGCGGTGTTCGAGTTCGCGGCGATGGCCGGCCGGGCCGGAGCCGACCGCGCCATCGACCAGCACCTGTTCTCCTGGGTGCCGGTCGCCGGCTTCCAGGTCGACGCCGGACTGCTGCTCGACCCGCTGTCGATGGCGTTCGTTCTGCTCATCACCGGGGTCGGGGCGCTGATCCACCTCTACTCGGTCGGCTACATGGCCCACGACCCCGACCGGCGGCGCTTCTTCGGCTATATGAACTTGTTCATCGCGGCGATGCTGCTGCTCGTCCTGGGCAACTCCTTCCTCGCCCTCTACGTCGGCTGGGAGGGCGTCGGCCTGGCGTCGTACCTGCTCATCGGCTTCTGGTTCTACAAGCCGGTGGCGGCCACCGCCGCGAAGAAGGCCTTCATCGTCAACCGGATCGGCGACGTCGGTCTCTCGCTGGCGATCATGCTGATGTTCGCCACCGTGGGGACCACGTCCTTCACCGGGGTCTTCGCGGCCGCGCCGAAGATCAGCGCCGGGACGGCGACCGCGCTGGCGCTGCTGCTGCTGCTCGGCGCCATCGGCAAGTCCGGCCAGTTCCCGCTGCAGACCTGGCTGCCGGACGCGATGGAGGGCCCGACCCCGGTCTCGGCCCTGATCCACGCTGCGACGATGGTCACGGCCGGCGTCTACCTGATCGCGCGGGCACACCCGATCTTCGACGTGACCTCGAGCGGCCGGACGGTGGTGGCCATCGTCGGGGCCGTCACGCTGCTGATCGGCTGCATCATCGGCTCCGCCTACGACGACATCAAGAAGGTGCTCGCCTACTCCACCGTCAGCCAGATCGGCTACATGTTCCTCGCCGTCGGCCTCGGCGGCGCCGGCTACGCGGTGGGGATCTTCCACCTGCTCACCCACGGCTTCTTCAAGGCCACACTCTTCCTGGGCGCCGGGTCGGTGATGCACGCGATGGGCGACCAGGTCAACATCCGCCGCTTCGGCGGGCTGCGGACCCGGATGCCGGTCACCTTCGTGGCGTTCATATGCGGATACCTCGCGATCATCGGCTTCCCGTTCTTCGCCGGTTTCTACTCCAAGGACGCCATCATCGAGACCGCCTACGACAAGGGCGGCACGTCGGGCTGGCTGCTGGGGACGATCGCGCTCATCGGCGCCGGCCTCACCGCCTACTACATGACCCGGCTGGTCGTGCTGACGTTCTTCGGGAAGCCGCGGTGGACCGACGACGTCCACCCGCACGAGTCTCCGCTGGTCATGACGGTTCCGATGGTGGTGCTGGCCGCCGGCGCGGTGTTCTCCGGTTACCTGCTCAAGGAGGTCTTCGACCTCAAGGGCTGGCTCGGCCCCGTCCTCGGTACGGCGCCTGAGCTCGGCCACCACACCGTCAGCCCGACCGTGCTGACGCTGATCACCCTGCTGGTCGTCTTCGGCGGGGCGCTCGGGGCCTACCTGCAGTACGGGCGGCAGCCGGTGTCGGCCACCATGCCGGTCGCCGTTAGTCCGTTCACCACCGCGGCCCGGCACAACCTCTACGCCGACGCCTTCAACGAGTCGGTGCTGATGCGGCCGGGGCAGTACCTCACCCGCGCCCTGGTCTACGTCGACAACCGCGGCGTCGACGGCGGGGTCAACGGCCTGGCCGCGCTGGTCGGCGGCTCGTCCGGGCGGCTGCGCCGGCTGCAGACCGGCTTCGTCCGCTCGTATGCCCTGTCGATGTTCGGCGGTGCGGCCCTGGTGGTCGGCGCCCTGCTCCTGGTGCGGTTCACGTGAGCGACTTCCCGCTGCTCACCGTCCTCGGGCTGGTGCCGCTGGTGGGCGCGGGCGTGGTGCTGGCCGTGCCGCGGCGCCGGCCGGCCGCCGCCAAGGTCGCCGCGCTGGT
>JBPCOB010000120.1:0-4882 GCA_051000715.1 Mycobacteriales bacterium
CCGATCCGCAAACGAGGAGGCAGCGTGCGCGACGATCTTCGGCCGGGAGCCCGCTTTCCGGACCTCTCGCTGCCTGACTCCAACGGCAGTAACCGGAGCCTGCAGGAGCTGGCGGGCGGCGACCCGCTCCTGCTGACCTTCTACCGCGGCTACTGGTGCCCCAAGGAGCAGGCGTTCTTCCGGCGGCTGGTAGATCTTCAGCCGGAGGCCGAGGTGGCCTACAGCCGGTTCGTGTCGGTGAGCGTCGACCCGCCCGCGGTGACCGCGGCCTTTCGAGCCGGCCTCGGTGCGCGTTGGACATTCCTGTCCGACACGGACCGCCGCTACGTGGACGAACTTGGCCTGCGGGAGTCCACCGACACCGACCACGAGCCGTACGCACCGGCCGCCTACACCCTTTTCCCCGACCTCAAGATCTGCTCGGCCTACAACGGCTACTGGTTCTGGGGGAGGCCCACGCTCGAGGAGCTGCGAGCGGACTTCCGCGCGATCACCAGGGCGATCCGGTCGGACTGGGACGTGCCGAAGTGAGCTGGTGCTGGTTCGCCATCTCGGAGCGGCCGATGCCCGGGGCGCTGGCCACCGCAGCGGCAAGGACCGCTGACGGCAACTCGGCGGGGATGCTGCAGGCATGGCCGGCCGGCGAGCGGCCGGTCGAGCATGCGGTGAAGATCGACGCGCGGGTGGTCCACCCGAGCGGGGCACCGGCTCGGGTGTCCCTTGTCTTGCTACCGGCAGAGAGCTCGCCGATGTACGACGACCCGGCGGTCTCACAGGCGATTCGCGACGTACTGATCGGACCCGCTCCGGACGCCGTGACGACCTTCGTGCGGGACGGCATACACCTGGCCGGTGCCCTGACGGCTCGGCGGGACGGGTACGACCTCGCCGACGACCCGTTCGCCCGGTTCGGGCCCCAGCAGATGCTCGAGGTGGACGGTGGGCTGCTGGGACGGGTCCCGATGTTCTGCGGGCCGGTCATGCAGCGGTACGCCGGCCAACCGTGGCCCGCGGATGGCTTTCCCAGCTGACGGGACCGGTTCGGGCGGGCCAGCGCGCTGCGGCACGGCCCGGCGGGCTCCTACTCGATGGCGGCGGGGAGGCCTAGCACATCGCTGATCTGGGCGCCGAACCATCGGCCGACGTCGTTACGGCGGACCACCTCCGCCGCCGCCGCCCGCAGGTCGCGCCGCAACTCGGGAGCCATGGTCAGCGCGTCGTGCAGCGCGTCGGCCTGTTGCTGGACGTCGAAGGGGTAGAGCGTCACCGCGAACCGTCCGAGCTCCTCATAAGCGCCGGTGTTCTCCGACAGCGCCAGGACGCCGTCCCGGGTGTTGGCGATCACCGCCTCCTTGGCGACCAGGTTCATCCCGTCGTTCAGCGCGTTGACCATGAGGACGTCGCAGACGCCGTACGCCGCCACCGCCAGCGGCAGGTCGTCTTCGAGCCGCAGGATGATCGGCTGCCAGCCGCCGATGCCGTGCCGGGCGTTGACCTCGGCGACCACGCCGCCGATGGCGGCGATGTAGTCGGCGTACTCCGGCACGTCCTGCCGGCTGGGCTGGAGCAGCGCGAAGAAGACCACCCGCCCGACCAGCTCGGGATGGTCGGTGAGGAGGGTGTCGAAGGCCCGAAAGCCGCGGACGATGTTCTTCGACGGGTCGGTGCGGTCGACCCGGAGGATCAGCTGGCCGCCGCCGGAGAGGTAGCGATCGGTGAGCGTGCCGACGTTGGCGGCCACCTCCTTCGTCGCGACCAGATCCTCCAGTGCGCCGACGTCGATGGAGATGGGGTAGTAGCGCGCGCGTACCTCGCGGCCATCGACGTGGACGGTCATCGCATCCAGGTCGCAGGTGAACCCCAGCAGCTCCTGGCAGCACAGCACGAAGTTCCGGGCGTACCGAACGGTGTGAAACGCCACCACGTCGTTACCCAGGACGCCACGGAAGATGGCGTTGCGCATCGCCGGCGGCAGGATCCGCCACGCATCCGGTCCGGGCCACGGGATGTGCGTGAAGTGCGTGATCCGGGCGTCGGGGCAGCGTTCTCGAACCCGGTCGGCCACCAGGTAGAAGTGGTAGTCGTGCAGCATCACCAGCGCCTTGCCGCCGTAGGACTGCACCCGCTCGACGACCGCGTCGGCGAAGAGCTCGTTGACCGCCACGTAGTTGGCGAAGGCCTCATGGTCGCGAGCGGTGAGCTGTGGTGCGGTCGACAGTCCGTAGAGGCCGTGCTGGATGAACCACAGCAGCGGGTTGGCGATCACCGAATAGAAATCGTGGTGGCGACCCGGGTCGACATCGACCATGACCACTTGCATGGTGGGGCCGGCGTCGGCCTCGGGCGCGTCGGCCATCAGGCGCGGCGTCGGCCGCAGTGAGACCTGCACCGGCTCGCCGTCGGACTCGGCCATCACCGCGCGGTCCTCGTCCGTCGTCGCGGCTGAGATCCACACCGCCTCGGCCAGGTGCTCCGCCAGCCCGGTCAGTGCGCTGACCAGGCCACCGGCTCCGCGCGAGGCCGTACGGCGGTCCTCGGTACGTCGGAAGGAGACCGGCCCGCGGTGCGACAGCAGCACCACCGGCAGGTCCAGCGCTTCGAGCGGGCGCACCGGTTCCGGCTGCTCGCTCACCGGCTGCTCCTCCTCATCGGGGGTTCGATCGGTCTATGGCATCCGCCAGGATGCCTGATGTCACGGGGCGCTCGGGTATGGGATCGCGGCCCGTCGGGCTGGTGGCCGGGCAGCCGCAAGAGTTACGGCGCCGGTAACCTGCCCGATGTGGTGGGCGGCGCCTCCGGAAGCCCTCGTCTGGCCGACGTGGTGGCGGTGCTCGACCAGCTCTACGACCCGGCTTGGGCGCAGCCCTGGGACGCGGTCGGCCTGGTCGCCGGCGACCCGGACGCAGCCGTACGCCGAGTGCTCTTCGCGGTCGATCCGGTGGCAGCGGTGGCCGACGAAGCGCTCTCCACCGGTGTCGACCTGCTGGTGACCCATCACCCGCTGTTCCTGCGACCGGTCTGCGGCGTGCCGGCAACCACCGGGAAGGGCCGGCTGCTGCACCGGCTGATCACCGGCGGGGTCTCCCTCCACGTGGCGCATACCAACGCCGACGTGGCCAGCCCCGGCGTCTCCGACGCCTTGGCGAGCACGCTGGGGCTGGTCGACGTGCGGTCGCTGGAGGCCACCCCCGCGGACCCGCTGGACAAGATTGTGACCTTCGTGCCGCACCCGGACGTCGAGCGGGTCATCGACGCGCTGGCAGCGGCGGGCGCGGGTGCGATCGGCCGGTACAGCCGGTGCGCCTGGACCGCCGCCGGGACCGGCACCTTCCGCCCCGTTCCCGGCGCAACGCCGGCGATCGGGCGCCCGGGCGAGATCGAGGTGGTGGCGGAGAGCAGGGTCGAGATGGTGCTGCCGCGGGAGCGGCGGGGCGCCGTGGTGGACGCGCTGCGGGCGGTTCATCCCTACGAGGAGCCGGCGTACGATGTGTTCGAGCTCGCGCTGCCGCCGGGCCCGCGGGGGCTCGGTCGGGTGGGAGAGCTGGCGAACGCCGAGCCGCTGCGGGCCTTTCTCGCTCGGGCGGCCGACCGGTTGCCGGCGACGGCGGCCGGAGTGCGGGCGGTCGGCGACCCGGGCCGAGCGATCCGCACCGCCGCGGTCTGCGGGGGCAGCGGCGGCGACCTCCTGGACCGCGCGCGGACGATGGGCGCCGACGTACTGCTCACCGCCGATCTGCGGCATCACCCGGCATCGGAGCTGGCCGAGGCGGGCGGTCCTGCTCTGGTCGACGCGGCGCACTGGGCCACCGAATACCCGTGGCTGGCCGAGGCCGCGCAACTCTTGGGTGCGGAGCTCGCGGCCGCCGGCACTACGGTGGAGATGGCGGTGTCCCGAGTGCGAAGCGATCCTTGGACGCTGCACCTGCCGTCGCCGAGTAAGGAGCACTGAGCGACCTGGTGAACGCACCGCCGCTGACCCAGCAGCGCCTGCTCGACCTGCAGGCGCTCGACTCGACCCTCGACCGGCTGGCGCACCGGCGCGCGACCCTGCCAGAGCTGGCGGAGCTCGAGCGGCTGACCGCCCGGCTCGGACAGATCCGCCACGACATCGTCGAAGCCGAGACCGAGGACAGCGATCAAGAGCGCGGTCAGACCAAGCTCGAGAACGATGTCGAGCAGGTGCGCAGCCGCAGCGATCGGGATCGGTCCCGGCTGGACTCGGGACAGGTGGGGTCGCCGCGGGAGCTGGAGAACCTGCAGTCCGAGATCGTCTCGCTGGCCCGCCGACAGGCCGACCTCGAAGAGCAGGTGCTCGAGGTCATGGAGCGGCGGGAGGCCATCGAGACGCGGCTGGGCGAGCTGCGGGCGGAGCGGGCGATGCTCGAGACCGAGCGCGACGCCGTGACCGAGCGGCGCGACACGGCGTACGCCGAGATCGACGCAGCAGCGTCCCGGGACGCGGAGGATCGGGCCGCGGTCGCCGCCCCGCTGCCGGACGAGCTGATTTCGCTGTACGAGAAGATCCGCGCCGACAAGGGCGGCGTGGGTGCGGCCGCCCTGCAGCGGGGGCGGTGCGAGGGGTGCCACCTCTCGCTGCCGGGCTCGGTGCTGGCCTCGATCCGCGCCGCCGAACCGGACGCCGTACTGCGCTGTGAGGAGTGCCGCCGGATCCTGGTCCGGACGCCCGAGTCGGGGCTGTGACGGGCCCGCGGCTGGTCGTCGAGGCCGACGGGGGGTCGCGCGGAAACCCCGGGCCGGCCGGCTACGGCGCGGTGGTCCGTGATGCCGCCACGGGCGAGGTGTTGCGGGAGGTGGCCGGCGGGATCGGCCGGGCCACCAACAACGTCGCCGAGTACCAGGGCCTGTTGGCCGGCCTCCGCGC
>JBPCOB010000121.1:0-16105 GCA_051000715.1 Mycobacteriales bacterium
TAGGAGTCTGGGCCGTGTCTCAGTCCCAGTGTGGCCGGTCGCCCTCTCAGGCCGGCTACCCGTCGTCGCCTTGGTGGGCCGTTACCCCACCAACAAGCTGATAGGCCGCGGGCCCATCCCTAGCCGAGGTTCTTTCCACCGCTCCGGATGTCCGGTGCGGTCGTATCCGGTATTAGCCCCGGTTTCCCGGAGTTATCCCAGAGCTAGGGGCAGGTTGCCCACGTGTTACTCACCCGTTCGCCGCTAGGACACCTCCCGAAGGAGGTGCCTCGCTCGACTTGCATGTGTTAAGCACGCCGCCAGCGTTCGTCCTGAGCCAGGATCAAACTCTCCGTAGATGTCTGCTACCAGTAGCGCCGTGCGCCCGGAGGCGCTGGCGGTTGGTGACATGTGGAGTGCCGGCCGCCGCAGTAGACGGTGACCGACGATTTGATCTTCGGCTCGATCCGGACGGCGCTCTGGCGAGACGCCGCCCGTTTCGTACCAAAGGAACCGCTACGCCGGAAGGACGGACGCCGGGAGGCGCCGCCCGCCGCCGTAGACGGGGTTGTATGGCACTGACTTTCGGCACGCTGTTGAGTTCTCAAGGAGCGGACGCGCACCAACTGGAACCTCTCGGTCCGTCGCCGGGGCAACCCCAGGAATCTACGCCACACCGCGCGGGCTGTCAAAGCCTGCTGCGATCAGGGAAGGCGTGTGACCAGCCGCCGAAGCCGGCGTCCGGTGTACAGACCTTAGGAGTCTAGGTGGGCTCACGCACCGGGTCAACGGGCCATGCCGCGCCCAGCGGAGTCATCGTCTCTGCGGGGGCCCGGCCGGAGCCGGGTACGTCGGGGACTTCGCGGTCCGCCGCTTCGACCAACCGCACCGCCCGCCGTCGCCCGGACTGGACCACGCGGCCCACCAGGCTGGCGCGGGCGACGTCGAAGGACCCGGCCGGCACGACCACGCCGTCCACGCGGACAGCGCCGTCGTCCAGGAGACGCCGGGCCGCTGACCGGGACGCCGCCAAGCCGGCTGCCGCCATCAGCGCCGGCAGATGGACCGGGTCCGCTGCGGGGCACGGGTACCCCGGCGCGTCAGCGGGGACCGCCCGCTCCTTGAATCGGATGTCGAACTGGGCCTCCGCAGCGGTCGCCGCCGCCGAGCCGTGGTAGAGCGCCACCACCGAGCGCGCGACCTCGCGCTTGGCGGCATTCGCGGCCGGGCCACCGGTCGCCACCGCGGCATCCAGCCGGGTCAGGTCGGCGGACCCCAGGGTGGTGCACAACCGCGCGTACCGCGGGACCAGCGGATCGGGAATCGACATCAGCTTGCCGAACTGCGACTCGGGTGGCTCGGCGATCGCCACGAAGTTGCCGAGCGACTTGCTCATCTTGGTGGTTCCGTCGAGCCCCTCGAGCAGCGGGACGGTCACGACGACCTGTGCAGGCTGCCCGTGGGCTCGTTGGAGATCCCGGCCGACCAGCAGGTTGTAGGTCTGGTCGGTACCGCCGAGCTCGACATCGGCCTGCACCGCCACCGAGTCGTAGCCCTGTAACAGCGGGTAGAGAAACTCCACCAGCGAGATCGGCCGCCCCTCGGCGTACCGGCGGGAGAAGTCGTCTCGCTCCAGCAGCCGGGCCACCGTCAGCTCGCGGGCCTCCCGCACCACGTCGCTCAGGGTCAGCTCAGCCAGCCACTCTGAGTTCCGGCGCACCTCCACCCGCTCCGGATCGAGGATCCGCATCAGCTGCTGGAAGTAGGTAGCGGAGTTCGCCGCCGTCTGCTCACGGGTCAGCGCCGAGCGCACCACCGACTTGCCACTCGGGTCGCCGACCATGCCGGTGAAGTCGCCCACGATGAGAACGGCGAGATGGCCGAGGTCCTGGAACTGGCGGAGCTTGCGAAGCACGACCGCATGGCCGAGGGTGAGGTCGTCGCCGGACGGGTCGATCCCTAACTTGACCCGCAGTGGCCGGTCCTCCAGGCGTGCGGCGCGTAGCCGCTCGACCAGCCCACCCTCGGGAAGCACCTGGGCGGCACCGCGGCCGAGCACCGCTGCGGCGTCGGTGTCCTCGCTCGCTCCGCCAGGTGGGCCGACCCGTCCGGCGGCGTGGCTCGCGGCGGCTGCGGCGTCCGCTGCCGGGAAGGCGGCCATGGTCACGAGTCTGGCACGGGTCCGGCCCGGTTCCCTCGACGGACCGCCGCCGGGCGGTACGGGCTTACCGTCGGCTCGGCGTCGAGGTAGAACCGCCATGGGGTCGCCGCGCCGGCACCGGCGACCCCGGTGCGAGGGCTGGCCCGGATCGAATGCTCGTCGACCGGGTCGCCGCCCAGCACCCGGAGCGGCGAGCCCGGGTCGGTGACGTCGCTGCCGTCGAGCGCCCGGTCCACGTTCAGGGCCTTGGTGAGCCGGGCCGGGCCGCGGGCGAGATCGCGAGGGCGTGCCGCCGGCCGACGGCTCTGGGCCAGCTCCAGCCCGACTACCACCGCGCCGGCGCGGAGCAGCACGGCAGAGGCCGTCCCGGTCGGCCCACACACCAGGTTGACGCAGTAGTGCATGCCATAGGTGAAGTAGACGTAGGCGTGGCCCGGCGGGCCGAACATGGTGGCGGTGCGCGGCGTGCGGCCGCGGAAGGCGTGCGAGCCGGGATCGAGCTCGCCGGCGTACGCCTCGACTTCGGTGAGCCGGATCGTCACGGTGCCCTCAGCCGTCGACCGCACGACCACGGCCCCGAGCAGGTTCCGGGCCACCTCGAGAACCGGCCGGTCGTAGAAGGACCGGGGCAGCGGGTTCGGCAGCGTTCAGGACCGCTCTAGCAGGAAGGCGAGAAGCGCCTTCTGGGCGTGCAACCGGTTCTCGGCCTGGTCCCAGACGACGCTGTGCGGGCCGTCCAGCACCGAGGCCGCGATCTCCTCGCCGCGGTGCGCCGGCAGGCAGTGCAGGACGATCACGTCGTCTCGCGCAGCCTCGACCGCGCGCTCGTCCAGGGCGTACGGCGAGAAGACCAGGGCCCGGCGCTCGGCCTGCTCCTCCTGCCCCATCGAGGCCCAGACGTCCGTGTAGAGCACGTCGGCGTCCGTGGCCGCCTCGAGGGGGTCGTCGGTGACCGTTGCCACGCCGCCGGTCGACTCGCCGATGGCGTTGGCCCTGCTCACGATGTGCTCGATCGGCTGGTAGCCGGCCGGGGCCGCGACTCGGACCCGCATGCCAGCCGCGGTGCCCGCCAGCATCAGGGAGTGGGCCATGTTGTTGCCGTCGCCGAGGTAAGCCAGCGTGAGGCCGGACAGCCCGCCCTTGTGCGCGCGGATCGTCTGTAGGTCGGCCAGCGCTTGGCACGGGTGCGCCAGATCTGTCAGCGCGTTGACGACCGGTACGCCGGAAGCCGCCGCAAGTGCCTCGATCCGGTCCTGGCCGAACGTGCGGATCACGATCGCGGCGACGTAGCGGGACAGCACCCTCGCGGTGTCCTCGATGGTCTCGCCCCGGCCGAGCTGGGTCGTCCGCGCGTCGATGACGATCGGGTGCCCACCGAGCTCGGCGATGCCGGCCTCGAAGGACAGCCGGGTCCGGGTGGATGGCTTCTCGAAGATAACCGCCACCGACCGGGGGCCGGCGAGGGGCGTGTCGCCGTACCGGTCTTTCTTGCGCCGGTCGGCGTCGTCGAGGACGGCGTCGAGCTCGGCCAGGCTCAGGTCGTCGTCGAGCAGGAAGTGGCGGGGCATCGGGCTCCTCGGCTCGTCAGTTCGACGCGGTGGGGTCGGGCTCGGACGTGGCCGGCGGTCCGCCGGTGATCTCGTCGACCCGGGCCAGCAGCTCGGCGACCGCGAAAGGCTTGGCGAAGACGAAGTCCGGGCCGAGCTCGGCCCGCAGGCCCGGTACGGCGTCGACCTTGCCGGTCACCACGAGCACCGGCACCGCGGACAGCGCCGGGTCGCCGCGCAGCTCCTCGAGCACCCGCTGGCCCCCCAGGTCGGGCATCATGAGGTCAAGCAGGATCAGCGCCGGTCGGGCGCTGCTGGCCTTGACCAGGCCGGCCAGCCCGTCGTCAGCCACCGCCACCCGGTATCCCTGCGCCGCCAGCAGGGTCTGCAGTAGCCCCCGCACGCTCGGGTCGTCCTCGACGACAAGGATCAGCGAACCGCTCAACGGTCGTTGCCCTCAACGAGTCGGGCGAGCAGGACCATGACCGCGACACTAACGACCCGGACCGCACCGGAGTCGCACCGGGTGGCGGGTCCGACGGCGTCAGCCGCCGCGGAGCGAGGCACCGGTAGCGCGGGCCGCGGCGGCGACCGCGGCCGCCCGGACCGCGGCGACGTCTTCGGCGGTGAGCGTTCGGTCGGGCGCCCGCAGCCGGAGCGCGTAGGCGAGCGAACGCCGACCCTGGCCCACCTGCGGGCCGGTGTAGACGTCGAAGAGCCGCAGGGACTCCAGTAACGGACCCGCGCCCTCGCGCAGTGCCGTCTCCACCTCGGCCGCCGGCACCGCGGCGGCCACCACCAGCGCTACGTCGAAGGTGGCCATCGGGTAGGTGGAGACCTGCGGTGCCGGCACCATCTCGGGAGTCGCGGCGATCAGCCGGTCCAGATCGAGCTCCATCGCGCAGGTACCGGCCGGCAGCGACAGCCTGGCGACCACCCGCGGGTGCAGCTCGCCGGCGTACCCGACCGCAGATCCGCCGGCCCAGACCCGCGCGCACCGGCCCGGGTGCCACGGCGGCGTCGAGGCGGCGGTGACCGCGGGCTCGAGCCCCGCCGTCGTGACCACCAGTCGGGCGGCCTCGACCGCGTCGGCCCAGCTGGCCGGCCGGCCGGGTCCCCACCAGCCGGCGGGTTCCCGCTCGCCGGCCAGCACGGCAGCCACCTGCCGCGGCTGGCGCGGCAGCGCGGCGTCCAGCGCGGCCAGGGTGGCGGCCGGCGGGCGCCCCGGAGTCGAGACTTCCGGAGCGGCGGCTCCGGGCCGGCCGGCGAGGAAGACCGGCCCCTCCTCGAACAGCGCGACATCGGTCCGCCCCCGGGACACGTTGCGGCGGAGCGCCGACAACAGACCGGGCAGCAGCGTGGTTCGCAGCGAGGACTCGGCCTCCGAGATCGGGTTGACCAGGCCCACGGCCCGCCGGCGCTCGTCGCCCGTGTCCAGGCCAAGGCCATCGGCGACGCCCAGGGCGACGAAGGGGTAGGTGAGCACCTCGACGAACCCGGCGCCGGCCAGAGCCCGACCGATCCGCCGGCGCAGCCGCTGGCCCGGCGTCAGGCCGCGGCCGGCCGGTGCCTTGGGCAGCACGGAGGGGATGGCGTCGTACCCCTCGAGCCGAACCACCTCCTCGACCAGGTCGATCGGCTCGAGAAGGTCCGGTCGCCACGACGGCGGCCGAACCTCGAGCGGATCGTCCCCCGACACCTCGCAACCGACCTCCGCGAGCCGGCGACGGACGGCCGCCGGCGGTATCGGCATCCCGGCCACGGCGGCGGGCAGCGCCACCGGCAGTGACACCTGCCGCCGCGGCGGGCGCGCGTCCACGTCGGTCACTCCCGGCGCCGCGGTCGCGCCACCGAGCCGGACCAGCAGCCGGACCGCCGCCTCCGCGGCCGCCGCCGGCAGCGCGTCGTCCACCCCCCGCTCGTAGCGGCGGGAGGCCTCGGTCGACAGCCGGTGCCGACGGCCGGACCGGAGGACCGAACGGGGATCGAAGTGGGCCGACTCGATCACCAGCTCCGTGGTCGACCCGGTCACCTCGGTGCCGGCGCCACCCATCACCCCGGCCAGCGCGATGGGGCCGGACGGGTCGGCGATCACCAGGTCCTCGGGGTCGAGCTCGCGGTCGGTGCCGTCCAGCGTGCTGAGCCGCTCCCCCGGGGCGGCCCGGCGGACCGTGATCGGACCGGCCAGCCGGGCCCGGTCGAAGGCGTGGAGAGGCTGGCCGAACTCGAGCAGCACGTGGTTGGTGACGTCCACCGGCAGCGAGATCGGCCGCATGCCCGCGAGAGCCAGCCGCCGGCGCAGCCACAGTGGCGACTCGGCGGCCGGGTCCAGGCCGGTCACGGTCCGCGCGACGTAACGGTCGCAGCCGGCCGGGTCCGCCACCCGCACGTCGTACGCCGGGCCGTCACCGGTTGGCAGGTCAAGGGCGGCCGGGTCGCGGAAGGCGACGCCGAAGGCGGTGGCCGCCTCGCGAGCCAGCCCGCGCACCGACAGGCAGTAGCCCCGGTCCGGGGTCACCGCGATGTCGAGGACGTCGTCGCGCAGGTCGAGCGCGACGGCCAGGTCCGCTCCGAGCTCAGCGTCGGGAGACAGGACGAGGATGCCGGCGGCCTCGTCGCCGATTCCCAGCTCGCGGGCCGAACAGATCATCCCGTCGCTGGTGCGGCCGTAGGTCGGCTTGACCGTGATCTGGAACGGCACCCCGGGAAGCGTCGCCCCGGGCAGGGCTACCGGGACCCGGTCACCAACCGCGAAGTTGGTGGCACCGCAGACGATGCCGCGGGGGGGGCCGCCGACCGACACCTCGCAGTAACGGATCGGCTTGCGAAACCCGGTCAGCTCTTCCACCGAGCACACCTCGCCGACCACCACGCCAGCGATGTCGGCCCCGACCGGCTCGACGGTCTCCACCTCGAGGCCGGCCCGGATCAGGGCCGTCGCCACCTCGGCGGCGGGGACATCCGGAAGATCGGCCCAGGCCCGCAGCCAGGACAACGGAACGCGCACTCAGGCCTCCGCCCCGAAGGGCAGGGTGAAGCGCACGTCGCCTTCCACCATGTCCCGCATGTCGGTCACCCCGGAGCGGGACATCAGCGTCCGCTCGACACCCATCCCGAAGGCGAAGCCGGAGTACGTCGCGGGGTCGATCCCGGCCGCGGTGAGCACGTGCGGATGGACCATGCCGGAGCCGCCCCACTCGATCCAGCCCTCGCCGGAGCAGGTGCGGCAGCCCGCGCCGCCGCAGTTGAAGCAGAGCAGGTCGACCTCCGCCGACGGTTCGGTGAACGGGAAGTACGACGGCCGCCAGCGGGTGCGCTGGGACGGCCCGAACATCGCCGCGGCGAAGGCGTTCAGGGTGCCCTTGAGGTGCCCCATGGTGATGCCGCGGTCCACCGCGAGCCCCTCGATCTGGGTGAAGACCGGGCTGTGCGTGGCGTCGAGCGGGTCGGCCCGGAAGACCCGCCCGGGGCAGACGACGTAGACCGGCGGCTCGCGCTCCAGCAGCGCGCGGATCTGGACCGGCGAGGTGTGCGTCCGCAGCACCAGGCCGCTGCCGGGCGGTGCGACGTACAGCGTGTCCGCCATCTCCCGGGCCGGGTGGTCGCGGCCGAAGTTCAGCGCGTCGAAGTTGTGCCACTCGGTCTCCACCTCCGGGCCTTCGGCGACCTCATAACCCATCGCTACGAAGATGTCGGCCATCCGTTCCGCCAGGGTGCGCAGCGGGTGCCGGGCGCCCGTCGGAGACCGGTCCCACGGCAGGCTGACGTCGACCGCCTCCTCGACCAGTGCTCGGGCGTCACGCTCCGTCTCGAGTTCGGTACGGCGAGCGGCCAGTGCCACGGAGATGGCTTGCCGGGCCTCGCCGACCCGCCGGCCGGCATCCGCACGAGCCTGCGGCGGCAGCGCTCCGATCTCGCGGTTGGCCAGCGCGACCGGCGAGCGGTCGCCGGCGTGCGCCGTACGGACCGCCTCCAAGGAGCCCAGATCGGGGGCGGCGGAGATAGCGGCCAGTGCGGCGTCGCGGACGCGGTCGAGCTCGGGGGGGGTCAGCAGGCTCACCGAGACCGGGTCGTAGGAGGAGTTCGGGGCGGACATCGAAGACAGCTCCAGGCGTGCTCACGGGCCCAGCGTCGGGAGCCCTCGACACCCGTTCCGGCCGTGCCCAGGTCACGATGACCGTACCGCCGCCGTCCCGCACCGCATTTTCCACCGGTTGTCGATCACGTGGTCGGCTGCCGGCAGGACGCTCGGAGCCGGGCAGTCGGCGTCAGCCCTCCCCTGCGCGGCAACCCCCGGGGGCACGCTGGGCGCGGGCGGAGGCGTACAGGCAGACCGCCGCCGCGGCCGCCAGGTTGAGGCTCTCGGCGCGGCCGTGGATCGGCACCCGCACCGCGCGGTCCGCCACCTCCCGCACTGCTGTGGGGAGGCCCCAGGCCTCGTTGCCGAGCACCCAGCACGTGGGCCGGGCCAGTCCACCGGTCTCTGCCGGGGAGTCGAGGTCCACCTCGCCGTCGCCGGCTGCCGCGAGGACCGCGAGGCCGGCGGCCCGAATCGCGGCGATGGCGTCCCCTACCGGCACGCCGACGACGTGGGGCAGGTGGAACAGGCTGCCCGCCGAGGCGCGGACACACTTGCCGTTGTAGGCATCGACGGAGGCGCTGGTGAACACCACCGCGTCGGCACCCGCGGCATCCGCGGTGCGCAGCACCGTGCCCGCGTTCCCCGGGTCGCGCACCGAGGCCAGCACAACGACCAACCGCGGCTTGCCGGCCAGCGCCTCGGCCAGCCCGATGTCGCGGAAGCCGGCCACGGCCACCAGGCCCTGCGGCGTCACCGTGGTGGCCAGGGTGGCGAGCACCTCGGTGCTCACCAGCGTGACCGGTACGCCGGCCGCCACCGCTCGCTCGAGCACTCCGGCGTACCGGTCGGCGGCCGCCGGCGTGCAGAACAGCTCGTGCAGCCCGCCCGGCTCCCTTTCCACTGCGCCCAGCGCCTCACGCACCGCCTGCGCCCCCTCGACGAGGAAGCGGCGGTCGGCTTGCCGGAAGGCCCGCTTGGCCAGCCGGCGAGCTGCCGTGACCTGCGGTGCGCGGCTAGAGGTGAGCAGCGGGCCGGCGGTTCAGGCGGCGGTACCGGGCTGCACCTGCGGCTCGGCCGGCAGTGCCGCCCGGGCCAGCTCGACAAGCGCGGTGAACGCGGCCGGGTCGGCGACGGCGATGTCGGCGAGGTGCTTGCGGTCGACCTCCAGGCCGGCCGCCTTGAGGCCCTGGATGAAGCGGTTGTAGGTCAGGTCGTTGGCCCGGGCAGCGGCGTTGATCCGGGTGATCCACAGCGACCGGAAGTCGCCCTTGCGCGCCCGTCGATCCCGGTAGGCGTAGGTCATCGAGTGGAGCATCTGCTCCTTGGCCTTGCGGTAGAGCCGCGACCGCTGGCCCCGGTAACCGCTGGCGCGCTCCAGGACGACCCGGCGCTTCTTGTGGGCGTTGACCGCCCGCTTGACCCGTGCCACGACAGTGCTCCTTCAAGAGGCGACCGGACACTGCGGCGAACCGGTCGGTACGACGGAAAGGTGGGCTACCGGCCGAGCAGCCGCTTGATCCGCTTGGTGTCGGCGGGAGCCACCTCGACCGTGCCGGCGAGCCGGCGGGTCAGCGTGGAGGGCTTGCGCTCGAACTTGTGCCGGCGGCCGGCCTGCTCGCGGAGGACCTTGCCGGAACCGGTGATCCGGAACCGCTTGCTGGTCCCGCTGTGGGTCTTGTTCTTGGGCATGGCGGGCGTCGTACTCCCTGGTTGTCGGCGGGTCGAGCCGCCGGGTTCGGTCGGTGGTTGGATGCGCCGGTCAGCCCGTCGCCGTGACCGGGGCGGACTGCGCCCGGGCGGCCGGCGCGCGGGCGACCTTGTGCGGCGCCATCACCATGATCATGTTCCGGCCGTCCTGCTTCGGGGCCGCCTCAACGAAGCCGAGCTCCGAGACGTCCTCGGCGAGGCGCTGCAGCAACCGGAAGCCCAGCTCGGGGCGGGACTGCTCCCGCCCGCGGAACATGATGGTGATCTTTACCTTGTCGCCGGCCTTGAGGAACCGTACGACGTGACCCTTCTTGGTCTCGTAGTCGTGTGGGTCGATCTTCGGACGGAGCTTCATCTCCTTGATGACGGTGTGCACCTGGTTCTTCCGCGCCTCACGCGCCTTCTGGGCAGACTCGTACTTGAACTTGCCGTAGTCCATGAGCTTCGCCACCGGCGGGCGCGCCATCGGTGCCACCTCGACCAGGTCGAGGTCGGACTCCTGTGCCAGCCGGAGCGCGTCGCCGATGGCGACGATGCCGACCTGCTCTCCGTTGGGACCGACCAGGCGCACCTCGGGGACGCGGATCCGGTCGTTGATGCGGGGTTCGACGCTGATGGGGCCTCCTCGTTGGCGTATTTCCGGATGCAACCGCCACGGCCCCCCGGTCGTTCCCGGCCGCAGCCACCAGAGGCGCAGCCGACGGCCGGTCGTCGCTGAGGGTAGCACCGCCGCTGCGTGACGGCAGTCACCGTGACCAGCCAGGACGGCACCGATCAGCGGTGATGAGCCCGCCCGGGGCTACGGAGCGAATGGCGAAGCTTCCAGGCCCGCACTGTAGGCCGGGGGGCCCATGGCGCGGGCCTGCCTGCGCTGGTCCGGTGTCAGGACGGCGATGTCCAGGCCGCCGGCCACGAACGGCGCCCCGGACAACGCCCTTGCCACCCGGCGGACCATGGACACGACCTCGCTGGACTCGATCTCGTCGAAGAGCACGAGCCCCACGGTGAGACCGCTGCCATCGGGTCCGTCGGCCGGCGCCAGCAGGAACGCCTCGGCCACCAGCCACTCCTGGCTCAAGGCCGCGCAGATCCCCTCGAGAGCCTGGGGATCCGGCGGCACCGCCGACGCTACTACGGGCAGGCCGCCAGCCACCGTGCGGGTCGCCAGAGTCGACTCGTCCGATGCCACGACCGGCAGGTAACCGGCGGTGAGGTCCTCGAGCGCCTGCCCCTCGATCACGAAGCTGACCGGTCCCCCGACGTCCAGCAGCAGCGCCGAGCACCCCTCGGTAAGCACCGCCTGCAGGGCCTCCGACGCCGGCACCGGCACCGGGCGGGCCTCCTCCCGCCATCGGGCCAGCGCGTCCAGCGAGGTGAATGCCGGCAAGGCGACCCGGCCGTCCCCCCTGATGATCGTCGGCACCGACATCTGCGCGTCCTCGGCCGACGCCGGCTCCTGGTCCTGATCCTGCTCCGACGGCTCATCCGCCGGCACCAGCGTGGCGACCACCGGAATCAACAAGCGGACCTCGAGGAGCGCAGCGTGCACCCGCGCGGCGGTCTCGGACGTGGGGTCGGCCTCCCAGGCGGACAACGCCGCGGCCAGTCGCGGGTCGGCTGCGCCGACATCGAGCGGCGCGCCGATGTCGGGCGGTGAACTCACCTGGGCCTCCCCCGGCACGATGGCGCAGGGATAGTAACCGGCGCCGGGAGGTGGCACCCGGCGATGGGTCATGCGGAGCGACCGGCGACCGCCACGGCAAGCAGGGTCAGCCCGACCGCGAGCAGGGTCGCCAGCGGCAGCCGCCCCCCGGGGCGGGGCGCAACGAGATCAAGCACTACCGCGCCGAGCAGCTGGCCGGTGACGGTGGCGAGCGTGAGGCGTAGGACGCCCAGCGAGCGCACGGTGAACGCCGCGATCGCGATGAACGCCGTACCGCCCAGGCCACCGGCGTAGAGCAGCGGGCTGGTCGGCCACTGCGGCGTGGAGATCGAGCCCGCAGACATGGCGGCGAGCGCCGCGACGCCCAGGGCCGAGAACCCGACGACGAAGTTCACCAACGCCGCGACCAACGGATCCCCGGTCACCTCGCGGAGCTGGCCGTTGGCCGCTGCCTGGGCAGCACCCAGGACGCCGGCGGCCACCAGGAGTGCAAGGAGAACCGGCCGCACGGCGGAGAACCGGCCGGCGCCGCCGAGTGCGACGGCGAGAACCGCGAGCACGGCGCCGAAGATTCGGGCCGCGGTCAGCCGATGCGCTCCGCCGGGCCCTAGTCCGAACCGGTCCACTACCAGCCCGCCTACCGTCTGCCCGGCCACCAGGCAGACGCTGACCAGCGCGACCCCGATCAGCGGTACGCCGAGTGCCTGCACGGCGACCACCGATGCGCCACCAAGCCCGCCCAGCCGCCACCACCACCGGCCCCGGCCGGACAGGACACCGGCGACCGCGCGGCGGCGGGCGGCGGAAGCGGCCACCAGCCCCACCAGCAGGACCAGCCCTACTCCGAAGGACGCCAGCGAGGTGGGCAGGACGCCCACCCGCTCCTCGAGGGCCCCGTTGACCCGGGCCTGACCGGCCTGCAGGACCCCGCCGGCGACCGTCAGGGCGACGGCCGTGCCCGCCGGCAGGGCGAGCCGGGACGGGGCGGGGGCAAGCGATCGCATGCGGCGGCGTCAGCCGGTCCGGTCGGCGAGGGCGCGCAGCACGACCGCGGTCGCCACCGCCGCCTCCGCGGTCTGCCGGCCTTTGTCCTCGCGGGAGCCTGGCAGGCCCGCGCGGTCCCGAGCCTGCGCCTCGTCATCGCAGGTCAATACGCCGAACGCCACCGGCACGCCGGTGTCCAGCGCCACTCGGGCGCACCCGTCGGTGACCGCCCGGCATACGTAGTCGAAGTGCGGCGTACCGCCGCGGATCACCACAGCGAGGCAGACCACGGCGTCACAGCCCGCGCCCGCGAGCGCCTGGGCCAGGACGGGGACCTCGAAGGCGCCGGGCGCCGCCACCTCGATCCGGTCCCGCACCCCCATCCCGGCCAGCGCCGCCCGGGCACCGGCCAGCAGCGCGTCGGTGATCTCGGCATGCCAGCGGGCGGTCACCACGCCGATGCGCAGGTCCTCGGCGCCGGCCAGCCGGGACCGTGGCGCGCCCTCCCCACTCACGGGGCCGTCTCGACCGGCGGCAGCTCCACCGGTGGTTCCACCGGTACGCGCTCATCGGCGCTGGCCTCGGTGGCCTCGTCGTCGTACGCCGTCAGGCTGGGCAGGTCGTGGCCCATCCGGTCCCGCTTGGTCCGCAGGTAGCGCAGGTTCTCAGGCGTCGGCGCGACCGGGAGCGGGACCCGCTCGAGTATCTCCAGGCCGTACCCCTCCAGGCCGGCCCGCTTGGTCGGGTTGTTGGTCAGCAGCCGCATGGTCCGGATGCCGAGGTCGACCAGGATCTGCGCCCCGGTGCCGTAGTCGCGGGCGTCGGCGGGCAGGCCGAGCTCCAGGTTGGCGTCGACGGTGTCCGAGCCCCGGTCTTGCAGCTGGTAGGCCTGCAGCTTGTGCAGCAGGCCGATTCCGCGGCCTTCGTGGCCCCGGACGTAGAGCACCACCCCCCGGTCCTCGGCGGCCACCGCGGCCAGCGCGGCGTCGAGCTGGGGGCCGCAGTCACAGCGCAGCGAGCCGAGGACATCGCCGGTCAGGCACTCCGAGTGCACCCGGACCAGCACGCGCCGGCCGTCGCCGACCTCGCCCCGGACCAGCGCCACGTGGTCGGTGCCGTCGAGCAGGCTGGTGTAGCCGATCGCCCGGAAGTCGCCGTACCGGGTGGGAATGCGCGCCTCCGCCACCGGGCGGACCTGCTTCTCGGTCCGCCGCCGGAAGGCGATCAGATCCGCGATGGAGATGAGCGTCAGCCCGTGCTCTGAGGTGAAGACCTCCAGCTCGTCTAGGCGGGCCATGCCCTCGACGTCCTTCTGGCTCACGATCTCGCACAGCACGCCCGCGGGTCGCAGCCCGGCCAGCCGGCACAGGTCGACGGCGGCCTCGGTGTGCCCGGGCCGGCGCAGCACGCCGCCCTCCTTGGCCCGCAGCGGCACCACGTGGCCGGGGCGGGTGAAGTCGACCGGAGTCGAGGCCGGGTCCGCCAACAGCCGCATCGTGCGGGCCCGGTCCGCCGCCGAGATGCCGGTGCCGATCCCTTCCCGAGCGTCCACCGACACGGCGTACGCCGTCCCGCGCTTGTCCTGGTTGACGTGGTACATCGGCGGCAGCTCGAGCCGGTCGCAGTCGGCCGCTGTCAGCGGCACACAGATGTAGCCGGAGGTGTAACGCACCATGAAGGCGAGCAGCTCCGGCGTGGCCTTCTCGGCGGCGAAGATCAGGTCGCCCTCGTTCTCCCGGTCCGCGTCGTCGACCACCACCACCGGACGGCCCGCGGCGAGGTCGGCGACCGCCTCCTCGATGGTGCCGAACCGGTCGTCCGCAGCGGCCAGCGGCGTCGTCATCGCCGTACCTGGCCGGTGTGGGCGAGCAGCTTCTCGACGTACTTCGCGAGTACGTCGACCTCGAGGTTGACGGGGTCGCCGGCACCCTTGTGCCCCAGGGTGGTGGCCGCGAGCGTGGTCGGCACCAGGCTGACCGTGAAGTCGGCGGGGTTGGCCTCGACGACGGTCAGGCTGACGCCGTCCACGGTGATCGAACCCTTCTCGACGACGTAGCGGGCCAGCTCGGGCGGCAGGCTGACCCGCACCACCTCCCAGTGCTTCGCCGGCACCCGATCCAGGATGACGCCGGTGCCGTCAACGTGCCCCTGCACGAGGTGACCGCCCAGCCGGTCGGCCAAGGTCACCGGCCGCTCGAGGTTGACCGGCGAGCCCGGCTCCAGCGCCCCGAGGCTGGACCGGGCCAGTGTCTCCGCCATCACGTCGGCGGCGAAGACGCCCGCCGCGACGCCAACTACGGTGAGGCAGACCCCGTTGACGGCGATGGAGTCCCCGGGAACGGCGTCGGCGGCCACCCGGGGGCCGGTGAAGGTCAGCCGGGCAGCTTGCTCGAGTCGTTCGACCGCGGCCACCTTCCCCAGCTCCTCGACGATGCCGGTGAACATCCTCACTGCCCCTCTCGGACCGGGCGCGCGGTGAGTCGGACGTCCGGGCCGAACCTCGTCACGTCGTCCAACCGCAGCCTGGTGGCCGCGGCCAGCGTTGCGGCGCCCTCGCCGGTGATTGCCGGCCGGCCGCCGGCGCCGATCAGCAGCGGGGCCAGGTAGCCGACCACGCGGTCGACCAGCCCCTCCCGCAGGAAAGAACCCACCAGGGTGGGTCCGCCTTCCAGCAGCACGCCGTAGCGGCCCCGCCGGTGCAGCTCGTCGAGCACCGGCAGCAGGGCAAGGCCGTTCTCGTCATGGTCCACGGCGAGTACGTCGGTGGCGCCCGGCGGTGCGCTGGCGTCCTTGGCCATCACCAGCAGCGTCGGCGCTGCCGCGTCGAGCACCCTGGCACCGGCCGGCGTGCGGCCGGCGGAGTCGAGGACCACCCGCAACGGCTGGCGCCGGAGCGGCCGCCCCTCGGCGTCCCGGACGGTCAGCGCCGGGTCGTCGGCCAGCACGGTGCCGACGCCGACGACGACGGCGTCGCAGCGCGCCCGTAACCGGTGGACGTCCCGGCGCGCCTCTTCCCCGGTGACCCAGCGGCTGCTGCCGTCGGCCGCCGCCACCCGGCCGTCCAGGCTGGCGGCGTACTTCCAGGTCACGAACGGCCGGCCGGTCCGGACGGCGTGCAGCCACACCTCGTTGACCCGCTCAGCCGCTTCGGCCAGTACGCCGGCGACGACGTTCACGCCGGCCTGCTTGAGCACCTCGGCTCCACCGGCGGCGTCGGGATGGGGGTCGTCGACCGCGTAGACCACCCGGGCGATGCCGGCCCCGACCAGGGCGGTCGTGCACGGGCCGGTCCGGCCGACGTGGCGACAGGGCTCGAGGGTGACGACGCAGGTGCCGCCCCGGGCGCGGGTACCGGCGGCGGTGAGCGCGACCACCTCGGCGTGCGGCGTACCGGGTCCGGCGTGCCAGCCGGCCCCCACCTCGGTGCCGGTCCGGTCCAGGATCACCGCGCCGACGACGGGGTTCGAGCCGGTGCGGCCGAGCGCCCGGGTGGCCAGCCCGCAGGCGCGCCGCGCGGCGGCGAGCTCCACTGCGGCGGACGGCTGGGACACTCCCGGCTCCTCCTCGCAGTGTGGCGGCACCGGAGGAGAGGTGGGCCGGCGCGGGCGGGCGGGGCGGCGCGAGACCGCGGCCACCGAGGGCACGTCGGCAACCGGCGCGACACCGTTCGCCCGCGCGCTGCCTCCCGTCCGGACTTTCACCGTCGGTCCCGGAATTCATCCCCACGACGACGCTGTCGCGTCGCCGCGGAGACCCCGAAGAGCCCCCAGGACGACGCTGTCGCGTCGCCGCGGGAACCCCACAAAGGGCACCGGGTCCACCGGCCGCTGGCTGCGGCCGGGTCGCGGACTGTCACCGCCGGTTCGGAGTTACACCGACCCCGGAGCACGTTCCCCCCAGTATGACAGCAGTCGGCGGGGCGAGGGGAACGGCCCTGGGGTGACCCCCGCCACCCGGCCTCCGGGTGACGCCTGCAGCTCACC
>JBPCOB010000122.1:0-6748 GCA_051000715.1 Mycobacteriales bacterium
TCAACGACCTGGCCGAGCGCTACGCCAAGGTGCAGGTCGCGGCCACCCTCGACGCGCTCAAGGCGGCGGGCTTCCACTGGGCGACCCGGGCCGGGGTGACCATCGCCATCGACGACGTCGTGACGCCGCCGAACAAGCAGCAGATCCTGAACCGGTACGAGAAGGACGCCGACAAGATCGAGAAGCAGTACCTGCGCGGTGTGATCACCGACGAGGAGCGCCGCCAGGAGCTCATCGAGATCTGGACCAAGGCCAGCAAGGAGGTCGCCGTCGAGATGGAGGCGAACTTCCCGCGCACCAACCCGGTCTGGGTCATGGTCAACTCCGGGGCGCGCGGCAACATGATGCAGATCCGGCAGATCGCGGGGATGCGCGGGCTGGTGGCCAACCCGAAGGGCGAGATCATCCCGCGCCCGATCAAGGCCAACTTCCGCGAGGGCCTGACCGTGCTGGAGTACTTCATCGCCACCCACGGCGCCCGCAAGGGGCTGGCCGACACCGCGCTGCGGACGGCGGACTCCGGATACCTCACCCGGCGGCTGGTCGACGTCTCCCAGGACGTGATCATCCGCGAGGAGGACTGCGGCACCGAGCGGGCCATCCAGATGCCGATCGGCTCCCGGCGGGCGGACGGCGTACTGGTCAAGGACCCGCACGCGGAGACCAGCGTCTACGCCCGGGTGTTGGCCCAGGACGTCGCGGCCGAGGACGGGTCCGTGCTGGCCAAGGCGGGCAGCGACCTCGGCGACGTGCTGATCAACACCCTGATCGAGGGTGGGATCAGCGAGGTCCGGGTCCGTTGCGTGTTGACCTGCGAGTCCGCGATCGGTACCTGCGCTGCCTGCTACGGACGGTCGCTGGCCAGCGGCAAGCTGGTCGACGTCGGCGAGGCGGTGGGCATCATCGCCGCGCAGTCCATCGGCGAGCCGGGCACCCAGCTGACCATGCGCACCTTCCACACCGGCGGGGTGGCCGGGGAGGACATCACCCACGGTCTGCCCCGGGTCGGCGAACTGTTCGAGGCCCGGGTGCCCAAGGGCAAGGCGCCGATCGCCGAGGTGGCCGGGCGGATCCGCATCGAGGACGCGGAGAAGCTGCGCAAGATCGTCATCGTCCCGGACGACGGCAGCGAGGAAGTCGTCTACGAGAAGATCAGCCGCCGGGCCCGGTTGCGGGTGGCCGACGAGGACCGGGTCGAGGTTGGCCAGCAGCTGACCGAGGGTGCCGTGGACCCGCACGAGGTGCTGCGGATCATGGGCCCCCGCGAGGTGCAGCTGCACCTGGTCCGCGAGGTCCAGGCGGTCTATCGCAGCCAGGGCGTGTCGATCCACGACAAGCACATCGAGGTGATCATCCGGCAGATGCTCAAGCGGGTAACCGTCATCGACTCCGGCTCGACGGACTTCCTCCCCGGTGCACTGGCCGAGCGGGCGCTGTTCGAGGCTGAGAACCGGCGGGTCGTCTCCGAGGGCGGGGAGCCGGCTTCGGGTCGTCCCGTGCTGATGGGCATCACGAAGGCCTCGCTGGCCACCGAGTCGTGGCTGTCCGCGGCGTCGTTCCAGGAGACCACCCGGGTGCTCACCGATGCCGCGATCCAGGCCAAGAGCGATTCGCTGCTCGGTCTCAAGGAGAACGTCATCATCGGCAAGCTCATCCCGGCCGGCACCGGCATCAGCCGGTACCGCAACATCCGGGTCGAGCCGACCGAGGAGGCGCGGGCCGCGGTGTACTCGATGGCCGGCTACGACGAGGCGGACTTCTACGGCAGCCCGTTCGGCCAGGCGGCCGGGCAGGCCGTGCCGCTGGAGGAGTTCGACGCCTACGGGCGCGAGTACCGGTAGCCGGCGCGCAGTTCGACACTTGGGCCGGATCGATCCCTTCGGGGATCGGCCCGGCCTTTGTCGTACGCAGCCGCTGGCCCTACACGCGGACGACGATGGCCGGTACCGCTCACCGGTCGACAAGGTGACGCAGGTCGTCGAGGTCGCTTGTCAGGACTGATCGCCCGGCAGCGCCTCGGCGGCCAGCCGCGCGTCGACCACATCCGAGGTGCCGAGATTGCCAGCAGCTCGCCGGCCGGCTTGGCCTCGGACAGCGTCGTCGGGCGAACGTCGAGCATCGGCAACCAACTGGCCAGGCGTGCTTGTCGAGCGCCGTCGCGAGACACCTGGCTCACCACGGGGGTCACGCGGATCAGGCAGGCGCCGGCGCGCCGGCCGAGTTCGATGAGTCCGGCCACCCGGCGATCGTCGCGTTCCAGGGCGGTCAGCGCGCCCGCGTCGAGGAGCCGGCCCGCATCCAGGCCGTCAGTGCGTCGTTGACCGCCGCGGAGAACGACATGCCGAGCTGGTTGGGCGATGCGCTGTGCGGACTAGGTTGCGAGTAGACTAAGTCCCATGACTCAGTCGGTGGGTGTGCACGAGGCCAAGACGCACCTGTCGCGGCTCCTGCAGGCGGTGGAGCGGGGCGAGGAGGTCTCGATCACCCGGCGCGGCACCGAGGTAGCCCGCCTTGTCCCGCCGCCGGTGACGGCTCCGCGCCGGTTCGGGCTGGACGCGGGGGTCTTCGAGGTGCCCGATGACTTCGATGCCCCGCTCGACGAGGAGACCATCGCGGCGTTCGAGCGGTGAGGTACCTGCTCGACACGCATGTCTTCCTGTGGCTGAACGCTGCTCCGAACCGGCTGTCCCCGAGGGTGCTCGAGCGCATCGCCGATCCAGGCGTCGATGTGCTCGTCTCGGCGGCCTCGGCGTGGGAGATCGCCATCAAGCATGCGCTGGGCCGGCTGCCGTTGCCCGAACCCCCAACCAGCTATGTCTTGTCGCGGATGGCGGCCATGCGGGCGCGCGAGTTGCCGGTATCCCACGTCGACGCGCTCGACGTGGCGGCGCTTGCGCCGCTGCACCGCGATCCGTTCGACCGGCTGTTGGTGGCGCAGGCCCGGCGGCACGCACTGGTGCTGGTCACCGCCGACCCGGCCATCAGTCAGTACGACGTCGAGGTGCTGGCCGCCCGCTGACGGGCCAGGCAGCCTGTGGCTCATCCCGCCTCCTTCACTCGCAGCGGACGGACGTTGGGCGCGTCGCGCCACGCATCCCTGGCACGGGCAAGGATCTCGAGTCGCTGGCCGGGCGCCTGAGCATCCAGCGCGCTGCCGAGTGCACGAGATCGTGGGCGGCGTTCGGCCAGCCAAGCGCCCGCCGATGCGACGCGTGGGTATCCGGGACTTCAAAAACCAGGCGACAACGCTACTCAGCGGAGGCGAAAACACTCCTCATCGAGCGCCACGGGACACCGATCGGCTTCTTCGTACCGATCGTGGCGACCGACCGAGCGGCCGGTCGCGCCGCACTCGGGCTTCTCGCCGACGTGGTGGACGACATCCTGGAGCGGACGGGTCTGACCGAAGACGAGTTGGTCGCCGAGATCGCCGGGTCCGGCCGGCGCTGATGCGTCTGGTGGCCGACACCAGCGTTCTACTCGGTGAACTGCTGCGTGCCTCCGGGCGTGCGCGGCTGAGCGACCAGCGGCTGGAGCTGTTCATCTCCGCCCATGCGTGGAGTGAGTTCACGCACGAACTTCCGCGCCGGATCGCTGCCTTCGCTCGCCGCCACGAACTTGCCGCCGACCAGGAGGCGCTCTTGATGCAGGTCTGCCTCGATGCGGTCGGCGCCAACATCGGTCTCGTCGAAGAGGCCGTCTACGCACCTGTCGAGGACGAAGCACGCTCCCGATCGTTGCTGGATCCCGACGATTGGCCACAGGTCGCTTGCGCACTCGTTCTGGACGCTGGTATCTGGACTCTCGACAATGACTTCCTGGGTACCGGTATAGCGACATGGACGACCGACAGCCTCCGCCAGTGGCTCGAGCGGAACCGGCCCGAATGAGACGATACGAGGCCGATCAGGGCTGCTGCGGGCGGATCTCGCCGACCACCTCGGTACGTATCGGTACGCCGGCCACCTCGGCCGGCAGTTCCAGCCCGGGCTCGGGCTTGGTGAGGTTCACCTTGAGCTGGTATCCGCCGGCGCCGTCCGGCGCGATGCCGATGCCGGTGACCCGCTCGTCACCGCGCAGCGCCTCGACGAGTTGGGCCTTGGCCTCTCGGGCCGCCTGCAGGCCCGGCGGCTGATCGCTCACGTGCCCGGGCCGGCCGGCGGCACGGGCTCGACGGGCGCCTGGTCGGACCCGGCCCACTGCGCGCCCAACTCGGTCAGGACCACCGCCAGCGGGTTGGCGTAGGTCAGCCCGCGGCCGTTGCTGCCGCCCTGGGTGCTGCCGGCGAACAGCAGGCCGAATGGCGAGCGATCGGTCGTCGTCCAGATCACCGACCCGCTGTCTCCGCCGTCGCTGAACGGCAGGTCCCCGTCGCCCTCGATCTCGATCTGGTTGTCGAAGGTGAGTACGCCGACGTCGTACTGCACCGTGATCCCATCGACCTCGAACGCGGTCACCCGCCCGGCGGTCAGCCCGGTCGTCCGCCCCACCTTCTGCACCAGAGCATCGGCCGGCGGCTCGCTGGCAACCGCGCCCAGGGCGCCGCCGGGATAGCGGGCCGGGTCGGCATCGATGCCGTCGGCCAGGGCGGCGATCGCTGCGTCCACCAGGTTGGGCCGGTCCTCGGCCAGCGGGGCGAAGGCGGCCAGCGTCCCGATGACGTCGTCGGGACGCTGGCCGCCATCGGCCACGCCGGGCTGCAGGGCATCGTCGCCCACGCTGGCCTGGCCGCTGTTGGCCAGGACGTGGCTGTTGCTCAGCGCGTGCAGCGCGCCGTCCACGGTGACGAAACCGCCCAGGGTCCCCGCGGTCACGTCGGGGTGACCTACCGAGACGCCCGGGTAGACCGGGCGCTGGCGGGACTGCAGGTCTGCGACCCCCGGCGCGGTCTGCGGCCGGATCACGCCGACGACGCGCAGGTCGATGTCCTGCGGCGAGTCGACGGCGAGCCGCGTCAGCGCTTCCTGAGCCGCGACGTCCTCGGTCAGCCGGATCGCCACCGCAAAGTCGCCGTCCGCCCGCGGCGCGATCCCGACCGCGAAGTCCCGCGTCGGCTGCTCCGCACCGCCGGCGGTCAACACGTCGGCGAGCAGCCGAGCCTTGAGTTCGCGAGCCGCCTGCAGGTCCATGGGGTGCCTCCGGAGTCGGTACGTCGTCGCCGGTCATGTAAGCATGCGGGGGCGACAGATCGGGCGGCCGGACGGGCCGCGCTGGCTTTGACCCCCATCGGGACCAGGGGTACTGTGGTCCCTTGTGCCCGGGGAGACCTGGGCCGTCCTTCGTGTCGTCCGGTGCACTTTGCCGGTGGGGAGGTTCCCGGGTCTCCGGGAGCGCCTGGTGCGAGGGCCTGATGACCACCCGCGATCTCGATCCGGGGGTTCCTCGCGGGCTGGGCAACACGCCCGACCGCGTGGGTCGGATGGACGCACGGCAGCATTCTCGAGTACGACCCGACAGGAGACGACAGGCCTTCATGCCCACGATCCAGCAGCTGGTCCGCAAGGGCCGCGAATCGAAGACGGCGAAGACCAAGACGCCGGCTCTGAAGGGCGCGCCCCAGCGGCGCGGGGTGTGCACACGCGTCTACACCGCCACCCCCAAGAAGCCCAACTCGGCGCTGCGCAAGGTGGCGCGCGTGCGCCTAACGAACGGCTTCGAGGTCACCGCTTACATCCCCGGCGAAGGGCACAACCTGCAGGAGCACTCGATCGTGCTCATTCGCGGCGGCCGCGTGAAGGATCTGCCCGGCGTTCGCTATCACATCGTGCGCGGCACGCTCGACGCGTCCGGAGTCAATGGGCGCAATCAGAGCCGGTCGAAGTACGGCACCAAGCGGCCCAAGGCTGGGCAGGCCGCGGCCACGAAGGGAGGTAAGAAGTGAGTCGCCGGAAGCGTGCAGTGAAGCGCAACGTCCTACCGGACGCGCGCTACGACAGCCAGACGGTTTCGAAGTTCATCAACGTGCTGATGCTCCAGGGGAAGAAGTCCACCGCCGAGCGCATCTTCTACGGCGCGATGGACCTCGTGGAAGCGCGTGCCGCGCAGCCGGGGGTGAACGTCTTCAAGACGGCGCTCAACAACCTGAAGCCGGTCGTCGAGGTGAAGAGCCGCCGCGTCGGTGGCGCCACGTATCAGGTGCCGGTGGAAGTGCGCCCGGACCGGCGCACGGCGCTCGCCATGCGTTGGCTGATCAGCTACTCCCGCGACCGCGGCGAGAAGTCGATGTCGGAGAAGCTCGCGGCGGAGGTGCTCGCGGCCTCGCGCGGCGAGGGGAACGCGGTGAAGAAGAAGGAAGACACGCACCGCATGGCCGAGGCGAACAAGGCCTTCGCGCACTACCGCTGGTAGCGTTCGCGACCGGCCGAGCCGAAGGGGGCGCCCGCGGGGCGCCCCCTTTTTGCGTTCGACGTGTAAAGAAGTTGGCGTTGACGGGGCAACCGGGCACAACCATCGTGCGCTCGCCTTCTTTTCTCTCGATTTCATTCCTTCTGGAGATTCGTTGTGGAGCCAACTTCTGTACTGCCGACCGCGAATCCCGCGGTGATCTTCCGCGCCCTCGCCGAGGGTGGTGTGATCTTCTCGACGGTCGACGAGGTCTACTTCGTGCTGAACACGGTCGGCGCGCGGGTTTGGGAGCTGCTCCCACCGGTGAGCGCGACTTTCGGCGACCTCGTCACGACGCTCCCGGCCGACTATCCCGACGTCGACCTCGAGATGATTCGCGCCGACGTCGCCGAGCTGCTTGCGG
>JBPCOB010000123.1:0-2818 GCA_051000715.1 Mycobacteriales bacterium
CGGTACGCCCTGGCTGACGCCTCGCTCGAACCCGCGGTCTACTGGCGGCTGACCGACAACTGGCTCGAGATGTCCCTGCGCTTCCTGGTCGGCGCCCGAGGGGTCCGCGAAGTGAAGGACCTGATCAGCCGGCAAGTCCTGGGCGAGCTCGGCGCCGCCGGCATCGGCCTGGCATCCGCGACCTACAACATCGTGGGACTGCCGGAGCTCCACCTCGCCCCCACTCCTCACAAGCCGGCCCACCGCACTCCAGAGGCCGACCCCACGACGTCCCACTCGAGCTGAGCCGCAGGTCTCCTGCCCGTGCAGCGCCCGCGGAGGCAGCCCGCCCCGTCACGACAGCGGGGCGCATGCCAGAGCCCCTGAAGACGGTGCTGCCGCGCCATCAGTGTGAGCACCTGGGCCGCCGGCGTGGACCGCCGCAACCACCTGAACAACGCCGCCCTCGGGCTGGCACGGACCCCGCGCGGGCGCCGCAGGTGACCCGGCTGTGGCGCCTATGCAGGATCTCGACGGTGACCGGGTTCGGCCTGGCGGTTGAGCTCGGCGACGGACCCGTTCACCGGCAACGACGGATCTGCTCCGATCACCGGACCACCAAGCGGGCCTGCACACCACCCCTCGGCCTGGCCGCAGCCCGGCCTTCACGCCGTAGCGACCATCTGCGACACACCCAAGGCCGAACCACTACGGGCCGCGGCACCGCCGCCGACTTCGAAGTGGAGGTCGCCCAGCTGGACGTAACCGACTCCGACCAGGCGCCGCGTCAAGTGCGGCAGGTCCTGGACCGGCACGGCCGCGTCGACGTGCTGGTGAACAACGCCAGTCGCGGAGGCGTCCGGGTCGCTCCAGCCGACCGGCACCGAGCTGCCGCCAGGGGTCCCGGTAGCCGAACCGCCAGCGGGCACCAGCCACGTCGGTGAGACGGTGACCTCCCAGCGAGGGGAGGGTGTCCCGTAGGACCCGTCCGGTGACGTGACCGGTGAAGGGACGTCGCACGGGGACCTCGGCAAGCGCCATCAGGGCGTCGGCACCGATCTGACCACCTTCTGGGACTGCCATCGCCGGGCCTTTGCGCACTTCGGCGGGGTGCCGGGGGCGATCGTCTACGACCGCACCAAGACCGTCGTGCGCCGCCACGTCGCCCCGGAGCAGCCGTGCCGCTGCATCCGGAGGCGGCCGCGTTCGCGGCCCACTACGGCTTCATTCCCGACGTGCTGGCCGCCTACCGACCGACCGGGAAGGGCCGGGTGGAGCGCCAGGTGCTCATCGTGCGGGACCACGTGCTCGCCGGCCGGGACTTCGCCTCGCTCGCCGAGGTCGAGGACGCCTTCGCCGCCTGGCTGCCGGGTCGACGAGCCAGCGTGCACCGCACCCACGGGCAGGTCATCGGCGGGGCGGTGACCGACCGGGCGGCCCTGGGTCCGCTGCCGGCACTGCCGTATCTGGTCGCCGATGCCCACCTGCGCCGGGTCGGTAGGACGCGCTGGTCTCCTTCGAGGCCTCGCTCTACTCCGTCCCGGCCCGCCGGGTGCGGCCGGGACAGCGGGTCCAGCCGCGCGCCTTCGCCGACACCGTCACCATCGCCGCGCTGGCCGTCGACGGTGGCGGGCTGCTCAGCAGTCATCCGCGCGCCGCCACCCGCGGCAGCTGGGTGGTCGACCCGGCGCACTGGGACGGGCTGCCGGACGGCGCACCCGGGCGACCACGCTCGAGCCAACCGGCCACCGCGACCCGGTCGAGGGCGATGTGGCTGCGGCCAACGGCGCGGGCACGCTGGCCGCGCTGCTGCACCGACGGGCCGGCGCCGGCGTGCCGGTCGGCCGCCGGCCACTGGCGGACTACGTCGCCGCCGCCGGCTTTGCGGGGGTGCGGCGATGAGCGCGCTGATCACCACCCGCATCCAGCAGCACGCGGCCAGGCTGGGGCTCACCCACCTGCCCGAGGTCGTCACCCAGCTGGTCGCCCGCGCGGATGCCGAGCAGCTCGGCTACCTCGACTTCCTCGACCTGATCCTGGAGGAGGAGCTCGGCCTGCGCGAGGGCCGCCGGTTCCGCAATGCGCTCAAGCTCTCCGGACTGCCGCACCACAAGACCCTCGAGGAGTTCGACTTCGCCTTCTAACCCGACCTCGACGCCCGCAAGGTCCGCGACGTGGCCGCACTCGAGTTCATCCCGGCCCGCAGCAACATCGCGCTGCTCGGCCCGCCCGGCGTCGGCAAGACCCATGTCGCGGTGGCGCTCGCGGTCGCCGCCTGCCAGGCCGGCTACCCGATCTACTTCTCCACCCTCGACGACGTGGTCCGGCGACTGCGGCTGGCCGAGGCCACCGGCCGGTTGCCCCGCCAGCTCGGCGCCTACCTGCGCCCGGCCGTCCTGGTCGTGGACGAGGTGGGCTACCTGCCGCTGGACCGGACCGAGGCGAACATGGTCTTCCAGCTCGTCTCCCGCCCCAGGGCCGCGTGAATGACGGCACGTCGAGGTCACCCCGGCGACGTGCGAAGAGCCGGCATACTCACCGGGAGTAGCACCGACCAGGGCGTACCCTGATGGAACATGCTCGCCCAGGCGCTTCGGAGGAGACAATGACCACCAGGCCGAAGACGGTCACGGCGGCGCGCGCTCCCGAGGCCGCTGCGGCGAGCTGCGACCGTGAGATGATGCCGGCGGACAAGCGCGACGAGGCGCAGATGCGCCTGGCCCGCGCGTCCGGGCAGGTGGCGGGGATCAGCCGGATGATCGACGACGGCCGGCACTGCACCGATGTGCTGCAGCAGATCGCCGCCGTGCAGAAGGCGCTGGACGCGGTCGGGAACATC
>JBPCOB010000124.1:0-12207 GCA_051000715.1 Mycobacteriales bacterium
CCTGCCAGTTGACGACCCTCTGGCCGCGGTCGGCGAGCAGGCTGAGCACCCGATCGGGGTCGCGGACCGGCGCCGGCGGAAGGGAGGGCGCATCGTCGAGGAGCGCAGCCACCGTCTCGTTCGCGTCCCGCTTGTTGGTGCCGATCACGCCGGTCGGTCCGCGCTTGATCCAGCCGGCCACGTACTCGCCCGGGACGACCATCCCGTCGCGCAGGACCCGACCCGCCGCGTTGGGAACGACCCCGGTCGGTTCGTCGAAGGGCAGCCCCGGCAGCGGTACGCCGCGATAGCCCACCGCGCGGAGCACCATCTGCGCGTCGATCGTGGAGAACTGGCCGGTTCCGGTCGCGTTGCCGGCGGCGTCGAGCCGGGTGCGTTCCAGCCGCAGCCCGGTCACCCGGTCCTTGCCGAGCACCTCGACCGGCCGGAGCAGAAAGCGCACGTGCACGCGCCGGGGGCGGCCGGCGGGGTTGCGCTCGGCCCAGCCCTGCAGCACCGCGAAGTTGCGCCGCAGGATCGGCTCGGCGGCCAGCCTTTCCCGGCTTGCCTGGTCGAGCTCGAGCTCACGGGGGTCGACCAGCACGTCGGCGTTGGCGACCTCCCCGAGCTCGCGGAGCTCCTGGGTGGTGAACTTCGCCTGGGCCGCGCTCCGCCGGCCGATCAGATGGATCTCCTCCACCCGGCTGCGGTCGAGCACCTGGAGAACGCGGTCGGGAAGGTCCGTCGTACGCAGGTCGTCGGCAGATTTGGCGAGCATTCGGGTGACATCGATCGCCACGTTGCCCACGCCGACGACGGCCACGCTGCGGGCCTCCAGCGTGAAGCGGTCGACCGGGGCGTCGGGGTGGCCGCAGTACCACGCGACCATGTCGGTGGCCGAGAAGCTGCCCGGCAGGTCTTCCCCCGGAATGCCCATCCGCCGGTCGACCGCGGCGCCGTTGGCGAAGATGATGGCGTCGTAGTGGCGGTGGAGGTCCTCGAGCGTGACCTTCGTACCCACCTCGACGTTTCCGAGAAAGCGCACGGCCGGATCCTCGAGCACCTTCTGCAGCGCCGTGCTTATCGACTTGATCTTGGGATGGTCGGGGGCGACGCCGTAACGGACCAGACCGTAGGGAGCCGGCAACCGGTCGAGTACGTCGACGACGACGTCCCGGTGCTGGATAAGCGCCGCGGTCGCGTACACACCGGCCGGGCCGGACCCGATGACGGCCACTCGGAACATGGCTTCACTCTGGCACTCTCGGCGCGCTCGGCGTGGCGGGGCAAGCGGGAAAGGCGGCCTCAGCCGCCGGCCGGCAGGTTCTGCACGTGCTGGAAGCCGAACCGGCCCTTGATGCACAGGTGGCCGTGGGTGACGCTGTGATCCATCGGCGAGGTGACGTTGACGATCTGGTTGTGCTGGACATGGAGCTCGAGGTTGCAGCCGACGCCGCAGAACGAGCAGATCGTGGTGGTCACCGTCTCGTTCGCCTGGTCCCACTCGCCCGCCTCACGCAGCTCCTGCTCGCGAAGGGACTTCAGCGCCCCGGTCGGGCACACGCCGATGCAGTTGCCGCAGAACACGCAGGCCGAGTCGGGGAGCACGGCATCGAACTCGGTCGCGATGCGGGCGTCGAAGCCGCGTCCGGCCACCGCGATCGCGTAGGTGTTCTGGGCGTCGGTGCCGCATGCCTGGACGCACTTGTAGCACAGGATGCAGCGCCCGTAGTCGCGCACGTACAGGGTGTTGTCGACCTTCACCGGCTGGGCCACGGTCTCCGCGGTGCTGCCGTCGGTGGGATGGTGGTGACCCGCGCGCCGGAGATCCCGCTCGCCCTCGGCGGCCGGTGGCGCCGGCGGCCCGTAGCGGGTCGGGTCGACGCCGTACTCGTCCATCCACCGCGTCACGTCGGCACCGGTCTGGGACAGGTCCACGGACGAGGCGAGCAGCTCGAGCACCATCCGGCGGCTGAGCCGCACCCGCTCCGAGTCGGTGCGGACCTCGATGCCGGCCTCGACGGTTCGGGCGCAGGAGGGCACCAGGGTGCGGGAGCCCTCGACCTCGACGACGCACACCCGGCAGGCGTTGACCGGCGTCAGATTCTCCGAGAAGCACAGGGTGGGGGTGTCCACGCCCTCGGCCCGAAGCGCGTCCAGGATGGTCGAACCCTCCGGGACCCGGACCGCCACCCCGTCGATGGTGATCTCCGTCAGTCGGCGGATCGTGCCGAGCAGCACCGTGGTCACCGGTGCACCCTCTCATCCCCCGCCAGCAGGTTCAGTGCGATCGCCGACTGCACGGCGCTCGGAGCGGTATGTCCCAGGCCGCAGATTGAGGAGTCCCGCATCACGCTGGCCAGGTCGTCGAGCAGCGCCAGCTCCTGCTGCCGGGAGCCGATCTCAGCACCGCGGGACAGCCGGGCCAGCGCCTCCTCCTGCCGCACCGTGCCGACCCGGCACGGCACGCACTGTCCGCACGACTCGTCCCGGAAGAAGGCGGCGATCCGCCCCAGCGTGCCGGTCAGGTCCGCCGAGGAGTCGAACGCCATGATGACCCCCGAGCCGATCGAGGCGCCGATCTCGCGGGTGCCCGCCAAGGTGAGCGGTACGTCGAGCTGGTCCGGCAGAACGAAGCTGCCGGCGGCGCCGCCGAGCAGCACCGCCCGTAGCTCGCCGGTCGTCCCGCCGGCCAGCTCCAGCAGCTCGCGCAGGGTGGCTCCGAAGGGGACCTCGTAGACGCCGGGGCGCGCCACCGCGCCGGACAGGCAGAAGATCTTGGTGCCGGTGGAGTGCCCCGAGCCCACGCCGGCGAAGGCCGGACCGCCGTCGGCCAGGATGTCCAGCACGTTGTACAGCGTCTCGACGTTGTTGATCACCGTGGGCTTGCCGAAGAGCCCGACCTGGGACGGGAACGGCGGCTTGTTCCGGGGCTCGCCGCGGTAGCCCTCGAGGGAGTTCATCAGCGCGGTCTCTTCGCCGCAGATGTAGGCGCCGGCCCCCCGGCGCAGCTCGATGTCGAAGGCGAAGCCCTCACCCATCACGTCGGCGCCGAGCAGCCCTCGGTGTCCGGCCTGGGCGATGGCATTCTGCAACCGGCGGGTGGCCAGCGGGTACTCGCCGCGGATGTAGAGGTAACCGCGTTCACAGCCGGTGGCGTAGCCCGCGATCGTCATCGCCTCGAGCAGCGCGAAGGGGTCGTCCTCCATCAAGACCCGGTCCTTGAACGTGCCCGGCTCGGACTCGTCGGCGTTGCAGATCAGGTAGTGCGGCCGGACCGGCGCCTTGGCGACGCCGTCCCACTTCAGCCCCGTCGGGAACGCTGCGCCTCCCCGCCCGGTCAGCTTCGAGTCGGTGACCTCCGCGATCACCCGGGCCGGACCGAGCCCGACCGCGCGACGCAGCGCCGCATAGCCCCCGTGCGCGCGGTAGGAGTCCAGGCTGTCCGGGTTGACCAGGCCGACTCGACGGAGCAGCCGCAGGCCGGCGGAGCGCGGGTCGGCTGTCTGCGGGGTGGACGAACCGGGCGAAGGTGCGGCCAGCGCCCGGCCGCCACCAGGCCCGCTGGGCCCGCTGGGCCCGGCCAGCCCGGCCCGCACGCGCTCGGCCGTCGCCGGCGCCAGCGAGAAGTCCTCGGCACCGGCCAGCTGGAACATCACGGCGGGCGCCCGATCGCACAGTCCCAGGCAGGGACTGCGCACCCAGCTGATCGCCGTACCGGAGCCCTCCGGCCCGAGCGTCGCGGCCAGCTCACGGGCGATCGCGTCGCCACCCGCCAGTGCGCAAGCGATGTCGTCGCAGACGTGCGCCACCCGAGGCGCCCGCGGCTGCAGCGAGAACATCGCGTAGAAGGTGGCCACCCCGTAGGCCTCGGCCGGCGGCACGCCCAACCGCTGGCAGATGTGGTTCAGGGCCCCCGGGCTGATCCAGCCCATCTCGTCCTGTACGCCGTGCAGAGCCGGCAGCAGCATGGGCCGGAGCGCCCGAACCCGCGGGCCGTCCGGACGAGCGCGGCGCTGGTCGGTGTCGGTTGGCGGTCCGACCACGGCGTCCACGGCCGCCCGCTCCGCGGCGGAGGGCTCGGCCTCCATCAGCCGCAGGTCCACGGGCGCGCCGCTCCGCTACCGGCCGGCGGCGGCGGGCAGCAGGCCCCGGCCCACCGCAGCGTCGAGCTTGTCGATGCGGATCGCCGTCGCCTTGAACCCGGCGGTGCCGGACTTGGCGTCCCACTTGTCGCTGGTGAGGATGTTGGTGTCCACCTCCTCGGTGAAGTGCGGCGTGATGAACGCCAGTCCAGGCCGCAGCGAATCGTCGTAGCGCACCGGGGCCTCCACTGAGCCCCGACGGGAGGTGATGCGGACCCGCTCGCCGTCGGCGATCCCCAGCCTGGACCCGTCCTCGGCGTCGATGCACAGCGCCTCGCGGCGCCGCATCGGCGAGGAGTAACCGCCGGACTGCACTCCGGTGTTGTAGGAGTCCAGCCGCCGGCCGGTGGTGAGCCGGATCGGGAACTCGTCGGTGAGCTCGTCGGCCGGCGCCTCGTGCTCGACCGGCGTAAAGGGCGCCGGTGCGCCGCGACGCTCCGGGTCGGACTCCCACAGCCGGTCGTGCAGCAGCGGGCTGCCTGGATGGTCATCGGCCGGGCACGGCCACTGCAGCCCACCCAGCTCGTCCAGCCGGCGGTAGCTCATCCCGCGGTGCCACTTCAGGGACAGCGAGCGCAGCTCGTCCCAGACCTGCTCCGCGCTGGGCTGGCCCCAGTCCTGACCGAGCCGGGCCGCGATGTCGCAGATGATGAGACTGTCCGGCCGAGCCTGGCCCGGCGGCTCTAGCGCCTTGCGGACCCGCTGCACCCGGCGCTCGCTGTTGGTGACCGTGCCCTCGTACTCGCACCAGTCAGCGGCGGCCGGGAGCACCACGTCGGCCAGGTCCGCCGTAGCGGTACGGAACATGTCCTGCACCACCAGGTGATCCAGTTCGGACAGCACCTTGCGTGCGTGGCCGACGTCGGCCTCCGATTCGGCCGGGTTCTCGCCGACGCAGTAGAGCGCGCGCAGCTCCCCGCGGTCCATCGCCTCGAACATCTGCGAAAGGTGCCAGCCGTACTCCGGCGAGATGGTGGCGCCCCAGGCCCGCTCGTACCTGCTCCGCGCCGCGTCGTCGGCGAGGTCGTAGCCGCCGGGCAGCGACTTCGGGATCGCTCCCATGTCGCCGCCGCCCTGCACGTTGTTCTGGCCACGCAGCGGAACGACACCCGAGCCGTAACGACCGACATGACCGGTCAGCAGCGCCAGGTTGATGAGGGCGAAGACGTAGTCCGCGGCGTTGTGGTGCTCGGTGATTCCCAGCGTCCAGCACAGCTGCGCCCGGTCGGCACGGGCATACGCGTGCGCGAGCTCACGGATCATGGTCGCCGGCACCTTGGTGACCTGCTCGGCGTACGCCAGCGTGTAGGGCTCGACGGTGGCCACGTACTCCTCGACGCCGGACGTCGCGCGCTCGATGAAGTCGCGGTTCTCCAGCCCGGCGGCGAGGATCTCCCGGCCCACGGCGTTGGCGAGCGCGATGTCGGTGCCGACGTCGAGCCCGAGCCAGCCGTCGGACCACTGGACCGAGGCCGTACGCCGGGGGTCCACCGTGTAGAGCCGGGCACCGTTGCGGATACCGGCCAGGACATGGTGGAAGTAGATGGGGTGGGTGTCCCGGGCGTTCGACCCCCACAGGACGATGAGGTCGGTGTCCTCAGCCTCCTGGTAGGAGCTGGTGCCGCCACCCGCCCCGAACACCGTCGTCAGACCGACGACGCTGGGAGCGTGTCAAGTGCGGTTACAGCTGTCGATGTTGTTGCTCGCCATCACCGCACGGGTGAACTTCTGGGCCATGTAGTTCATCTCGTTTGTGGCCTTGGAGCAGCTGAACATGCCGAAGGCGTTGCCGGTATTGACTCGGAAGCCTTCGGCCGCGCGGTCCAGTGCCTCTGGCCACGACGCCGGGCGAAGCTCGCCGTTCTCCCGCACCATCGGCTCGGTCAGTCGGACGTGTCGGGGCTTGCGCATGGCGATTCCTCTTCACCCGAAGACCAGGGTCTGCTAGGTAGCGAGCCTAACTAACGTCTCGCCGCCGGATGGACGCCCCGAGTCACGGGTCGAAGACGGCCGCCTCGAGCCGGCGGCGGTTAACTCGTACCTCGAAGACATCGGGGCGGCTGTAGTGGCCTGTCGGGTCGAAGTTCTGCCGCTCGCGCCTGACCGCGGCCGGGTCGATGTCAGCCACCACGAGCCGCTCTTCACCAACCACGGGCTCGACCAGCCACTCCCCGGACGGTCCGGCGACGGCAGAGCCCCCGTCGTAGTAGTCGCGCTCGGCAGCCTGCTCCAGCAGCTCGTACAGCGGGAAGTCGACTGGGACATCGTCGAAGCGGAGCAGTCCGCAGGCCGCCAGGGAGAACACCCGGCCTTCCAGCGCGATGAAGCGGGTGAGGTCGCGGGTGTGCCGGGGTGAGCCGGGCCAGACGCTGACGTGCAGGTCCTCGCCGCCGGCGTAGAGGGCGTGACGCGCCTGCGGCATCCAGTTCTCCCAGCAGTTCAGCCCACCCACCCGCATGTCGCCGAGGCTGTGCACCCGAAGCCCGTGGCCGTCGCCGGCGCCCCACACCAGCCGCTCCTCGTACGTCGGCATGAGCTTGCGGTGACTGCTGACGACGCCGCGCGCCGGGTCGATTGCGACGAGCGTGCAGTAGACCGTGCCGCGGGCGGGCCCGGCACCGCGTTCGGTGATGCCCAGGTAGGTGAAGACCCCGAGGTCGCTGGCGGCTTCGGTTATCAGCCGCAGCTCTGGACCGTCGAGCTCGATCGCGGCCTCGAGGTAGGCGGCGTACGCGGCCTTCTGCTGTGCCGAGTTGAAGTGGGCGCCGTCGGTGCGTTCCACCCAGAAGGGGTAGCCGGACAGGAAAGTCTCCGGAAAGGCGAGCAGCGCCACGCCCTGCTGCGCCGCCTCGGTGAGAAGAGCCAGGGCCTTCTTCGTGGTGGCGTCCTTGTCCAGCCACACGGAACTGGCCTGTGCCGCGGCGACTCGCATCCGAGCGCTCCCTCCCTTCGGCTAGCCGGCCGTGGCCGGTCGGCGACTCTTCTCGATCTCGATGCCCTCGCGCCTAGCCTGCGCCCACGTGATGGGGAGGGCAACGACGTCCCCGCTGCCCTCGGCTTCATGGAGCCGTCCCAACGCTTCGACAATGATCTGCCGCTGCAGCGCGGTGTGGAACGGCACGCCGAAGTGGTGACCCATCATGAATGGGAGGAAGACCGCGCGCGGCGGCTTGACGTGCCGCGTGACGTCGAGGGCGACGCTGACGGACACGGTGGGGATCCCGCGGCGTTCGATGGCGCGCTGGACCAGCGCGATGCTCTGATGGCAGATCGGTCAAGCCGGCGCGAGCAGCGCGATGTCGGCGTGCTCGGCAACTACCGCCCCGGCGATGTCCTCCGCCAGTGTGGCCTCCAGCCGTTCCGGATCCATGTTGTAACCGATGAAGGAGAAGAAGCTCGGCGTGAGCTCGCCGATCACTCGGTCGGCCGCCAGCTCCTGGAGCCGCTCGATCGGGAAGATCACGTTCAGGTCCCGGTTGGCTCCGACGGTTGGGTACTTGAGCTGGTGGATCTCCAGATCTGCCGGCCGCGCCGTCGACGGAACCCGCCGGAAGGTGTAGTCGCCGACCGGGTGGACGACGTCGAAGGGCAGCGTGCCCTTGGGCTGGACGCCGGCGGTGCTGACGAAGGTCAGTCGTGACTGCGAGAGCGGCTTGGACATCGGCGCGAGCGGTACGAAGTCGGTCTTGGTGATCAGTGAGCCCGGATAGCGCTCGTTGACCGTCTCCCAGAGCCCGGGGCGCAGCTGACGTCCGGCCTCAGAGGTTGCCGTCATGGATCCACTCCCCAGATTGGCGTACCAGGTGGAAGTGCAGGGAGAAGAACAGGTGCGCCAGGGTGGCCGGATCCCGGTTGGCCAGGGTGTCGAGCACGAACTCGCGATCCACCGGTGGCAGGTCGAGCAGTGGCGTCAGGGCCTGCACCCATGCCTTCTCGATCTCCGAGCGGCCTTGCTGCTCGTTGCCGTCGCCGAGGTGCAGGCTGACATATCGGAACAACGTCGGGCGATCGCCGTCGGCGGCGGCCTGTCTGAGGTGCTGCAGAGACACCGTGCGCTCCTCCGGCCGGACTACCGACAGCCTCTCGAAGGTCACCCTGGCAGACCACGTCCGTCGTACGGCAACCGCACGACCACCGGTAAGGAGACCGCAAGAGCTTGCGGTCAATTCTCGTCGGGCCGGGCTGCGGAGCTGGTGAGTCGACAGCGTCCCCCAACGCCGACGAAGTGGCGCCGGTGCCTTCTCCAGAGACTGGGTAGCGTTGGGCGGCGTGCCACCCACCGTCCCGCCCAAGCTGCGTCGTGGCGACACCGTTCGAGTCGTGGCGCCCTCCATGTCGCTGGGTGTCATCGGCGAGGCGAACCGGCTCGTCGTCGACCGGCGGTTCGCCGAGCTGGACCTGCGGGTGACGTTCGGTGCGCACCTTGGAGAGCGGGACGCGTTCGACTCCGCCTCCATCGACTCGCGGGTGGCCGACCTGCACGCTGCCTTCGCCGATCCGGACGTGGCCGGCGTCTTGACGGGCATCGGCGGGTTCAACAGCAACCAGCTGCTGCCGCATCTGGACTGGCCGCTGATCGCCGCCAACCCCAGGGTCTTCTGCGGCTACTCCGACATCACCGCTTTGCAGGCGGCCATGCTCGCGCGGGCCGACCTGGTCACTTACTCGGGACCGCACTGGTCGTCGTTCGGCATGGAGCGCCACTTCGACTACACGCTGCGCGCCTTCACCGAATGCCTGTTCGCCGACGAGCCGCTGGTACTGCGTCCGGCGGAGACCTGGACCGACGACGCTTGGTACGCCGACCAGGACGACCGGCACCCCCAGCCCAACGACGGCTGGTGGGTGCTTTCGGAGGGGATGGCGTCGGGGCGGATCGTGGGCGGCAACCTGTGCAGCCTCAATCTGCTGCAGGGCACGCCGTACATGCCGTCGCTCGAGGACGCGGTGGTCTTCTGCGAGGACGACTACGAGTCTGCGCCGCGCCACGTCGACCGCAACCTCGTCTCGCTGCTGCAGCAGCCGGACTTCGGCGGCGTCCGGGGCATGGTGATCGGCCGGTTTCAGCGGGCCACCGGGATGAGCCGCGAGCTCCTCGAGCACCTGGTGGCCAAGCCCGAGCTGCGCGGGCTGCCGGTCATCGCCAACGTCGACTTCGGGCACACCAGCCCGATGATGACGTTCCCGATCGGCGGAGAGGTCGAGGTATCCGCGGACCCGGCCGAACCGGTGATCCGCATCAGCAGACACTAGGTGAGAGCCCAACCGGGGCGGGTGGTGGTCATCACCGGCGGCACCGCCGGCGTGGGCCGGGCCACCGCCCTTGCCTTCGCGGCAACCGGGGCGAAGGTCGCGGTGCTCGCCCGCGGCGAGGACGGCCTGGCGGCGACTCGGGGTGAGATCGAGGAATTGGGGGGCCAGGGGTTGGCCCTGCAGGTCGATGTGGCCGACGCGGAGCAGGTCGAGGCCGCCGCCCGGGCGGTGGAGGCCCAATGGGGACCGATCCACGTATGGGTCAACAACGCGACGACCAGCGTCTTCGCCCGTTCCTCCAGGTGACGCCGGAGGAGTTCCAGCGCGTCACCGAGGTGGTCTACCTGGGTTCCGTGCACGGCACCCGAGCGGCGCTGCGCCGGATGAAGCCGCGCGATCGCGGCCACATCATCCAGGTCGGCTCGGCGCTGGCCTTCCGCGGCATTCCACTCCAGTCGGCGTACTGCGGCGCGAAGCACGCCCTGGAGGGGTTTCTGGACTCGGTCCGGACCGAGCTGCTGCACGACGGCAGCAACGTGACGCTGACCAGCGTGCACCTGCCGGCGATGAACACACCACAGTTCCGGATCGTCGCGTCCAAGATGCCGCGGCTGGCCCAGCCGGTTGCGCCGATCTACCAGCCGGAGGTGGCGGCCCGGGCCGTCGTCTGGGCCGCCGGCCACCGCCGCCGCGAGGTCTGGGTCGCCGGCTCGACGGTCGGCACGATCCTCGGCAGCCGCACTTTTCCCGGGCTGCTCGACCACTACCTCGGCCGGACCGGGTAGGCCGCCCAGCTCACCGACGAGCCACGTGATCCCGATGCGCCGATCAATCTGTGGCACCCCGTCCCGGGCGATTGCGGTGCGCACGGCGTCTTCGACGAGCAGGCGCATCCCCGCAGCTGGCAGTTTGCGTTCAGCCTGCACCGGCCGTGGACGGTTGCCGGCGGGCTGCTCGCCGGTCTGGCCGGCGCGTCGAAGGTCCGCCGCCGCCGCTAGCGTCATCGGAGGAATGCGCTCGGTAAGACGGCGCCGGTATTAACGGTGCTCTGCCCGGGCACCGGACAACTTTCGACGTCGGAGGAGAACCCGTGAACGACGACAACAGCAGTTCCGCACCGGCGCAGGCGGTCGAGGAGGTGGCCTCGGCGGCCAAGGCCGAGAAGGCGGCGTACGGGCGGAGCGAGGAGAAGCCGGTCGGCTCCTACGCGGCGCTGAGCGCCGTCTACTTGAGCACCGTGGTGGCCTTCGCGGTGGCGGTGCGGCTCACCGGCCGCAAGCTGCCGGAGCGGGTGGCGTACGGCGACATCGCGTTGATGGGGGTGGCGATCCACAAGCTCGCCCGGCTGCTGGCCAAGGACAAGGTGACGAGCTTCATGCGGGCGCCGTTCACCGAGTTCGACGAGGACATCAGCTCTGGCGAGGTGATGGAGGAAGCCCGCGGGCGCGGCCCGCGGCAGGCGGTCGGCGAGCTGTTGGCCTGCCCGTTCTGCCTGGCCCAGTGGGTGGCCACCGGCTTCACCTACGGAATAGTGTTCGCGCCACGGGCCACCCGGCTGGCCACCTCGATGTTCACCGCGATCGCGGCGGCGGACTTCCTACAGTACGCCTACGCCGCCACCCAGCAGAAGGTAGAGGGCTGACCGTGACCAACACAGCAGCGGCCATGCGGCGCGGGGCCATCGCCGGGCTGGTCGGCACGGCGGTGATGACCCTCAGCGAAACGGTGGAGGCCAAGCTGACCGGCCGGCCGGCCAGCATGGTGCCCGGGCAGGTCGGCGCAGAGCTACTCGGCGGCGACAAGGACGACACCGCCCGGGTGCGCAGCCTCAACCCGTGGGTGCACTGGGGACACGGGATGGCCATGGGTGCGGTCCGGGGACTGATCGGCGAGCGGGTGGACAACCCGGTGGCGGCAACGCGATCCATTTTGCCGCGCTCTGGGTGGGCGACGGGGCGCTGTACTCGGGTCTCGGGGTGGCGCCGCCGCCGTGGGAGTGGAGCCCCCAGGAGCTCGCCACCGATCTCGGGCACAAGGGCCTGTATGCCGCGGTCACCGGAGCGACGTACGAGGCGCTCGACCGCCCACGGCGGGCGAGGTAGGTGGCCGGCGGCGGAACAGTCGCGGCGCGGCGAGCCGAACGTCGACGCCGCGGGAGTAATGGACCACGGGCTCGCCGGTGGGATCCGGGAGTCCGGCGACGGCCGTCAGCGTCTGGTCCAGCCGGCGGACGTCGGCCCGCCGCAACGGCCATGGCTGGTGCTCGACCGAGGTTCGGGTGAGCAGCCCGGGGAGCGCGCCGTACGCCCGCCAACGGCCGGTCAGAAAGTGGTCGAACCGGCTCAGCTCGGTGCTGGCGTACGTCGTGCCCGGGGCGATGGCCAGATCCGAACCTGCGGCCGGCCGGTATCGGCGGCGGCTGCGGTAGCAGACCGTCTCGCCGCGCTCGACCGACATCGCGGCCCAGTGATAGGGAACACCGAACGCCGCCCGGCCGCCGAGCACGGTGGGCAGGCTGGTCGCGTCCAGGGAGAGAAACCACAGCCCGTCCCGCCCGTCGGGGCCGCGGACATAGGTCCGAACGTTCGTCTCCGGGAACGTCGACAGCCCGGGCACCGCGGGCAGTCCGGGCAGCCGTACGTCGGCCATCTCGAACGCGGTGAGTCCGACCCAGGCGACGTCGTCGTAGAGGTCCAGCGCCAGCTCGGCCGGGACCAGCGGGCGCACGATTGCCGGGTCGTAGGCCCAGTGCAGGAACGTCATGGTCGACCAGCGCTGCAGCATCACCGGGCGCCGGACGACCTGCTCGGGCTCGGCGCCGGACATGCCG
>JBPCOB010000125.1:0-4435 GCA_051000715.1 Mycobacteriales bacterium
GCGGCTCGGCCACCGCACACCTCAAGAGACCTACTGCGGGTGGCTTGCCGCCAGGGAGCAAGCCGCGTGATAGGCAACCGATGGCTGCGGCAGTCTGATCTGGCCCCTCTTTCGGCGGTTGTGGCGGTCTGGTTTGGCCCCACCGGTCGGCGATTCGCCAGGACGCGCGGGTGCAGGAGTCATCGATCAGGGCGCTGGCAAACCGGTATCGGGTGCAGTGCGACTCTGCCGCGCAGTTTCCTGCGCAACGGCGATGATGCAGACTGCTCTGCTCAGTTTGCTTCTAGGTGTACCTTCACGTCATTTGCCAGCGCCGTCTGGCCCTCAAGCGTTGGGTGCCCCCGCTCCTGTCCCCCGGTCGCGGTTAGCGCCACGACCCATGACTTCGCCGTGCACAGTTCGTGGCCCGCCAGGGCGTTGAGCGTCGAGTCATACTCCAAACTCACCTCTTCGTGGCCATTACCGCGTTGGCGAAGTGCAGCCACCGGACTTCAGCTTGAAGCTGAAGGCATATCCGTCCTACTCGGGATGTTGACCCAGCCGGTGAACCGGTAGGCAACGCCGCCGATGACCGCAGCCACGCGCTGCGAGACGGCGTCGACCTCGAGGCAGCGCAGCTCGTCGACCGCGGGAGCGGCTCGGGCACAGCTCGATCACCTTGACGATGAACGTCTACACGCACATCGCGCCGGCGCTGGCCGCGGAGTCAGCGAAGCGGCGAGCCGCCTCGATCCCTCGCGTTTCGGTGCTGCCCGGCGGACGCGGTGTGCCCACATCGTGCCCACAAGGGGCAGCAAAGGCAGCCACGGGCTCGCCCGTAGGAGCGTAAAGCCGCAGGTCAACGGCGGAGCCGACGCCCGGATTCGAACCGGGAACCTGCCGATTACAAGTCGGGCAAGGTCCGTGTAAGCCCGTTATCTCTGGTGCCGCGTGGTGACGTTCCCGCTGGTCAGAGCGGGTGTGGCGTGACGGCGTGTATCGGCTCGTACCATCCATGATCGTGCAGCTTGTGACCACTATGTGACCCGGGGCGGGACAACGGGTGAGTCGGGCGGAGCCGTTCTCCTTGGCGGAGGCGCGGCGGGGGCCGGGGTGACCACGACGTCACCCGGTCCCCACGTCAGCCGCTCCCCGATGCCCTCGGGCGGGGTCACGTCACCCTCGCGCCGGTCTGACGGCTCATCGCCCATGCGGCCAACGGTAGCCGTACCTGCGGCCTGGTCCGGCCCTTGCCGCTACGCCGTAAGGGCGGCCTAGGAGGCCGCCCTTACGGAAGCGTTTTAGGGATCGCTTTCGCAGTTCGGCTGACCCGGAACTCACCCAGCACGGGGGACGGCCAGGGCAGGCGCAGAAGTAACGACTTCGCAACCCCTTACACGGTCCCCGCGATCTACGCGGCAGACGTCGTATCCAGGTCCGCCATCCACAACATCGGTCCCCGAGCCGTCGAGGGCGTCGATGTCGTCGTTCCCCGCACCACCATACAGGTGGTCAGCCCCGGCCCGGCCGATGATGAAGTCATTGCCGGCGCCACCGTCCACAACATCATCGCCACCACGAGCGTCTACGGTGTCATTGCCGCCGCCGGCGCAGATGCGGTCGGCCCGATCAGTGCCGACGAGGAAGTCACCGCGCGCCGTGCCAGTGACGGTGCATGCTGCTTCTGTATGGAAGGAGACATTGTCGATGAAAAAGTCCCACTGGTCAGCGTTGCTTGAGACAGCAACGGTACGAATCCCACTAGACCTCAGGTTAACAGTAGCCGCGCCGGATTGCGAGTTCGAGTGCAGGGTAACGCGGTGGCGGTCACCGACGTTGTCGACAGTCGTGTACGTCACGTCGTAGGTCTGGCCATTCAGCAGTAAGAACGCAACATTGGACACTGCACGCGAAAACTGTATCACAATCTCTCGTCCGCAACCGTCGCAAAAGGCTGCGGTGCCATAAACACTCGTTTCATCTGCCGGCAGGCCGGCGGTATTCGTCAATATCTGTCCCCCGGAGAAGGTCGCGACCCCTATAGTGAGCGGTGGCATCCTTTGTGTGAAGAGCATTGGTCCATTGAACGATTCGAACCCAATCACGGTCGTTGCAGCGGACGCTACCGGCGTCGTTATCGCCACTGCAGTTCCCGCAGTCAGCATCGCCGCCAGCAGTCTGATAGACCACTTCACTGGGCACTCCTGTCCATAGGGCTGTAGCAGGCGCGCCCCGCTACAGTTCGAGCGCAGCCTGCACCTTGCCTTATCGGCTGTCAAGAGGACCGCGGGGCCGGGGTTCCTTCTATAGGTAGACGGCAGACGGCCGGTTTCGCAACGCCCAGAAGAGTGTCACAGGAACGACCGGTACCATCATGGCGATCTCCTTTCGGCCACCGGCCTCGAGCAGCGCCCGACGGCTCGCCTCGCGTACGTCGACCGCCTGGGCGCGCAGCACCTCGGCCAGCGGCGTCCCGCGCTCGACCGCGATTGCGACGCCGTCGACGAAGCGGGCCAGTGCCGGCAGCGCGCCGCGCGCGGCGAGCGCCTCCAGCGCCGAAACCAGGCTCGCCCCTGCCCGGACGTCGCCCATCGCCCTCGCCAGCTCGCGGGAGAGCTCGCCCGAGCTGGTGCGGACCAACCGCTCCAACGCGCCGGCCGGTCCCTCGCCCGCCGCCACCGCCAGGGCCAGCAGCTCTGCCACTGTGGGGAACTCGGCCGTCATCCGCTCCTGGCGCCGGGCGACCTCTCGGGACAGCCACCGGTCCCGCGCCAGCACCCCGCCGACCGCAAGCAGCAGCGTGAGCAGGAGCAGAGCGAGCGGAGGCGTGCCGCCTCCCCGCGCCAGGCTGAGCAGCGCCAATGACAGCCCGGCCACCAAGCCGGCGCCACCCCAGACGATCTGCTCGGCGCGGAACTGCTCCAAGGTCATGCCCCGGCCGGCCTGCTCGAGGCGGCGACGGGCGGAGGCAACGCCACCCAGCGCCCGGTCCAGCAGGCTGGTGAGGTCGACCAGCACCGGGCGGAGAATGCGCTCGAGGGTGGGAAACGGCGTCAGCGCGCGCTGCTCGAGCAGCAGCCGGGACGGCCGCGGGGTGTCGCGCAGGTACGGCGCCAACCGGTCGTCCAGGGATGGCCGCCGGAGCCACGGCGCGCCGGTGACCGCCAGCCAGGCGCCGCCGCCGGCCAGCGCCCCGAGCGCCAGGCCCGCCCCGGTCACCGCAGCACCCGCTGCTCGATCGGCAGTCGAGCGATCCGCTTCATCACCCGGTACGCCACCGCGGAGACACCGCCGCCGAAGAGCAGCACCAGCCCGCCGGTGGCGGTGTTGTAGGCGCGCACAGCTTCCGGCCGCAACGCGAGCAGGGCCAGCAGGATCCACGGAGCCGCAACCGCGAGACGGGCGGCGTTGACCGTCCAACCTTGGCGCGTTTCGAGCTCCGCCCGGGTCCGGGCGTCTTCCCGCAGGAAGGCGGACAGCGTCCGCAGCAGCCGGCCGAGGTCGGTGCCACCCACCTCGCGGGCCATCCGCAAGGACTCCACGATCCGGTCCCCCACCGGGTCGGCCAGCCCCGCCTTGAGCCGGTCGAGGCAGTCGTTGAAGCGACCGGTGGCCCGGTAGTCCTGGCCGAAGCGCTGGAAGGGCCGGCGCAGCGGCTCCGGTCCGCGGACGCCGACCTGCGCCAGCGCCTCGGGCAGCGACAGTCCCGCCCGTACGCCGGAAGCGAGGTTGTCCGCCACCTCGGGCCATAGCTCGCGCAGCTCGGCCCGGCGCTGTCGCTGCCGCCAGCGCACCAGTGACATGGGCGCCAGTGACATGAAGCTCGCGAACGCCAGTGCAATGGTCGCCGACAGCGACACCGCCACGACGAGCAGGAACGTCGTGGCCGCCAGCACGATCGACGCCGTCGCCAGCTGTCCCGGCGTGACCGCCTCGATGCCGGCCTGCGCCAACAGCTCTCCGGTCCGCTCCTGCCATCCCGGCCGACCGGTCGTTCGCGGCGGCGGCCGGCGGGGACCGGACCGCCACATGAGGAACAGGCCGAGGCCGAGGAGCAGGCCGAGCAGCGCGCCCATCAGCCGGCCGTCCGGAACACGGCGGCCGGCTGCTCGCCGGGTTGGCCGAGCAGCGAGGGCAGGTCGATGCCGGCCGCCTCGTACCGCTCGACGTGCGGCGGGTAGCCCTCGGCGCGCACCAGCCGCCCCTGCCTGGTGGTGAAGAGATCCGCGACCTCGATGACGTCGCCTTCCACCCGACCCGGCACCCCGACGATCTCCCGGAGCCGGCGGTGGCCGTGCCGGTCGGTGGCGGTGTGCAGGACCAGGTCGACACTGGCCGCGACCGTGGGTACGACGAACGCGTGGCCGACGTTCTCGCCGGCCAGCAGCGGGAGGGTGCACATCTTGGTGATCGCTTCACGGGCCGAGTTGGCGTGGATCGAGCACATGCCGGGCAA